>NZ_CP020540.1 GCF_002080435.1 Sphingobium herbicidovorans | reverse complement strand
GGCGGACGAAGCTCATCACCGCGACGTCAACCATGGCTTTGCCAATGAACTTGGCGGCCTGCCCGTGGGCGCGATCGCCCACTGCCCGCCCCACGTCCCGCTGGAGCCCATCTGGAAGAAGGCGGCCTGACCTGGCCTGAATGGGAGAGGAGAGCGAAGATGACCAGCGACAATCCGGTCCTGCTGTTCATCGATGATGCAGCGCTCCTCTCCTCAATCGAATTCGCCCTATCGGTGGCAGGGATCAAGGCGGCGGCGGGGTCGGACCTATCCGATGCGGCCGCTGCCGTTGCGCTTGTCGTCGATCGGGACTGCGCGCAGGGGCTTGAACGACTTGCCGAGCTTCGGAGGAAATGCGCGAACCCGGCGATCCTGCTAGCGACAAATCCCACCCACGCGCTTCGCGCTTCAGCCGCTGAGCTAAACGCCATTCTCATTGAAAAGCCGCTGCTGGAAGACGAACTCATGCGAACCCTGAACCTAATCCTGCAGAGCCAGAAGGCAGCGTCATGACGACTGAAATCAAGGAAGAAGATATTGCGCGCCTCGTCCCTGCATTTTACGAGCGGGTCCGGCAGGATCGGGTCCTAGGACCGATCTTCAATGGCGCCATAGACGATTGGCACCACCATCTCGGCAAGCTTCAGGACTTCTGGTCCTCGGTCATGCTGACGACGGGGCGATATAAGGGGCAACCGATGGTCGCGCATGTTCGGCACGCCAAGCACATGACCGCTGACAACTTCGCCAGATGGTTGGCGCTGTGGCGGGAGGTCAGCGGCGAGCTGCTCTCACCCGCCGCCGCAACGGCTTTCCAGCAGAAGGCGGATCGGATCGCGGAAAGTCTGCAGCTTGGGGTTCAATTCTATCGCGAAAGGAATGAAGCATGATCGATCAGCTTCCTGACGGGGTCACACCCTATAAGCGCACGCCGACCTTTACCGAGGAAACTATACCGGCAGGTTTGCTGAACGACCATCAGACAAAGGAAGGCACCTGGGGCCTGATCCGCGTGGAGGAAGGCGAACTGCGTTATATCGTGACCGATCCACGCAGAACGCCGGCAGAAGTTATATTGTCTGAAGCGACACCCCCTGGGGTCGTGGAGCCGACCATCTTGCACCGGGTCGAGCCGCTAGGTGCGGTACGCTTTCATGTTGAATTTAGTCGTCTGGAGCCATGATGGAGCGCTGCTAGGTGCGGATGGCGCAATTTTCCAAATAGATGTTCTTACCTACTAGCGACTTCAGATTGGCTCCGCTAGCCAAGCCCTCGCTTCCGCCTCGTCATTGAAACTCTTCACAAGCGGATTATCGGAAATCCGCTGGGCCTGCAGTTTGGAAAGCATGCCCGAAACCAGGATCGCGACCCGTCCGTCAGCATTCATGCCATCTGCGCTGGTCATCTTGGAAAATGCGTTTACCACCTCGGCCGATTGGGGCGGCATGTCTCGGCTATCGAATAGCATTTTAATGGGTCACCCATCTGAGCGGACCCGCCTTAGAAGCGCAGCGAACTCTACATGATACCGCCTGAATTCTTCCAGGTTCCAAAATCCGCTAGCCCTCTGGAACAGCACGCGCGTTTGTTCGTCGAATTCCAAATTGTACATAGGAGCCTCGCTGATCGGACTTGCTTACATCAAAATACTTAATTAATTCGCGCTCGACATCCGAGAGGCTGCTGAAATGTAGCCGAGTTTCGCGGATGTTGAACAGCGCGCGCTCTCCATTCTAGGGCAACGAGGCTCGAAACCGCGGATGATTCCATTGTTCCCCTTTGATCATCAAACCGGCCGCTTTCATTATAAGCGATCTCGTTTGCAAAATTAGACTCTCACTCACAAATTATCCTATACTATTCACAAACACTCCTTGTAACAGAAGTTCGCTTCCAGGTTGGCAATCTATTAGCATGTTCGACATTGACTTGTGCTTTCAATATCTCGGACATTGTTAGCATAACGCGGCGAGTTCCCGGAGCGGCAGCTATCCTCGGATCACACCAAAAATCTGAATAGAAGGCCGCTCGAAGTCTTAGCGCGCGGCTATAATCGACCCCGGCCGAACTCAGGTTTATCTTGATCGCGTCAACGGCCTCGCCGGCTGCCTTCAGTGACAGCCCACTCTTGCTTGAACGGCTTTGGACAAGCTTGCGCTGAGCTTCCACGGCGATGCTCAAAGGGGGTGACCGAAATTGGTCCGCCAGTGCAGCGAATATGGCCGACTTGCGGTCCCCATCGCTCGAGAGGCGGAGTGCAACGGCGAGATATTGATCTTCCGGCAGTGGCGACAGCTCCAGCCGCGCCAATTCTGAAAACCCATCATCTCGGATCGCTCTTAAGCGCACCTCCTGACCTGGCCTTACCAAGATCGCCTCTGCCCGCTCTGCAGCGCCTCTGATAAGGGTGACAAAGAACGTCCCGCACTCCGCGGAAACATCGATCGACATATCCTTACCTATTCCTCAGCTGATTAGATGATCATGCCGCAGCCGGAGGTTCCGACACGGTGGGAGGGGTCGGCTCGGGCTGCGAATTGCGTTTCGGAAAGGGGATCACACGCGGTTCAGGCGCTTGCGTTTCTGCAGGTTCAAGCGGTGACTCTCGTTCATATGCGGCTGTCTTGATCATTGGCTACTCCCGACCAGCGTACTCCGCTGCCGTTACAAGATTCAAAATCAACCCCGGGCTCCTCCCTCGCAAACCCGGGGCCGCTACTCGTTGATTATTCGCCTAATTCTATTCACTAGATCTCTCCAATGCGCATCTTATCGTGTAGCCCAGTCGAAATGCTTTCAATTATCCGCATATCTTTCTCCGCATAAGCGTGAATTCTTCAATGAAGCCAGTACAGGAGAACTACAAAGCTGATGGCGATAATGATTAGTAAACTACTATTCAGCCATGGCCGACTAAGAGCTTCCGACTGCTCCATGATGAATTTGTCCAGCTTTCTGTGTGATTTTTCACCTATCGACATGATGGCGATTTCAGCCGCAGGCAGATGGGGAAATGTCTCGATCATCTCAGCGAGCTCACCGGCGCTGACGTCGGGATATCGATCGAGTAGTTCTACGAAGCGGCAAGAGCTGCGCCCAAATAGACGCGGTTTTACAAAAACGGCGCACATTGCGGTCTCCTGATCTATTTGCGTTCAAAATGTGCCCGCCTGTCGGCTTACATCAGCCTGATGCGACACGGGCGCAAGAGGATGCGGTCGCTTGTCCCACAACATCCACAGTAGGATCGACATAATGACAACAGCCGCGACAATCGAACTAGTTTTCGCATGCGGACTCGGCATTAGTGCTCTGTTGTCCCGCAGGACCTTGTCGAGCTTTCTTGAATTACGCGGAGTGGATCTTAGTCGCCTTATCTGATCGTCTCGCGCTAAACGGACAAATCCAATGACCTCTTTTAATTCTTCTCGGGACAGATCGGGATAATATGAAAGAAGCACAGCAATTCGGCCATCAGGATAGGCTGCAGCACTAACCTCGAACTCGTTGACGAAGCATTTATCTGCATGATTGGCTGAAGACGATGCATATTTTTCGAAACGACGAGGCATGGGATCAGAGCCATTTCCTTAAAAGAGCCAAGGGCTCAACAATGAACGGAATAGATCGCCTTAGTTGATTGGCTAATGCGAAGCTTATCGAAGCTAAAAAATTGGCGGGGGGCCCCTTCCACCTAGCAAATCAAGCATTGCCCGCTCATTAGGCTTTTCAGAAACATTTACTCTTCCATGTGCAAGATGCCGCAGGGGATCGGCGGCAGCTTCGGAGATGCAATAGGCGGTCCCCTGCCACTGCTCTCCGCAATCGGCTATGAGCTGAGCGACAATCCTACCCGCCTTCGCTGAGTGTATCAGAACTCCGTCCATCCAAGGCATGGCGGCCAATGCGGGAGTAATTGTGTTCGAAGGAGAGCGTAGACTTTCATATACGGTGATCTGGCGAGCGGCATAACCTCTCTCGTTCAACGATAGCGCGAGTTCCACTGCAGGCTCAGCAGCACTATAGTAGATGATTTCAGAGCCTTTAGGCATGTGATCCTTGATCAGTATCTCCAGATCAAGCGCATTTCCGTCGGCCGATTGCACCCGACGATAGCCAGCATCGCGCGCCAGCTTCGCCGTTCGCTCGCCAACTGTAAAAACAGGCAGATCACGAAAGCGGCAGTCCAAGCGGTGGTGCTCGATAGCGTGAATGCTGGTAAACGCGAGCGCATCAGGTTGGGTTGATAGCGCCTCATGAGGCCTTGGCTTGATCGTGAGAAGGGGAATTGTGAGCGCCTTGTGCCCAATCCCCTTCAGCCGATGTGCGGTAAGCATGTTATACGGTGCTGTTCGAGTAACCCATATGAACTTCGATCCCATGATGGCCTCTCAGACAAAATTAGCTAGAAAGTATCCGCCCATGTGCCGCAGTCGCGAAGACTACTTCTCACGCACGCCTGTGAATCTCATCTTGTACACAGACGTTGGCGCTGAAGGCGCCCAGTGGAGGCAGAAAGGAGGGAACGGCCCCGACGCGATCGGCGTCAGGGCTTAGGCGCGCGACAGCGCGCTGCTTCCAGACCGGCGCGCCGGCCTCTCGTGGTTCCTGCTAACGAACATCCGTCTAATGTAGAGTGCAGAGCAGGAAAGGCAAGCATGCATTCCCACGACATTTGAAGCGGCAAGTTTCCGTGCCCAAATTTCTTCTAAGTCAGACTATCGCCTGAACAGTGCTACAAAGTTCGGCGCAGTGCCCCTACCCGCTCCCCAGCGGTGTTCAAACATCTGGCTGCGCGAAAACATCCCGTAATTTGAATGGAAAGATAGACTATCTTTCGTGCACCACCCTGACGATCTTAAGCTCTCGCTCGCGTCCATCACGATCTGGGCACAATATTGACTGCCCTTCCCTCAGGCCGATGAGACCAGCACCAACCGGCGTCAGAATAGATATTCGGCCGGATGAAATGTCGGCTTCTCGCGGATAAACCAGCTGGTAGCTGTGCGCCTTTTCTCCAGCCTCGTCGGTGAAATCGACAGTGGCGTTCATCGTCACAACGTCTTGAGGGATGCGCGCTGCCGAGTAAATGTGAGCCCGCGCAGTTTCCTCCAGGAGAAGCTTGCTCACCTGCGGGATCCGTCTTTCAGCAGCGATTGCGAGATCAGTGATCGCGTCGGCTTCGGAATCGATCATATGGATTTGCGGGCGGCGACGCCCCTTCTTGCTGGTCATACACTTTGCTTTCCGGATGAGCGCTCACGCCCCTGTTGCGAGGCAAAGCTTGTTTTCGATCCGAGCCCCGAATTCAGGGCACCAAGCACCGGAACCCGGGGCTACATGCCCGCGAGAAGCTGCCCCCCGTGGTGGCGAAAGCGATGATGAGAGTGACCGGCCTTCATTCTTCCATGATGCCGTTGTAGCCCGCTTATGTCAAACCTGACCGACAACATCCCGTAATGGAACACCGCCAATGAGGACCGCGCTTCAGGTGTGGGGCAGCCAGGCACAAATCCGCGGACGAGGCAAAGGCGAGACAAAGGCGGGAATGATCGCTATGTCAGACGGATGCTTTCTTCCTTATCTCTGAGGCGGCCGGAACTCGCAATCGATTTTGGCACTGCAAATTTGCGGGTAATTCATCGCGATGGCGGTATCCTTTTCGACGAGCCCTCGCTTTGCTGCTTTGCCAATTTTCGGACTGATCCCCAACTCTTTGCGGCGGGCAGTGCGGCAGAGGCAATGGTCGATCGCACACCTCCAGGCCTGCAGGTGAGAAGACCCTTACGGCGGGGCGTTCTACAAGATATCGGCACTGCGGCCGAGCTGTTGCGATATGCTATCCGCCACGCTCTGGGCCGCAGACAGGTGAGAGGGCTCCGAGCGCTCATCGGGGTTCCTGCCGACGCCACGCAAGCTGAACGACGAGCCCTCCTGACCGCGGCTGATGATGCTGGACTGGCTCCCGTACGTTTGGTTCATGAGCCACTTGCCGCCGCAGTTGGTGCCGGAATCCAGATCAACAAGCCAGCGGGTGTGCTGGTGCTGGAATGTGGCGCGGGCACCACTGAGGTGGCGGTTCTTTCATTGGGCGGAATTTGCCTGACCCGCTCCGTTCGGATCGGAGGGGCCTCATTGAACAAAGCGATCGCCGATCATCTTCACCTTCGGCACAAGATTCTTGTTGGTGCGCCAACGGCAGAACGCATCAAAAGGAACTGCTCTTCTTTGAAGGGCGGCTACCCCTCGGACAAAGTGATCGAAGTCCGCGGCCGGAGCCTTGTGTCCATGGCTCCGACGTCCCTAAGCATTTCCGCGTCAGAACTGGATCCAGTGATCGACAAGCACGTTAGGCAAATCATAGAAGCCGTGCGGGACGTACTGAACCAAACGCCACCGGAGCTCAGCCAGGATCTGCATGAACATGGCGCCTTGCTCACAGGTGGCGGCGCCTTGACGCCCCGTCTCGTTGAGTCGCTTCAGAAGGAGCTCGGTCTGCCAGTGCTTGTCGCTGAGGATCCGGCTCATTGTGTTGCGCGCGGTTTGCAGTCTGCCCTCCAAACTGCGCGAGGATAATCAAAGGGGAGAGGACTAGCTTTGGCAGGTCCCAGCCGACGCAATGAGGCATCATAACTGCAAAGAACTCCGCACATCAGTCTACTTCCAGACTGATACTGAAGACGCATGCAGCTACCCCGCGCCGCAATCCTCCCGTTCCAGAAAGCGGTTCACAAAATTTCAGCTTACACTCGCAAATAGACCGATGGCTTCAACGTTATAGGCTTCAGAGAATTTTGGTGCTGCAAGCGACGCTTGACTTTCGAGCGCCGCCAAGGCGATAATGTCTTATGCGCAGTCTCTGCTCTCGTCGTTCTCGCGAACTTAACTCCGGCAGCATCGTCGCAGGCATTTAAGCCCCGGCCGGAGGCGTGCTGCCTTCGGACCGGGGTTTACGGCTCTATGGATCCACTTTCAGCACATGCTGTTGGCCGGATCTTTCCTCTGCCATGACCGAGCGCAAGAGTTTTGGCCCTCAACAAGAATGGTCATAACTCGACCCTCGACACTTCTGCACCACAAAGCTCGCAACTCTGCCTGCTCCGTCGGGCAGGTGAAGAACGCTGCGCGCATGACCGAGTTCTGTAAAAGATGACTAATAAGGTAATGACGGTAGACGAAATCATCGCCGAGCTACGCGATGGTATGAGCATTGGACTGGGAGGCTGGGCTACGCGACGCAAGCCAATGGCGCTGGTGCGTGCAATAGCGCGCTCATCCCTGAAAGATCTTACGGTTATCGCAGGATATGGAGGCCCAGACGTTGGACTTCTTGCCGGTACTGGGAAGATCAGAAGATTGATCTTCTCGTTTGTAACCCTGGACCATATTCCGCTGGATCCCCATTACCGAGCGGCTAGAGAAAAAGGCGCATTCCAGGTTTGGGAAGTCGATGAGGGCATGTTCCACTGGGGTTTGCGTGCTGCGGCGATGAAACTACCATTTTTGCCGACGCGCGTCGGGATCGGAACGGATGTGATCAATCAGCCTGGCTTTAAAATGATTACAAGCCCTTACCAGGATGAGGAAGAACTGGTGGCAATGCCACCTATCACACCTGATGTGGCACTCATCCACGCTCATCGTTCAGACGACCGTGGAAATATACTCAACCTCAGTGTCGATCCCATTTTCGACGAACTGCTCGTACGTGCTTCCGAGCGCAGCTACGTAACGGTCGAGAAAATAGTATCAACGGCAGCACTGGATATGAAGACTAACAGTCGCTTCAATCTCGTTGAACGGGCTCTCATAAGCGGCGTGGCGGAAGTGCCGTTCGGCGCTCACCCAACGAGCGGATCTCCTGATTACGAAATCGATCTCGATCATCTCAGGCTGTACTCAAAAAGTGCCAGCTCTGCCGAACAATGGGACGACTACAGATCTAACTTCATCAATGTAGATGAAGCGTCGTATCTGTCTGCCGTGGGCGGGCCGTCTAAAGTGTCTAGCCTACCAAAGCCGATTTACTGAAAGATCGTTGAACATGAGCAACTCAAGTCACCCCCTTTCGGAATTGATGATTACTGCATGCGCTGAAGCTTGGCGGGGTGCAGGTGAAATCATGGTGACCGGAATAGGCCCGATCCCGCGGATTGCAGCAGGTCTGGCAAAGCGTACTTTCAGTCCCGCGATCCAGATTACGGATGGCGAGGCATGGTACACCTCCGAACCGCTTCCTCTAGGCCAAAGTCATCAACAACCCGTGTACGAAGGGCCGGCAAATTACGACCGCGTGTTTTCAACACTCTGGAGCGGAAAGCGCCATGCGATGGTTACGCCGGTACAGATCGATCGCTACGGCCAGGCAAACATCAGCGTGATCGGGGATCATAAGAAACCTCGGACTGCCATGCTTGGCGTGAGAGGCTTTCCCGGCAATTCTATTTGCCACCCGAATAGCTTCTTTTTCCCGAAGCACAACAAACGTGTCTTTGTTGAAGGGGAGGTCGACTTCGTCTGCATGGCCGGATATAATCCGGATCGATATCCAGGCGGACAAATGCCCAAAGGGATTGATCTCAGATTGATTGTCACAGAGTTATGCGTTCTCGACTTCGGCGGAACTCATCACTCAATCCGTATCAGATCACTGCACCCAGGCGTCACGTTTGACGAAGTTCAGGACAATACGGGATTTTCAATTACTCGCCCTTCTGCGCCAATCCCCACAACTTGCATACCTACACCTGCGCAGCTAGCGATTATATCTCAACTGGATCCAGAGGAGAAAAGAATTAGGTCATGAACGAAGTAGCATCTGGTTGAGGTGAGAATAAGGGTGAATGGGTATTCTGCCGCGCCCTAAGAAGCGCGGCAGGTTTTTGTCGTCGGTGCTAATCGACCGATGCACACCCTGATGTTCGCGAAAGAGCGGCTTTCGTCTCCAAATGGTACAAGCAATATTCCTCACAAGCAGGGACCTCAACGTTCCTGCTCGATCCCGAGAGCTGCCAAGGCGCTCAAAACTATTCCACGCCGGTGCCTAGGACTAAGTTTTTCGGCCGCGGGATACGCCTCCCGGCGGATGCGCTTGGCTACTCGCAGTATCTCTGCAATAGACGGCTCGCGGTCCTCTCTGATGCACCCAATGATAACGGGGTAAGGTGCAGGATGAACCGAAAAATCCTGATCCAATTGATCCATCTACCTCTCCTTTTCTCATTTTTAGGAACTATGATCTCTATACCACTTTCGACCAACCGGCCATAAAATCAATGCACCTACGCCTGTATATACGACGACCATTTGCACAAAGGTACTCGCCGTCAGATGATGAGGCAAGCTGATCCAACCTAGGCAAAGCAGAAACGGGACGCCAATTTCCGGGTGGTGTACGAGTTTGAAGGCGTTCCAGCCAAGATAACAAAGCAGGAATGCAGCGAGCAGGCTTCCGACAACGTCAACGAACGCGCCGCCGAGGATCTCGAGCAGGGTCATGCGTTCCTCCACCGAACTGCCAGACGCCAACCATTAAATTATATCGTCTTACGATACAGAATGCAAGGGCGTCACAGGCTTGCCTCTCGTCGTGCGCAAGCAGTTTGTCGCTGCTGATGCGCCTTATTCAGCCCCTTGGCGGTCATACACAACATCGAATTCGCTAAGAATATCGAGCAACAAAGGCTTCAATCTTCGTATTTCGTCACGATGGACCGCCGAAAGATCGGCGAGGATCTCATACGCTCTGTCGGTGAGGCGCAGCATCGCACGCCGACGATCATTGCTCGCTGCTTTGCGTGCAACAAGGCCCAAGGCTACCAAGCGATCCACAAGGCCAGTCGCACTATGTGGTTTCAAGACCAATCTTTCGGCCACATGCCCTACGGTGGCTTCGTCGGGAGAGGCCGCCCGAATTGCTAAGAGCGCCTGGTGCTGCTGTGGCGTAAGCCCGACCTCGGCTGCCTGAACCTCGCTGAACGCCTGAAAATGGCGGATCTCGTGCCGAAACTTCGCCAATGCTGCATAGTCCGAATCTTGAAGTGGATCGGCTTTGGCACGCACATCATTCTCCGCGGTTGTATATGATCGTACTACGATATAAATGCCCTCTCTCGCTGAGAAGGGCCCTTATTTTAATGTCACCTACACCTGCACGCGCCGTCGAACACCATAAACTGGGCGATCATAGCGTCGATCGACGCATGCTGCTGCTCGCGGCCATGGCCATTGTGGTTGGCTCTGGCGGGGCCATGGGTGCCTGGATTCTTGTTAAGCTCATTGCCTTTGCTACCAATCTCTTCTGGTTCGGGCGCTTTTCCATCGACGATGTACACATCACGGATGCTTCCCTTGGTTTGTGGGTGGTCGCCATACCTATTCTGGGAAGTCTCATCGTCGGGCTGATGGCACGTTTTGGTTCTGAAAAGATACGGGGACATGGCATTCCCGAAGCGATCGAGACGATCCTCTTCGGCGAAAGCCGCCTTTCCGTCAAAGTCGCTCTGCTCAAGCCATTATCATCGGCCATTTCGATCGGTAGCGGAGGACCATTTGGTGCGGAGGGGCCGATTATCATGACCGGCGGCGCTATCGGATCCCTGTTCGCGCAATGCTTCCATCTGAGCGCCGCCGAACGCAAAACCTTACTTGTAGCTGGCGCAGCGGCGGGAATGACGGCAATATTCGGAACGCCGCTTGCCGCTATTCTGCTCGCCATCGAAGTCTTGCTTTTCGAATGGAAGCCGCGCAGCTTCGTGCCTGTGGTCGTCGCTGCGATGGTAGCCTTCGCTTTGCGCCCTCACCTGCTCGGCTCAGGCCCGATGTTTCCCATGGCGGGCCTGTTTCCAGAAACGGACTGGAATTTGTTAGCAGCGGCAGCTGTGGGAATTGGAGTCGGTCTGCAGGCCACACTGCTTTCCAGCTCGCTCTACTATATCGAGGATCTCTTTCATAAGCTGCCCGTGCACTGGATGTGGTGGCCAGCGATCGGAGCGATTGCCGTAGGTGTGGGAGGTTTGATCGACGCCCACGTTCTCGGAGCTGGTTACGGCAACATCGATACGTTGCTGAACGGCTCACTTACTCTCAGGGTCGCGATGGCGTTGCTTGTCGTCAAAGCTGTGGTCTGGCTGATCGCGCTGGGATCTGGAACGTCTGGCGGTGTGCTCGCTCCCCTCCTCATCCTGGGCGGTGCAGCAGGCTTTCTCATGGGCCAATTTCTCCCGGGGGATGCGGGCGTCTGGGCTATGATAGGAATGGCGGGCATCATGAGCGGAGCGATGCGCGCCCCACTAACGGGCGCCATGTTTGCCGCTGAGCTCACTGCTCATTTCAGTGCCCTACCCTTTACGATGACGTCTGCGGCGGCAGCTTATGGTGTTAGCGTCCTTCTAATGAGGCGGTCTATCCTGACTGAAAAGATTGCCCGCCGCGGTCGCCACATACTTCAGGAATATACGGTCGATGCTCTCGACCTGCTGCAAGCAGGGCAGCTCATGACGGAGAATCCCGATACCTTGCCGGGATCCATGACCAAGTCGGAGGCGCTAAACTTCTTCTCGGGCGACGCACGCCATCGCAGCTATCCCGTAGTAGATGAGGAGCAACGTCTCATTGGTCTGGTTTCAAGAACCGACGCTCTGCGCTGGCAGGTTGATCCCCGCGAAGCGGATACTCCGCTCAGCGAAGCGATCTCAGACGTCGCACAACCGGTCGCCTTCGCCGACACTCCTTCGGGCGTCGTGGCGGACATGATCATTGACAGCGGGATTGGGCGCATACCCATTGTCGAGAGAGACACTCATCGCGTGATCGGCATACTCTCACGCCAGGATCTGCTCAAAGCGCGCGGTGCCCACAGGCAGGCGGAAACTGGCCGATCACGTTTCGTTTTCAAATCAGCACAGCAAAGCTCAACCAACCGGATTTCTAACTAAGGTAAAAAAAGCGCCAACATCCCGCGAGTGCAACTCCGAACGCCATGATCATGACGCCGGCAGTTCGAAGGAATATGTCAGACCACCTTGTTCATCAGATGATGCAACAAGTCGGGATCTTGGCCGTTCTGATCGCCCGGTCCACCGGCGTACAGCTGCCCTGGGAAATGGCGTGGAAAAATCGGGAAGCACCAGAACAAGGGTGAAAGCATTACCTGCAAAAACATGGCCCGGAAACTCATCATCCCTCATTTTGGAATGGCAACACAGTCGGCCACGCCTCCCATTTGGGGGACGCAACTTTCAAACTAGTAAACAAATCCTGCTGCATTTTATGCAGCCGCAGGTTCCAGCAATCTGCGTCTATGGCAGTAGCGATGGTAGTGTCCCCGTTGATGGTGTAGCTCGACGGCTAGCGAAGCTGACCGGACGCGCGCTCATCGATTAAGCGCGGTAGCGGCCGGTCAGTTTCGCGGGTGGCCATCGGAGATCTCGGATAGATTTGGGTTGCGAGACTCAAGCTATGGAGATCCCGATGACCAAGGAGATGATGGACGTTCAGTCGCTGCTGGGAAAGAGCGCGGACAGCGATTTTCTGCGTGAGATGATTGGCTTTGCCGCGCAACGGCTCATGGAACTGGAGGTCGGTGGGCTGACCGGCGCCGCCTATGGCGAGAAAAGCGCGGAGCGGCAGGCGCAGCGCAATGGCTATCGCGATCGGGACTGGGAGACGCGCGCGGGGACGGTCGAACTGCGCATCCCCAAGCTACGTACAGGGAGCTATTTCCCCGGTTTCCTGGAGCCCCGCCGGCTCGCAGAGAAGGCGCTGACGGCGGTGATCCAAGAAGCGTATATCCAAGGCATTTCGACGCGCTCCGTCGATGATCTGGTTAAGGCGATGGGGATGACCGGCATCTCCAAGAGCCAGGTCAGTCGGCTGTGCCAGGAGATCGATGGACGCGTGAAAGCGTTCCTAGATTGGCCAATCGAGGGCGATTGGCCTTATCTTTGGGTCGATGCCACCTACATCAAGGTGCGCCAGGCGGGACGGATCGTCTCGGTAGCGGTCACCATAGCGGTGGGCGTCAACAGCGATGGTCGCCGCGAGGTACTGGGCATGGCGATCGGCGCATCGGAAGCCGAGACCTTCTGGACCGACTTCCTGCGCAATCTGGCGCGGCGGGGCCTGCGCGGAGTGAAGCTTATCATCTCTGACGCGCATGAAGGCATCAAGGCAGCGGTATCGCGCGTCTTCAACGCCACCTGGCAGCGCTGCCGGGTGCATTTTGCCCGTAACGCCATTGCCCATGCCGGGAGGAGCCGGAACCGTGTCGTGTCCGCGCTGATCGCCACCGCTTATGCGCAGGAAACCGCCGAGGCTGCCTCGATCCAGTGGCGCAAGGTGGCTGACCAGCTCCGGCCTGCGGTGCCCAAGCTCGCCAAGCTGATGGACGACGCCGAGCCCGACGTGCTCGCCTACATGTCCTTCCCGCCGCAGCATCGCACGAAGTTGCATTCCACCAATCCGCTCGAGCGCCTCAACGGCGAAATCAAGCGACGAACCGAAGTCGTCGGCATCTTCCCCAACGAGGATGCTATTACCCGCCTCGTGGGCGCTATCCTGCTGGAACAGAACGATGAGTGGGCGGTCCAGCGATCCAGCTATATGACGCTGGAAAGCGTCGCCCAAATCGGCGATGATCCTCTCGTCACCCTGCCGCCTATGGCAGCGTGATCAACCCGGCTCTAGCCGGAGTTCGCCATGGCTACGCCGGCGAACCTACACCATGCCTTGGGACACGATCGAATTAGCCTATCGCCACAAGTCTCATAGCTCCGCATCCTCAAGCGCAAGGTGGACGGCACAATCCGATCGAAATAGAGTTGGACCCTTGAGCGAGAAGGAAGCATTCATGTCAGGTCATGTTCACATAACAGGTCGCGTGATCGCAGCCGCGCGGGCATTGGTCGGCGTGAGCGCGGCAGACTTTGCAAGCGCCGCTGGCATTTCCACCGATACGCTGGGCCGCATCGAATGCGCTGGCAGTGCATGGATCACGGAGAAGGCGGACCTATGTGCCGCGCAGCGCGCACTCGATCATTATGGGGTGATCCTCGTCGAAGAAGAAGGCGGAATGGGAGCCGGTGTACGGCTAAAATTCACGCGTTCCGACACCCGTCAGATAGCTAGGCTTGAAGGCGAAGGTGGCGTCGCCGGCTCTGACGACGCACCCTGAGGCAACTCTCAGAGCCGCAGACTGCTCAGTCCCAGCGCGTTGGGACTGAGTAGCTCCTAGATTTCTCGACACCTTCGATCTTATTTTTAGGACAGGAGGCGGCGATGGGGAAGCCCAATTTCAGCGATGAGTTCAAGCGCGACGCGGTGGTTCAGATCACCGAGCGAGTTCACTCTCTGCGCGTCGAAGCCCCTGGCCGTGCAGGCGATCTTTTACCTGCAGTCGCACTTTCTTGAGCCGCAACAACCGCATATTGTCGGGGAAACGACGCCTAAGTTCGCCGCGGATTTCCTCTTCGAGCTTCGCGTGCAACCGGGTCAATTTGTATAACAATCTATTCAAGCCTCTCTCCAATCGATATGGATTAACCGGATCAGCTGGGAGGAAATGAGAAAATTACTGACCTGCACCGAGCCACCCGATGCCGTCCGACATCACGATCGTTTTCGAAACAACCGTCAGAGGGGCCCGGCCCGCAGTATCAATATGGACAGGCGATCGAAATCTTCAAGCGGTTCTTGTTGCAGAGTTACCGGCGTTTGGCATAGCGAGCCGTGGAGCGTTGCATGGTGGCAATGAAACTGCATAATCTGCGGATTTTCTAGCGATAATAGGTGAATGCATTTTCATCATGACGCTATAAATACAGGCTAGGGCGATATCATCCTTGTTTCCGTATGTGATATAACTATGTCATCGGTGATGAACCATTCTTTCTCTTGTGGCGAGGTTCAGCGCCTAGTATTCGACAATTAGCCGGACGCTATCGTGGATCACCTGGCGTCCGGGAAGTGACTACTCGAGGCGGTCTGCACTTCATAAAAGCTGACAGCTTTCTTCCCCTGCATCTAGCAGGGAGACCACCTCTCATCTTGTAAATTTGTCGAGCTCTGAAGGATAGTTCAATGTGGACGTCGTCTAACCCGCTGCGGCCGGTCTCAAGCGCATTTATGCAGCTTGAAGCTCTACTTGACCGATACCCCGGAGTTAACACGCAAGAGATTGCGGAAATTGGCGGGCTGGTTGCTCAACTATCGTTAATTGAAGAAGCCATCCTTATCGTCCAGCAAGGATCGTGCGGAACAGCTGTACCATTTCCGCCGGGAGCATGGCGACGGCTATCGTGGCCGATGAAGGAATTGGTCGCCGTTCTCTCCTTTCCCATACTGGTAGCGGTTGCCCTGCTATGGTGGGCTTTCGCTTGAATTAATGGCGATCTGCTCAGCGACATCGAACTCTTGGGATGCTATTGATGCATAGTGAAACGGATACCGCGAGCGCGCTAGCTTAGGAGGTGATTCCATGAAACAAATCTTGGTTGCCACAGATTTCTCGACCAGGTCTGATCGGGCGCTGCGGAGAGCTGTGTTGACAGCTCGGCAGGTCAGAGCGGAGCTGACGCTTGTTCATGTCGTCGATGACGACCAACCTAACTACTTAATCGAACGACAAAAAACTGCTGCGGCCGAAATTTTGCAGCAAACGGTCTCCACCTTGGCAGATGTGGATCAAATACGGGCTGAATGGCTGATCACAACTGGAGATGCTTTCACTGGCATACTGCAGGTGGCCGAAGAAGCCGATCCCGCGCTCATCATCGTGGGTCCCCATCGTCGCCAATTTCTGGACACCTTTGTCGGCACCACGGCTGAGCGAACAATCCGCCGTAGTCGACATCCCATCCTCATGGCCAATGCGGTTCCATCGGGTCCCTACCGGCGGAGCCTTGTGGCGGTCGATTTTGACGAGGCGTCTGAGGTCGCGATAAACGCCACGTCCGAGCTCGATATCGCTACAGCAGGCGACATAATCGCACTGCACCTTTTCGATGCGCCGGCGATCGGGATGATGAAGAGAGCTATGGAGGTACAGGACGCCATTGATCATTATGTCAGCCAGCAGGAGGATCGGGCTCGGTCTGAGTTGACCTCGTTCCTCGCGAAATGCCGATTGGATTGCGCGCAGCTCATGCTTAGTCCGCTCAAAGGCTCAGCCTCAGCTGCAATCAGCGCCTGCGCAATCGAGCAGGAAGCTGATCTGATCGTGCTTGGGACAAACCAGCGGAAGGGCTTGGAGCGATTTCTGCTTGGAAGCGTCGCCCAGGGGGTGCTGCTGGATGCCACACAGGACGTGCTTATTGTTCCCGTAATAGCGGCGGATGATCTCACCATCAACAGCTGACGATGTCCCTGAGCCTTAGGCTATTTGAGTTTTGACCGGAGGCAAGGAGGCAGCTAGCAGGGATAGAAGCGCCAACCGCTTGGAGAGCGATAATTACCTCACCAAATACCAGCTTGCTGTGGTTAATCCTGCTCCTCCCGTTTTTGGGCAGCCTCGCCGCCGCCTTTCTGTCCTCAAGGGCGCGTGATACTGCCGGGATCATCGCTGGCATGGTCGCGCTTGCCGGCACGCTGCTGACCGCGCTTCTTTACCCGGCTGTGGCCGACAGAACAGGCCTTCGCAGCGAGATAGAATGGCTTCCCTCCCTGGGGCTGAACTTAGTGGTTCGGCTCGACGGCCTATCATGGATCTTTGCACAGCTTGTCTTGGCAATCGGGTTTCTCGTTGTTCTGTATGCACGCTATTATATGTCGCGGGACGATCCTGTTCCTCGCTTCTTTTCATTCCTGCTCGCCTTCATGGGATCGATGCTTGGCCTGGTCATGTCTGGCAACCTGGTTCAGCTTGCCTTTTTCTGGGAGCTGACGAGCCTCTGTTCCTTCCTGCTGATCGGCTATTGGCACCAGAATGAAGCCGCGCGCAGTGCCGCGCGCGTGGCGTTGATCGTCACGGCGGCGGGTGGGCTTTGCCTGCTGATCGGCCTGTTGCTGATAGGGCGTATCGTCGGAAGCTACGACCTGGAAGCGGTTCTGGCATCGGGCGACGCCATCAGGTCGAGTGAACTGTACCTGCCTGCGCTGCTGCTGATCCTGATCGGCGCCTTCACCAAGAGCGCGCAATTCCCGTTTCACTTCTGGCTGCCCCATGCGATGGCCGCGCCGACGCCGGTGTCGGCCTATCTCCATTCCGCCACGATGGTGAAGGCTGGCATATTCATACTCATCCGATTGTGGCCGGTGCTCGCAGGGAGCGAGGCCTGGTACTACATCGTGACAAGCGCGGGACTGTTAACACTGCTGATTGGCGCCTGGGCCGCGATCTTCCAACAGGATCTGAAAGGCCTACTAGCATATTCCACCATCAGTCACCTCGGCATCATCACGTTGCTGCTGGGCATCGGCAGCCCGCTTGCGGCGGTCGCCGCTATCTTCCACACGCTCAACCATGCGACGTTCAAAGCCTCGCTGTTCATGGCGGCCGGGATCATCGACCATGAAGCGGGCACGCGCGACCTGCGACGGCTGAGCGGGCTGTACCGTTTTATGCCGATCACCGCGACGCTGGCCATGGTCGCTGCGGCGGCGATGGCAGGGGTGCCGCTGCTGAACGGCTTCCTCTCGAAAGAAATGCTGCTTGCCGAAGCCGTGACAGATTATAACGACACGTGGCTGGACCAAGCCCTGCCCTATTTGGCGACGCTGGGCCTGACCTTCAGCGTCCTTTACTCACTGCGCTTCATCCACCAGACCTTCTTCGGCCCGCGACCGACGAGCCTGCCGCGCACGCCGCATGAAGCACCACGCTGGATGCGGGCGCCGATCGAAGTGCTGGTCGTCGGCTGTCTTGTCGTCGGCATATTTCCTGCGGTGACCATGGGTCCGGTGCTGGAGGTCGCGGCCCGGTCGGTGCTGGGGCCGAACATGCCCACATATAGCCTCGCAATCTGGCATGGCTTCACCCGCCCGCTTTTCCTCAGCATCGTCGCGCTGGCGGTTGGGGCGGCCGGATATTTCGTCTTTGCACGACAGTTGAATACCGCATCCGCCGTGCCGCTGCTGGGACGGCTTAAGGGCCGGCGTATGTTCGAGACGGTGCTGTCGATCCTGATCGGCGCGGCGCGACGGCTGATGAAAGTGGTGGCGACGGAGCGGCTCCAGTCGCAGCTGCGCGTGCTAGTGCTGGTCGGGTGCATCGCGGGACTTCTGCCGTTCCTACGAGCTGGCTACGCGATCGGGACGCTTGGCGTCACGCCGCTGGATCCTGGCTTCGGCGCGATCTGGCTGGTGGGAGCAGGCTGCGCATTGGCCGCGGCATGGCAAGCGAAATATCACCGGTTGGCCGCCGTCGTGCTGGTGTCGGGCACGGGGCTTGTCAGCTGCATCAGCTTCGTATGGCTGTCGGCGCCCGACCTGGCATTGACGCAGCTGCTGGTGGAGACCGTCACTACGATCCTGATGCTGCTGAGCCTGCGATGGTTGCCAAAGCGGCTGCCCGACGTCTGGCCGGAAGCGGGCACGCCGATCAGCGTCCGCGCGCGCAGGGCGATCGACCTTGTAATCGCGGGAGGCGCGGGCGTCGGCCTGGGGTTGCTGTCCTACGCCATCATGACTCGATCTCTGCCTGACACGGTCTCGCGCTTCTTCATCGAACGGTCTTATCCGGAAGCAGGCGGCAGGAATGTCGTCAACGTCATCCTTGTCGACTTCCGTGCGTTCGACACCTTGGGCGAGATCACGGTGCTAGCGATTGTCGCGCTGACCGTATTTTCCCTGCTGCGGCGGTTTCGACCGGCGAGCGAAAGCGTGCGCAGCCCGCTGCAGCAGCTCCAGCAGGATGCGTTCGACGAGGAACGAGACGACCGGTCGCGGGGCGATACACTGGCTGACTATCTGCTCGTCCCACGCGTGATTATGGAATGGCTTTTCCCCTTCATAACGGTGCTGGCGCTTTATCTGCTAATACGGGGACACGATCTGCCTGGGGGCGGTTTCGCCGCGGGAGTGACGATGTCGATCGCCCTCATCCTCCAATATATGGCGGCAGGCACGCGCAGCATTGAGGCGCGATTGCGCATTAAGCCGTTAAACTGGATGGGCGTGGGACTGATGACAGCGGTCGCGACCGGGTTGGGCGCTCTGATCTTCGGCTATCCCTTCCTGACCTCCTTCTTCCGCTATCTCGACGTGCCGCTGGTTGGAAAGGTGCCGGTTGCCAGCGCATTGCTGTTCGACTTGGGCGTCTTCCTGCTGGTGGTGGGTACGACCGCCCTCATCCTGATCGCCATCGCGCACCAGTCCATCCGGACGACCGCGCGCCGCCAGCCCGATCCGCCCCCTTTGCCGGTGAGGGAGCAAGGCTGATGGAAATCATTCTTGCGCTCGGCATCGGCATATTGGTGGCATCGGGTGTCTGGCTACTGCTGCGCCCGCGCACCTTCCAAGTCATATTGGGGCTGTCGATGTTGTCTTACGCGGTCAACCTGTTCATCTATGCGATGGGCAGGCTGGCCGTCGACGCGCCGCCGCTGGTCGGCTCGGGCACGCCCGATCCTGCACTGTACGACGATCCGTTGCCGCAGGCACTGGTGCTGACCGCCATCGTCATTTCCTTTGCCATGACGGCGCTGCTGCTCGTGGTGCTACTCGCCTCGCGCGGCCTCACCGGCACTGATCATGTCGACGGAGAGGATGGCGAGTGACCGGGGGCGCGCTTCATCACCTGATCATTCTCCCGATCTTGCTGCCGCTGGTCGGTGCAGCAGCCATGTTGCTGCTCAACGAGCGCAGGACGATGGCCAAGCGGATCATCGCGCTCTCTACCGTGACAGCGCTGCTCGCCACATCGATCACCCTGTTGGCCGGGGTTGCAGCAGCGGGCTTCAGCGGCGCGCCCGCAACCCGCGCCTATCTGGTCGGCAATTGGGCGGCGCCTTACGGTATCGTGCTTGTGTTGGACTGGCTGTCGGCGATGATGCTTGTGCTGACAGCAACGTTGGGCCTTACCTCGCTCATCCACGCGTTGGCGCGATGGGACCGTGCCGGCCCGCGCTTCCACGCGCTCTTCCTGCTTCAACTGATGGGTCTCAACGGGGCATTTCTGACCGGCGACCTGTTCAACCTGTTCGTCTTCTTCGAAGTGCTGCTGGCGGCGTCATTCGGTCTTTTGCTGCACGGATCGAGCAAGGCGCGGGTGAAGGCAGCGCTGCACTATGTGACGCTTAACGTCGCCACATCGCTCCTCTTCCTGATCGGCGCGTCGCTGATCTACGGGGTGACCGGGACGCTCAACATGGCTGACTTGGTCGTGCGCATACCGGCCGTTGCGAATAGTGACGTGGCGCTGGTGCAAAGCGGGATGGCAATATTGGGCATCGCCTTCCTGGTGAAGGCGGGCATGTGGCCGCTCGGCTTCTGGTTGCCGCGTACCTATGCGGCGGCGGCGCCCCCCGTCGCCGCGCTCTTCACCATATTGAGCAAGGTAGGCATTTACGCGGTCCTACGCGTCTATCTGCTCCTCTTTGGTGGCGATCTGGGTTGGACCGGCAACTATGGTGAGGAATGGCTGCTGTTCGGCGGCATGGCAACGATGGCGTTCGGCACAATCGGCGTGCTCGCCGCCCGCACATTGTCGCGCGTTGCGGGCTATTCGCTGATCATCTCGGCGGGCACGCTGATCGCGGCAATCGGCGCGGGCGCAGGCGATGTCCTAGCAGGCGCACTCTTCTACCTAGTCAGTTCGACGTTGGCGATCAGCGCCTTCTACCTGCTAATCGAGCTCGTCGAGCGGCAGGAAGCGCTGCCAGCGGGCGTCAGCGAACCTGTGTTCGACGATGAATATACCGGCGCGCTCAACGAGGGTGGGGAGGAAGAGATCGGCATCGTCATCCCTGCCACCATCGCCATACTGGGCATGGGCTTCGCCTTCTGCGTACTGCTAATCGCCGGCCTCCCGCCGCTGTCCGGCTTCATCGCCAAATTCGCGATGATCGACGGATTGCTCGGACTGCAGGACAGGATCGCAGGGTCGATCTGGGGCCTCATTGCACTATTGATCGGATCAGGGCTGGCGGTGCTGGTCGCGACGACCCGCGCTGGCATCGATCTGATCTGGGCACCGTCGGACAAGCCGCAGCCGGTGCTTCGCCTTGCCGAAGTAGTACCGGTCGCGATGCTGCTGGTGGTGTGTCTCGGTCTCATGATCTTCGCGGGTCCGACGATGCGCTACATGGAACGGACCGGCCAGTCCCTGGGCGATCGGGAGGGCTATGTGGGCGCGGTCCTGAGCGCGCAGCGCGTGGGGGCTGGACGGTGAGGCGCTTCATCCCCCACCCCTTACTTGCGCTGCTGCTGTTCGTCACTTGGCTGTTGCTGACTCAGTCCTTCTCGCCAGGTCAAATGCTGCTGGGCGCGATCGTAGCGTTTCTCGCCACCCAAGCGATGGCAGCATTGAAGCCGGAACCCGTGAAGCTGCGGCAGCCTGCGGCCATGGCTAAGCTGCTGGCGATCGTCGTTGCAGATATCGTCCGGTCGAACTTTGCTGTCGCATCGCTGGTGCTGTTCCGACGCCGCGGCCGGGTTTCCGGGTTCATCCACCTGCCGCTGGAGATTACCCATCCCTATGGACTCGCGACTTTAGCCGTAATCATAACGGCAACGCCCGGCAGCTTGTGGGTCGAATTTGATCGACGCCGCAGCGCGGTGCTGGTCCATGTCCTGGACCTCGTCGATGAGGATCAGTGGATCGCCTTGATCAAGCTCAGGTATGAAAGTTTGTTGCTGGAGATATTCGGCCAATGACGTCCCTGCTACTGGCCTTGGCAATCACAGTGGCGCAAGTCATGCTGGGCTTGGCGATGATGTGCGCCGCCTACCGCATGATCCGGGGGCCCCGCGCGCAGGACAGGGTGCTTGGGCTGGATACTTTGTACACCAATTCGATGCTGCTGTTGCTGAGCTTCGGCATACAGACAGGGCGAACGTTGTATTTCGAGGCTGCGTTGGTCATCGCCCTGCTGGGCTTTGTCGGGACAGTCGGCCTGTCGAAATTCCTGATGCGGGGGGAGGTAATCGAATGATCCAGGCACCGGACCTTCCGGGCTGGGCGGCGGCGCTGGTGGCGCTCCTGCTGCTCTCCGGCGCGCTGGCGGCGCTGGTCGGGTCGATCGGCCTGTTGCGCATGAGGAGCTTTTACGACCGCGTGCATCCGCCGACGCTTGGTAGTACACTGGGCATGGCGTTGATCGTGTTGGCGTCGATCATCTGCTTCTCCGTGCTCCGCTCGCGTCCTTCCATCCATGAAATCCTGATCGGGCTTTTCCTTACGGTCACCACGCCGGTCGCCTTCATGCTGCTAGCACGGGCGGCCCTCTACCGCGAACGGGTGGAAGGCGACGCGAATCCCGGGTTAGTCGATGAAGATGGGAAGTAGGTTGACGCCGCATTGAATGCTTCAGATAAAGAACCGACAAGCTGGTGTCAGAATGTTAGTTTACACAGCATCCAAGCGATCCGCCTCACCGAAAACTAGCGTCTGGAAACAAGCCTGCGATGCTCCGAAGCCGACTTTCAGGAAAGCCCCAAAGTTTGCCGCTCCGGTACTGCGGTACTGGCTCACATTCGAGCGCTCCAACCAAACCACGCTCTGGCGGCTACGCGTCGGGCTATCGAAGCCAGTTCTCGACCCGCAATCCCGGCACCCGCTCAAACTCCCGGACATTGTCCGTCACGAGCGTAGCGTCGAGTGCCAGGGCATGAGCGGCAATGAACATATCATTTCCCCCGATCGGTTTGCCTCGGCGTTCAAGCTCCGCACGAAGTGCACCATAGCGGCGATCCGCGTCCTCCTCGAGCGGCAGCACAGGCATGCGTTTGAGAATCCCTTCTAGCTGCGCCGTCAACCGCTCTGATCCCCTACGCTCCGCCCCGAACCGCAGTTCGCTGGCGACAATGATGCTCGTGACAATGGTCTCGGTAGTCCCCTGCGCGATATGCGCGCCGATTACACCCTGCGGATGCCGGACCAGATCCGAAAGAATGTTGGTGTCGAGAAGGTACATGATCAGAATTTCACGGCATCCGCGGGAATATCGTCGATTGGACCAAAATCTTCCTCGATGTCATCGAGAGTAGCCAGATAATCGGCCAGCGACAGCGCAGGCGCGGGTTCGATGATGAGCCGACCGCCTTCCTTGCGCATAATCGCATCTTCCCCCGGCAACTCGAACTCGCGCGGGATACGGACGGCCTGACTGCGACCATTTTTGAACAGTTTGACATGACGTTCAGCGTTCATGGCGACTCCTTGGCATATGACATTAGCATATGCCAGAAGAGAAGGCGAGTAGGCAGTCGATACGATAGCAGCGGAGACGCATCGTTCCCGAGCGGACCGATGATGGCGAAGAAGAACAGCCGTTCGGCGCGAATTTTTTTGGCGAGCGGTAAATCCCGCGAAGGCGAGACCTATCAACCGGCCGAACTCAATTCAAAGGCTGCGTGGGAGCTCCATTCGCGAGCGCATCAGCAATCATTGCCGCCAAGGTTTCTTCGGCCCGCCTACGTGCGCTCGGGTCCTTGGCCTCCAGTTCGTGACGGACTCATTGCGGCGCGCGTTCTATGACACGCAGAATCAAGTCAGTGGTATTCTCGTCCATGGGCGCAGCCTATGACGGTGGATACAGGCGAACGCAACGCGGTAGTCGGCGTTCCAAGCCGCGCTCTAACCCAGAAGGCCTCAATCGAGTTTCCCCAGTGCTTCGGCTTCTTGCGCCGCCGCACGGAACTATAGGTCCAACATGCGCGCGCGGCTCCCGGTCAAAGATCAAGACCCAGACTTCGCTCAGGGAGGGCTGCCAAAGTATCGGAGCGATCCTTTTCGGTGCGCCCCTGCTCACCGCTGCCTGGCCGGCCTTTCCCTGCTGCGCCCCGATATTGCGCTTTGTCGCTCGCCCCTGATTTGGGACCATCAGGAAGGCCAAGCTCCTGAGCCCTCGGCCGCTCAGGACCGCCATCGGCTATATTATCGATATTAAGCCGCCCCGTGGCTTCCAGCGCCGACGTCTTGTTACCAGCATTGCTGGCGAGCTGGCGCTCCAGCTTGGCCTTGTCGTCCACGATCATGGTCAGCTCGTCCCGAACGCGCGTGACGCCGACATTGAACAGGCGCTGATTGGAGAGGTTTGTTTCGTAGCTCGCCATGACGGTGATGGCCTTGTCCGTGGTGATCCCCTGCGCCATGTGCATGTTGAGGCTGTAGGCGAGGTCCAAACGCGACAGCATCGGGTCGGAAAGGCCCAGGGTCAGTCGCTGCCGCGAAGCCGTTTCGACCGTAACCGCATTCTGGTCCGCGGCGACCACCGTCGCGATGGCGGCGTTGTGGAGATCACGCGGCTTGTCATTCGCGGTCCAGCGGATGCGATCGCCCTCGCGGATCTGAACAATCTTCTTTTCCGAAAGCTGAAGCCGATCGTGAGTTTCCTGAGGCGAGAGTTTCCGCGGATCGAAAAGGACGCGCTGGCCGCCCTTGCGAAGGTCGATCTTGCCATTGGCATGGACCTTCGCCACGTCATAACGTCCGGCCTTGAGGCCGACATCCCGCATACCGCCGCGCCCAACCTCCAGCGTCTGCCCCTCGCGGTAGCTCTTCGCATAGCGAAGCTCCTCCCGGGTGAGATTGACCCGCTCATAGACCATGACCTCGATCGCCTCGCCACGCAGCGATCCTTCAGCAACAAGGCCCTCCTGAATGCGCATGTTGATCGCTGCCCGGGCGTCTCTACCCGACGCGAACACGGCCGTACGCTCCCGATCTTGGGGCGAAAGGCCAAGCCAGCGATCGGCGGTATCTTTCGCCGGACTCTGCGACTCAATGACGTTATTCCCCAGCAGGCGAAGGGCATGGCCGGCCTTCCCGGCGTTGGCCAATGACGCGACCGTTCGCAGTAGCGTCGTGCGCTGACGGATATTCTGGTCCATCCGCGCCATGGTGCCGCCGCTGGCCTGGATCATGGCGAAAGCCTTGCCGGCATTGATCGAGGAGAGCTGCTGACGGTCCCCGACCAGCACCAGCTTATCGATGCCGAGCGACTCTACGACCTGATGGAGGGTGAGCATATCCTTTGACGACACCATCGAGGTTTCATCGACCACGATCATGCTGTTGGCGAGTGCCGCGCGCGCTTCGTCATAGCCGGGTCCGCTACGTTCAGTGATGAAGTGCTGATGGGCAAGAAGGAAGGACGCGATCGTCTGGCTTTTGATGCCTGCCCCTTGCGCCATATCGGCAACCATCTTGTTCTGGAATGCAAGGCCCAACACTTCGCGGCCTTCCGCCTCGGCAACCCGCGCGACGGCGGAAAGCATGGTAGACTTGCCCGCACCCGCGATGCCCTGGACGATGACCGTGCGATCGGCAGAGGAGACAATCAGGCTGGCTGCCGCCAGCTGCCCGGGATTGAGTTCATGAACGCTCACCGATTGCAGCCGGTCCCGGGCGTCGTCAACAGCGACGATCGGCGTCGCCCTGCCCTTGCCCGCTTGCACCAGGTTGAGAATCTTCTCCTCGGTCGCCAGAGCTTGCGCAGTGGTGACCATGGAGACGACACCATCACTGTCGCGGCCAGCGCCTGGGATGAGCGAGCCGCGCTTTGTGAGCGCAGCGATACGCTGATCGACAAGATCGACGGTGACGCCCTTTAGCCCAAGGTCTAGCGCGGTTTTGGCAAGGTCCGTCATCTTGTACGCGGCTTCCCGCTCGGCATGAATGCGAATGGCAGATGCAACAGCAAGCTGCGCCCGCGCCACTGCCGGCGTCTGTCCCATGCGGGCGAGGCCACGATCGACCAGCGGATCGTCAGGTCCAAGAACATCGGAAAGTTTCTCATATGTCGTCGCGATTACTTCCCTAATCGCCTGATAGCCGCGCTGAAGGGTTGACCCTGCCCGTTCCTGCATGCTGCGGGCTCGCGCGAGTTCGAGCAGATCCTTGCCGCTAAAGCCAAGCTCTGCAGCCTTGTCCTTCCAGGCTCTGCCGAGTGCATCGCGATCACCGACGTTGAGCTTTGGATCACGGGTACGAAGGGTGATGGACGCGAGGGCATCGCGCGATGTAACGCCCAGTTCAGCGGCCTTTGCTAATATGTCCTGCCTGCGCTGGCTAAAGGCATCGATCACTTCTCTTGGCACACCCGAAATTTCAAAGGTGCCGTGCTTGCCTGTCATCTCGGTCTGGTAGCCCAGCTTGCCCAGCTCTTCGCGCAGGGCGGCATGATAGATGGTGCCAATGACGCTGTTTGCTTTCCAGATCGCGCGATTGTGGAGCGCCTGCCATTTTCCGTCCGGCATCTGGGTCAGGTTTGCGATCACCGCATGGACATGGCCCTGGGGATCGAGCGCCCGGCTCGTGTCATGCTCAAACAGGGCATAGACGAGGTTGCCGGTCCGGATCGGCGCCTTCTTCCCATCTATATCTTTGCGTCCCTCAGCAAGATTGGCTTCGACCCATTTCATGGTGGATTGCACTGCCCGCAGGTTGGCTGATAGGATGTTCCGGTCCCCCGCGATGTAGGCCATTATCGAGGCCGATTTGGGCATGGAGAAGGTAAGGTCAGTGCCCGCCTGCCGGTTCTCCACTTGGGCCACCCCGGTGCCGTCAGGCAGGATGCCATTCAAGATGCCTTCGAACGCATCTTTTGTGACCTGTCCCGCGAGGCCAAGCTCGCGAGCCCCCTCCCCGTCCCAGATGCTGACCTCCGCCGATCCCTCGACGGTATAATAATTGTCTTTCGCGAAATAATTAGCAGCGCCAGAGGAGGAGCGCACGGCAGCTACAGAGAGCATGGATCAGATCCCGAAATCACCGCCCTCAAGACCCGCGGACAGGTCCTGTCGCAACTCGATAAGCGTCTGATCCTCCACCACGGGAACGGCAGGTGCCTGCCTGTACCCGCGATCGGTTCGGTCCCGCTCCTGGGGAGCCGTCTCTCGCTGCTCACCGCCTTTGGAGTGGGCAGCGGCTTCGCCGCTCCGCTGCCGCGCTGCATCGACCAGCGGGTCGCGAATGGGCTCTGTGCGCACCCCATCCTGTGACTCCACCTCTCCAGCGGCGGGCCCATGGCGCTCCTGATCCTGCACACTGCCTGGAACGGTCGGGTCAGTGACATTCTCAATGACCTGCGCGGCGCCATCACGACCACCCGCTTCACCGCTCTGCCCGTCCTCCTGGAAGGCCCCCTCCCCGCGCCGCGAGCGGATCGGTTTCACCTCCTTGCGGCGGACGAAGCCGACGGCCACCGACGGGTAATCCTTATACTGCAGCACAAGCCGCGCCGCCGGAAAGCCGTCCGGAAATTTGACGAAGGCGTGAAGCGAAGAAAGGTTCGTGATGTCGTCGGCGATGACCAGCGGTTCGGTCTGCTTGCGCGGCGTCAGGGTCGAGGCATCACGGGTGTTGTTGTAGCCGTAGCTGTAGGCCTCATCCATCTGGCGCACTTCCCGGTTGCCGATATAGCGCGCGCACTGTTCGGCAGTGTCGAGGTCGGAGGTGGCGAGGATCAGTTTGGAGCGCGCGAGCGAGGCCAGATTTTTCGCGCCATGCTCGCCATAAACCTCCACCAGCTTTTCAAAACTATGGAGGCCAAGGATCATCGCGCCGCCATAGGCACGCGCCGTCTGAAGGCCGTTCTCAATGGCGGGCAAACGGTGCAGCGCGCCGAGCTCGTCGAACATGAACCAGGTGCGCAGCGAGCGTGTTCGCGGCATTGCCATGAGGTTGTTGATGGCAAGGTCCATCCAGAGGGTGAGGAGCGCCTTGTTCATCGGGAGATCGAGATAATGGGAGGTGATGAACAGGATCGCGCCGGGCTTCTTTTCGCCCGTTATCCACCGCCGGATGGAGAAGGGCTCCCCCTCTTCAGGCAGGAAGCGCAGCACCTGCGCATTGGTGTTGAAAACGGCGCGGATCGACTCAGCCATACGCGCCGCTTCCGGCGCCGTGAGCGGGTCGGCGATCGTGTTGGAGAGATAGCGGTGAACGCGGGCCAGATCGGCCGTCATCAGATTTTCAGAAAGCGCAAGATTGGTGGCCTCGCCCCGCTCGATCAGCCGGATGCACATTTCGATGAAAAGCGTGCGGGCAGCGAGCGCCCAAAAGGGTTCTGAGGACCCGCCGTCAGAAGGGATGAGCGCGGCCGCCGCAGAGGTGAAATCGCTATGCGTCGAGCAATCGTTGAAGATGGACCAGGCTGGGCAACGTTCATCCATGGGATTGAGAATTGTGTCGCGCGCGGGATCGTAAAAGGACTCCACATAAGCGCCGGTCAGATCGAAGATTACCGCGCTGTCCTGCCGCGCGCGCATCTGCGCAACGAGGCACCGCAGCTCAGTCGTCTTGCCCGAACCGGTGGTGCCGATCAGCATGACATGGGACTGCTCGAGCCGATAGGGAAAGGGGATGCCGCCAAGGCTGTACGGGTGATGGATCCCCCTCCCCTTTCGCTCGGCAAATGGGAGACGCAAAATGTCCGCAGGCTTCATGCCTGGACAGAGCTGCGCTACATCCTCTTCAAACTTGATCCGGTTATGCTCAATGATCTCCGATCGCAGCAATTCGACATCAACCAGCATGGCGCCGCGCTCATGCCGTTCCTGAAGGATCGACTTTCCCCGCCTTTTGGACATATCGACAAAGGCGATGGCTGCAGGAACGGTGATGAAGACCGACAGCAGGAAGGATCCAAGCAGCCCTTTCATGGCCACCACCCAGGCGCGGATCACGTCCGGGATATACGGTACGGCTGACATGATGGTGCGCACGATCTTGCCGCTCGCCAGGGTGACGTTGACGCGCTTCATCGGATCGAGATCGACCCAGTCCCAAAGCTCGGCATAGACCTTCATGCAGATGAGCTGAAAACCATGCTCATCAAGCTTCACTGACATGATGCCGAACCAGCAGCTCAGGAACACAAAGAACCAGAAGATGACGGGCATCTTTGCACCCGAAAGCCACATCATCAGTTCGTGGGAAAGGAGCTGGCTGCCGCGCGTAAAATTGCCCGAATTGCGCTGTACTTCGCCGCGCGCCGAATGATGGCTGAGCGGGATGTTCTGCCCGTTGGTACGGATGTCCTTACCGGCCATGGTAGAGCTCCATCCGCTTGTCGGTTTCTGCGACCACGCGGTCACGATATTGGGGGAATTGTTCGCGCAGGATGATGTCGAGCGCGAGCTGCTGAAATTCGCTGATACGCGCCAATCGCAGCCGGCTCGCATCCTCGAGCGCATCGCCCGACAAAGACTGATCGATCGCCGCGCGAATAAGATCGGCGGTCGCGACCCCACGGGCCAGAGCGTGCCGCTCAAGGCGCTGCCATTGATCCTGCTCAAGCCGGATCGTGTAACGCCGTTGTTTGACTGTCATCCACCATTCCTCCAAGCAGCGAGGGTGGTGGGGATTACGAAAGTTCAGTCTCGATACCTGATCGAGTGGATCATTGCAAGTCGTCGGACATTGCACGCCGAGAAACACCTCTATCGCTCATGTTTCCTTTTAGATCGGCTTACGGCAGACATTTGTCAGACATCGCAAACACGCCAAAATGCCAATATTCTGGTCTTTTCTTGAACCGCAGGTGCATACGGTGTGCTGCCTGACCACTTGGTAAGGCACTTAACCAAATGGCGCGCTGGTTACCTGTAACCGGCTCCTGCTTTCCCGGCCCCAGGGCCGGGTCGCCGATCCGGCAGGGATTGGCTCCGCCCATCGGGCGGAAGGATATGGCTTGGCCATATCTCGCCGTGGCATGAGGGGTTCATCCGTCTACGCCGCGGCAAAACCGGCCCCAAAACCGGCTCCAGGCGAAAAGCAGTTCCGCCGCCAAACGACGATGCTTTTCCGGCGCTCGTGCGCCACAGTAGGGGAGATGGAAGGAGCGCGGATTGCATGGCCGACCGCCACACCTCCAAGGACAATTCCCGCGCAATATCAAAGGGATTGAGCTGGACTGAGGAGGAGCTATAACGGCCCCGTCCACAATCCGATCCGACATATGGGAAATGATCCATGGCCAAAGATCTGGACAAGGAACGGGCTGCCATTGCGGCGGAAGAAGCCAAGCTGGTCGAACGCAAAAAGCAGCTCGCTGAAAAGGAACGAGATGCCTCGCTGAAGGTCATCGAAAAAGCGGGCCTGATGAAGCTGTCCCTGGAGGATCTGGAAGCGCTGGTCGGGCGCATTCGCAAGCTTGGGGTCGAGGAGGTTCAGCGTCGCCTGGCGGCGTGAAGGCCAAACCGATCCTAGCGAAAATGGGCAGGCCGGGCTCGATGCCCAGCCTGCCCAATGACCCAGGCCATAAAATCTTGGGGAAAGCCTCACCGACCCTCCCCTTTAGATTTCAGTAGCTGTCGTCCAGCTTGCCTCAAATGCTGTACACCACCCGGTTGATGATGGTCGTTGGCAGAGCGCCATAATCCCCTTCATCAATGGCGAAGAACCCACCCTCTTCGTCCCGGACGATGTGCTGCGGAAAGTAGCTCGTCATCGCGCGTAGCTCGGCGTTGGCAATGCTGCGATGTAGGTGCCCTCTGCGGCGAAAGCGTTGTGATTGATGTGCATGGGTTTTCCTCATCAAAATGAAATGATGGAGGTCAGCGGGCATGTGGATCGTGGCTGGGTCAACGACGGCGAAGCCGCCGCGAAGCGGGGAGCGGAGGACCCGATTTTGCTGCGACCAGAACGGAGCGCAGCGCAGTGGAGGGCGCGGCAAAATTGGAGGGACCGCTCATCGTTGAGGCAGCCGCGATCCACATGACAGGATAGGCAATCAATGAGAGATTCCCCCCTGTCGTTGGCATGCCGTTCCTAGGGAACTCGACACGCCGACCGAGGTGGTACGCGTCATGCAGGCACGATGTTCAGGACGAAAAACAACGCCCTCGGGCAGGGAAAGCCGAGGGCGCTGCTTGCATGCTGTCGGGCATCCAAGTCGGGGCCAATCTAGCGGAACAGATCCGCATCGACAATCTACCGTTGGCCATACTGCCCCTCGTTTTCGCAAGAGAAAGCTCGGTAAGTTCGAGCAATCATCGGGAGCATTCGCACCCTACGGTTTCAATGCATCCGTCGGCCTTTGGCTGGCATGTCGGGAGATGATAGGGACTGCAATTAGCCCCGCCTCCAAGGGGGAAGAGGCGGGGCTTATCGGGTCCTCCAAGGGGGAGGCGGGTGAACAATGCGCTTTCGTAGATGAGTCGCCTATTCATCGCGCGCATTATATCGTCGGATTCTAGACGACAGCTCGCCGGGCTCGGACCCACCCAGGTGATGATCATTCTCGTCGGGCTCATCTTCGCTCCGCGCGAAAACCTGCGCAAAAAAGGTCTGCAGCGGCCGATCCCATACCACCGCTGCTCCTGTTATCCGTCCCGCCCCCACTAGCGGCTCTAATTCATATCGGCTGACCTGCACTGCCCCTGTATCATCGCCGCGTTTGAAGCTGCGAGGCGGGCCGAAGGCCCGCCCCGTTTCGTCAGTCCGCGCGGGCATTCGACGATAAAATACCAAATTTCTCGACAATCTGATCGGTGGTGAAGACGGTTTCGCCCTCGCGCTCGTAGGAGGTGTCGCGCATGGTTCCCTCAGCGAAAATCAGGTCGCCAACCCGGAGACGTTCGGCGATAGTCTTGCGGTAACGCTCATTGAAGATGGTGACCCGGTTCCAGTTAGTGTCATCGACCCATTCCTCGCCGTTCTTGCGGCGGAAATTGCTGGCGATCTTGAGATGGGTGACATTGCCGCTGGCCTGGATTGCACCGACATTGCCAATGACTTCGAATTTGGCGAAATTGATCATGAGATGTCCTTCCTTCTTCCGTTGCTAACGAAAGGTTTGGCAAGCGCAGATTGAGGCGAGGACAAGTGAAAAAACGGAGGGTCCGCCATAGGCAGGAAACCGTCGCAATGCGCAGCATTGCATTTTTTCACTTGTCCTCATTAGCCGTATCGAAGCTAGATCAAACCGGTAGCGACGAGAGAAGGAAAGATGGCGGATATCCACTCGTCCTCCGCTTGAACATGGCTATGATCTGCTCCAGTTCCGTTGAAACATTATCCACATCGCAGCCGATGTGATGCGTGGATTGAAGTTCATGGCAATTCCAATCCGTTGGTCGCGGTCGCGCCGCAGGTTGCTACATCAGCTGGCGGCGGCTGTTGTGGATCGCCCACGCGCCCGATGAAACATTTCTGGGCTGCAATGGTCGATTTCAGCAGCATCTGCTGAAACATGGGCAGCACGGGCCTGGCAGCGCGCGTGCCGTCCAGCTGCAGCCGACAGTCCGAGCCGCCGTCAGGCGGCCGCTTATTTTTTCATCCTGATACCCAGATGCTCATCATTCCAATCCTCATATCTGCGGTCGGGGAAGATCGCATCCACCCTTCTGCCTTGGGCCTCATACTCTTCGGCCGCTCGCTCAACCGCCGCTCGACCTGCAGCATTATTATCGCCCGCTAGCGTCACATGCTCCACCTCGTCAGGGAGGTCGACATAGGGCATCGAGCCGGTGCCCAGGGTGATCCAGACGGGAACCTTGTGCGATTTCATTCTCAGGGTGAGCCCATCCTCCGGTCCTTCGGTCAGGATGATCCGCTTTTCCGGCGGGGCAAGCCGAACCGCACTGCCACGGATCTGCCCCAGGCTGAGCTTAGGGTTTGCCATGTCGGCCATTTTTTGGCCGTCCTCCGTTAGGAAGACACGTTGGATGCCAACGATCTTACCGCGGCGATCCTGCGCTCCGAGCACCAGAGCCGAACAGCGGCGCCCACCAAAGCCGGTCTTTTTGTCGCGCCAGAGTGCCACGCGGCCATATCGCACGGTTGCAGGAACATCAGCGGTGATGCCGCGCGAGGCGAGATAAAGCTCTGCTGGCGTGCCCTTGATGCTTCGGGTGTCCTGCCATTCGGCCTGCGCGGCCAGAACAGCCGCAGCGCGGTCCGCCTTCTCCTGTCGCACCATAGCGGACCGATCCCGTGGGGCCGCCTCCGGCAAGCCCTCTTCTCCGAGCAGAATGGCGACAGCATCGACAAATTCGCGGCCCTCAAAATTCATGATGAAGTCTATGGCATCGCCCCCCGCGCCGCAGCCAAAGCAATGAAATACCCCCTTCGCGTCATTGACGCGGAAGCTCGGTGTCTTCTCATTGTGGAAGGGGCAAAGGCCGACATGTTCATTGCCTGCTTTGCGAAGTTTCACATGTCGCCCGACAATGCGGCTGAGGTCAAAGCGCGCTTTTGCGCGCTCGACATCCTGCTTGAATTGATTGCTACGCCAGTTCTTCATCACGGCTCGCCTACTCAATGTGGCTCAACGATAGACCGCGCCGGGACACTCGCCCGCGACCATCCAGCCATTGTCCCATTTGGGTTTATAGATCGCCCTCCCCGCCTCCAGTTGCAGACAAGAGAGGCTGCGGCCCCGAACATAGACCATGGCCAATGTCCGGCCATAATCGTCAGTGCTGATCCGCGTCACCCGCAAGGGGCCGGTTATGATCTGCCGCAATGACGCCTTGCTGGCGGCGGCAAGCCGCGCATCGCATATCGCGCCAGGCTTGGGATAGGGACGACAGCGGCCATTGCTGGGATCATCGGGGGCGTCGATGCCAAGAAGCCGAATGCGCTCGGCGCCGCAGCGAAGGGTGTCGCCATCGACAACAGTGCAGCTGGTCGATGCGGCAGCGAGAAGCGTGATAGCAAGAAACACGTGATCTCCTGAACCTGGGAGTTCTCTTTTTCTTTGAGGCACATGGTGCCCGAAAGTGAACCCAAATGGAAGCGATAACAGATTGAAATCGTTTCTTTTTCCTCGGCTCACGACTCCGAATGGGGCCCGGCTGCCGCGCGCTCTCGGCTCTTTGAGCCAGACCTCTGCTCACGAAGCGAAGTCCCTCCATCATGCTGCCCCATTGGCTATGCGGCCGGGCCGGTCACGCCAGCGCAGGACAGTCTCGGGGCTGATCTGGGCATCGGTCAGCCCTTGCGCGGGGAGAAAAAGGGGCGGCGCAATGGCCGCCCGGCCTGGATCAGGCGGCAAAGGCGATTGCAGGCGCGGCCATCTGGGCAAGGATGAATTCGCTGGCGGCCTGCGCGGCAGTGGCGGCGCGGAAAATGGCCCGCTTGTCACCGTGTAAAACCTCGAGTAATCGCGAGGTGACAGTAATGTGAAGGAACGGAGTTCGGGCTGCGCTACTCTGCGGCGATCCGAGCCCCGTCCTGCACATTATTTCAGAGGGTATCGAGCCAGGCGAGCAGGCTCGCATCCCGCTTCCATGACGGCTGACACGCTGCTGCTGGAACGCCGACGTGTTCGAGCGCCTTTCGCTTGGTTTCCAGATTGGCTTGGGCGTAGTGGCTGGTCGTATCGAGGCTGACGTGCCCGAGCCAACTGCGGATGACGGTAATATCGACGCCGGACGAGACGAGGTGGACAGCGGTCGCATGGCGGAAGCTGTGCGGGGTCACGTGCTTCGACCGCAGCGTGGGGACTATCTTAGCGGCGGCCTGGACGTATGATGCGAGTTTGAACCGTACACCCGATGCGCCAAGCGGTTCGCCATAGCGATTGACGAAGAGCCGATCGCTCGGTGCCCTTGGCTGCCTGTCCAAGAGTTTCTTCAACAACGTCACCGTTTCCGGCCAGAGCGGACTGATGCGTTCCTTACGCCCTTTGCCGTAAAGGCGCACGCAATGCGGCGCTTCGAACCGGATCGCATCGGGACGTAAATCGAGCGCTTCCTGGATGCGTGCGCCGCTGTTGTACAGGAAGGATAACAGCGCGTGGTCACGCATTCCCTCCAGCGTTGATCGGTCGGGTTGTGCGAGGATCGCTTCGACCTCATTCGGCTCAAGATAACAGGGCGCAGGGATCGCTCCCCGTTTTATCGGGACGGCAAGAACCTCGGCGCATTGGGCGATATATGTTGGCTCTTTACCCGCCACGAAGCCGAAGAAGCTGCGGATGGCGGCAAGCCGGCAGTTGCGCGTGCCGATCGTGCCTTTCCGCTCATGTTCCGCATGGGCCAGGAACGCGCCGAGCTCACCGGCGGTGAGATCGGCCAGCGCAACCGCCGCTACTCCACCACCTTTTCGTGCAGCGACGAACCGGAGGAACAACCGCCAGGTGTCACGATAGGACCGGATGGTATGGACGGACGCGTTGCGCTGCTCGGCCAGCCACTCATGGAAGAAGGCGCGCAGCAGGGCGGGGAACGGATCGATCTTTCTCATGCCCGCGCCTCCTGCGTTATATTGAGGCAGGCGGCGCCGATCATGCGGAACCTCTCGCTTGCTTCCTGCATCAGGTCCTGCGTGACCGTGATGTAGACCAGCGTCGAGTTGATATCCCGATGCCCAAGATAAGTTGCAAGGAACGGCAGCCTGTCCTGGGGATTGATGCCGGACCGATACCATTGAAGCATCCGGTTCACGACCATCGAGTGCCGCAGGTCATGGATGCGCGGTCCGGTTTTTCCCGATGGTGGTTTGAACCCAGCACGGCGAAGGATATCGACAAGCATCCAGCTAACCGCTGCGGGGCTGTAGCGGTTATTGGATTGGTCGTGCCAGAACAACCCCGATTGGGGATACTGCGGCCCGCCGGCACGCCCTCTATCCTCGATATAGGCACGCAGTTCGACCATCACGCTATCGGGCAACGGCAAGATTCTGGTCTTGAAGAACTTCGTTTCGCGGATTGTGATCGTACCGTTTTCGAGGTCCACGTCCCCAAGGTCGAGGCGTGCTATCTCACTACGGCGCAGCCCCGCGCAATAGGCCAGCAGCAGCATGGTATAAATGGCCATTGGCCGCAGCGGCGCGCGCGGTGATGGGTAGGACCGCGCGATGTCCAACATGCGCTGCACATCGGCGGGGCTGTAAATATGCGGCTTGCGATAATGCCGTGCCACTTCCTTCAGCGGCCGTGTATTGGGCCGACGCACTGGCAGGCTCGGGTCCCGATGCCGGAGAGCCTTGGCCAATGCCTGTTTGAGTCTTTCGCATTCGGCCGCATGATTGCGGGTGGACTTGGCCTCCGCCCAATGTTCCAGCATCACCGCTAACGGCTTGGTTGCCAGCTCCGGATTCGCCTGGAGGAACCGATCGAACCGAAGGAACCATGCGCGTTGGGTCGTATAGCGATAGCCCCTGTTGCGCATCAGCGCGATATGATCGCGCATGATCTCGCCAAGCACGCTGCCGAAGGGCTTGGGCCGACGCAGTGCGGCAAGAGCATGATCCGGCATAGGTGCTATCAGCGCCCGCCAGATTGGCTTGCTATGTTCGACGCCGTATTCGCTGCGCAGGTCCGCGATGGGGTTGCGGGCGATCAGGTTCACTTCGACCAGATGGTCGAGAAAGCGATCAACGATCCGGGTACGATGCAACAAGGTGGAGGGGTGCCAGCGCGCTCCCCATTCCCGCAGCCACGCCTCCAGTGTCGACCGGTCGATGACCGGATGGCGCTCAGCCACTTCCCGGAAGCCATTCAGGACCTGGCGATAATAAATGTGGCTGATCTTGCTCCGCAACCGCAGCGTCGCCAGATACCTGGTGATGACGGCACGATCAGGATTGGGCAACGCGGTCATGCCAGCACCTCCGATCCCGGCACATCAAGAGCGATTGCCCTCAGATCCTCGGTGGCCAGCTTGAGATAGGGGATTGTGGATTCGCTCGATCGATGTCCGAGCAGGTCGCCGATCACCTTTTGCGGCACCGACGCGCGCAGCAGTTCGACGGCCCTGGCGTGGCGGAAGATGTGAGGGCCGCATTTTCCTGGCGGCTTGATCCCGGCAGCCCACAGCCGCCGTCGCACTTCGCTATGCAGGTCTTGCAGGGGCCGGTACGGCGCACGCGAGCGGATAAAGATTTCCCGCCTGTCTGTCTCAGGGCGTCCATGCCGTAAATAGTCGAGCAATGCCTCGCCAACCGGCGCCATCAACGGCAGGTACGAACAAGCGCCGGTTTTTGTATGCCGGATGCGCAAGGATTCCGCACGCCAGTTGACGTCCTCCAACAGGAGATTGCGGATTTCACCGGAGCGCAGCCCATAGGTCGCCAGCAGTTGCAATATGGCATAATCACGCAGCCCTTTGGGCGAGGTGTCGCGCCTCGTGATTTCCAGGACGGCCGCAATCTGGTCACGGCCCAATGTCGAAGGCACGCCTTCATAGGCGTACAGCACCGGGCCTACGACATGACCCGTGAGATCGGCGGCGACGTACCCCATGCGGTGCATGTAGCGCAGCAGCGAGCGAAGGCGTTCAGCGACATCCTTTAAGGACCGACGGCTCAGACCCGGCGCGCGCATGTCCATGTAGAGATCGATGTCCCGCACGCTCAGTTCCATGACGCTCGCCGTTCCGCCGTGATCGAGCTGCCATGCCAGAAAGTGACGCGCTTCCCACATCAGCGCGTAGATACTTGCACGGGCCAGGCCGCGGTCCTCATGCAGCCAGCGATCATATTCGCAGCATATCGCGTGCCGAACCGTCGCCTCTGGTCCGATCACTTCCGGTTCAGGCGGCCATTTGCCTTGGGCGAGGCGCAGCAACGCGTGGATTCCTGAGCGAGGGATCGCGTGCCACCGTGACGCGGGTGCTCGGTCATGACGCTTGCGAAAGCACCGGATTGCGTGGTGCAGATATTGTTCGATCTGGGGCGGCTTCACCGCCGCCACGTCCAGCTTCCGCCGTGCCAGGTATTGGAGAAAGCCGCGCGCGTAGCTGCAATAATTGGCCGCTGCCACCGGGCTATATTTCTGTCGGGCAAGGTCTTCCGCAAGCCTGGCGATCAATTCTTCATCGGGACTTAGCATCATTGGCTCCTCAGTCGGTTCGACGACCGCTGAGGTTCGCAACGTACTGGCTCCAGTCAAATAATGCGGATCCTTCCGCCTTCCGTCAGCAATGAAAAATAATGCTCAGCACTGTAGTTCGATTATCGCTGAAATTCTGCGGTTTTAACGCAGCCCGAACCTCGTTCCTTCACATTACCGTCACCTCGCGATTACTGTCCTAATGTCGAGCTGCCCATTACTCCAGCCAGTCCGCCACGTATGCGGCATGATCCTCGCGCTGGGTCGGCTCCATACCAAGCTGCGCGCAAAGCATGGCTGCGCCAACCTCCGCCACATATCCTGACAGTCCAGCCCTAATTTGAATTTTTGGGGGTCGAGCGGAGGTGCTGGTCATGCTGCCAACTCCTCGCGCTGGGGCTGCTGCGCCCACATCCAGTCGGCGGCTTGCTGGGCCTTGCTGGCGGCGGTGAAGATCGCCCGTGGATCTTTCTTCAGAGCACTGAGCCACGATGCCACATAGGCGGCGTGATCGGGGCGCGGATGATGGGCAATGCCGAGGTCCGCCAGGACGAACGATGCGGTGAGTTCGGCGCAGGCTTCTTCGATCGGCAGCCAATCGCGCTTGAACCGGTCCTGGAAGTTGCGGTCGAGCCGATGCTTTGCCCCTGTGGCGTGGCCGGACTCGTGCAGCAGGGTGCCCATGTGAGCGGCTGCATCGTGAAACGCCGAGAAAGGCGGCATGAAGATCTGGTCGAGATCGATGCGATAATGGGCATCGTAGGCGCCTTCGGTGATCGGAATGTTCAGCGCCGCGACGAATGCTTCGGCATGGGCGAGGCGTTCGGTCTCCGGCAATAGGGTGACCGGCGCAGGCTCATAACCTTCGACCTGCGCGAGGTTGAACACGGTGAAAGCGCGAGCGAACATACGACCGGGCCGCTGATCGCCATCGTCATGGTCTTGATCGACGTTGGACGCAGCCTGCTTCCAGAAAACGACTGTCGTGCCGCGTTCGCCCTTGCGAACCTGGGCGTCGACCGCCTGCCACTGCCGATAGGTGCCCCACAGGCCGCTGGCATAGCCGCTCACCTGTGCGGCCGCCCACAACGCGAGCACGTTCACGCCCCGGTAGCGCTTATGGGATGAGAAGTTCTCGGGCCGCGTGACGGCGGCGCCATCATGATGCCAGGGCATGCGCCAGGTGCCCGCGCCCGCCTCGATGGCGGCAATGATCTCGGTGGTGATGCGGGTATAAACGTCGGCGCGCTCGGCCGGCGCTGATGAGCGGGACATGTTCGATCTCCACGACGGGCGAAGCAGGCCTCTCCCGCTCCTCATCCCGTCACCCCATCTCCAGGCCCTCCTCTCCCTCTACCGCCGCCCGAAAGGGCGGCGTCGCGCCTTCAGGCGCGATCTGGGCCAGCACGCCCTCGATCCGGTCAACCTCGTGCTGGAGCGCTGCTCGTTGCAATCCAGGCAGGCGCTTCTCGCGCAGCAACATCCGCGCCTCGGTGGCGCTCCGCTCCCAGATGGGCCGGTGACGTTCGGCGATGCAGGCGTTCGGACAGCGGGTCGGTTCGCAAAGTGCTGTCAACGGCCGGTTCGCCGAGGAATCTGTCGCACGCTTGAGGCACAAGGCTGTTGCCGGATCGAAGAAGCAATCGGCCAGCGTGCCGACATGCAGGGTGCGGGCAAGGCTGGCGAGCATGGTGCGCAGACGGGACCGGTCGGCGATCATCGCTGGCAATGGGCTGAGTTGCGTGGCCGTCTCATCGAGGACGCGCTCGATGCGCCGGCCCGCTGGTCCGGAAAGGGAGGCCCCACCTCGCCGCCTGTCGAAATAATCGAGCAAGTCGTCGAGCTGGCCGAGTCCGCGCTGCGTCTCCACCTCGGCGCGGAACCCGGAGGCGCTGCTTCCTGCGTAGCCCTCGAAGGCGGCAACGGAGGCATGCTTGTACTGGATCATGCCAGCCACCGTTCCGAAGGGGCGGTTGGCGATATGCCATGCAATGGTGCGGCGAAACTGGCGGGTCGTAATCCGCCAGGGCTTGCCGTCCGGTCCTGGCGGAATAGCGGGCGCCTCGTCCGAACCGAACAGCGTGTTGAGATGGTCACGGTAGGCGTTGATCTGACGGACGATCTCCGCGGAAACGTGCGACTTGCGGCTCCGCGTCAGTGACAGCACGGGCCAGAGTGTATCAAGGCCGCGAGCGTCGGCCGCACGCTTGCACAATAGCTCGAGCACACTGATCGCATCAGCGACAGGAGCAATGGTCACCCACTCGGCCGGCGCTCCCCCGCTACCCTTGCCCTTGTAGGCGGTGGAACGCACGCGGTGCCGTGACACGACGCCATCCTCACTCCGCTTGAGGGTCAGGCATCCCCGACGCATCGCCTGCACCTCGCAATCGCGCATCCCGGTCAGATAAGCGCAGACCACATAGGCTGCCGCCTGCAGCATGCGCTCTTCGAGGATAAGGGACTTGGCATCGAAACGGGGCCGCCATGGTAAACCACGATCGGGATCAATCGAGATCGGCGTATCCATACCGCCAGGTTCGACGCCCATATCCGCGATGGCAGCTTCAATGAGATCGGAAGCACCGCCAGCGAGAGTAAGGTGCATCGCCGGTTCTGCGGCGGCGTCGACCCCGACGTGGAGATGGAGAAGCTGCACGTTGACGACTGGCATGGTCGTCCCGCTGGCCGGATCGATGGAGGCAGATCCGTTGGGTGGGCTTACCCAGACCGGTACGCCTCGGCCTTGCCGCGCGCGCGACCGGAAATAGCGCTGCAATCGCATCCGCTGCCGTTGACGACGCTCGGCGTGTGCCAGTCCCCGTTCGGCAGCAAACCAGCGGTCACGTTGGGCTTCGAGGCGATCAAGCTCACGCCGGGCCGCGAAAATATCCTGCGCGAAGACGGTGACATAGCGCAGCGACCAGGCCAGCAGCGGGGTGATGATCCCCTCGGGCATACGCGGTGTGCGGTTCTCCCGGACATGCCGATAGCCAGCGACGCGCGCAGGAGCCCGTCCTTCCCAAGGCTCAAACGACAGGCCGCCACCGGGAAGATGGTCGCGGTAATGGTATAGATCGATGATCACCTCGAGAAGGTGGCCAACGATGACGGGCCTCCTTGCGGGATCATCACGCAGATGGCGGGCATAAGCATCGATCAGCGCGGGATCGATGCGGCTAAGGTCGAGCACACCCAGTCGTCCGCGCGCAAAACCGAAGAAGCGCCGCGCCCGATTGAACGCTTGCCGGATACAGGCGGGCAATAGCTTCGGACGGTAGCCGGGGAGATCGACGTTGAGACGGGCATAGAGATAGGCGCGCATCGTCGCCTGCACATCGGCATGTTCAAGCACGTCGAAATGCACGGTGACATGGCAGCGCCGGGCGTTCTCGCGGAAAACAGCGGGTCCAAGATCCCAGCTCGGGTCACCGACACGCGACAGTGCCTCACGGGAATGGCCCGGCTTGAGCGGCACAATCGTCAACACGGGCCGATCATCGAACGCGAGCGCCGGGACATAGGCGGGGGCCGTCATGCGCGCGTCTCGGGCGGGAGATAGAGATGCTCGTCGGTTGCGCGCAGCCGCGCTTCGGCGACGACCGCATCGGAAAATGCTGGCAGAATCTGGTTGACTATCCGGGCATGAACCTGCCCGAACTTGGCCATCCAGTCAGAACCAGGCAGGCCCTGCCGTTGATCTTCGACGAATGCGAGGAAGGCCAGGATCGCGGGCAGCTTGCGCGCGGTGATGACAGCGTTGGGGCAATGGAGACACCCCCAGAAAGGCTGAGAACAGGGCGAACCAACCTCGGCGAAGGGACTGCGATGGAAGCCCGCACAAGCGGCGAGCCAGACATCCTGTTCGCCGTCGAGCAGCGGATCGACCGTATCTGGCGGCATCAGCGGCGCGGCCTGTTCGGGCCCTTCGCGCAGTGCCTGCTCCGCAGTGGGCGGGAGTATGGTCGGCATCGCAGCGGCGACCGCCTCGCGGAAGGCATCGGCGACCGCGGCCTCGTGCAGGGGCCGGAGCGAGGGTAGATCCGCGTAATGGCGCGCGGCGACCTCACGGCTATGCCCGACCGCGAACCGAGCCATATGCCCTTCGGTCTTGGTGTACCACAGCGCCTTGTGGGTCTTGCGAAGGCGGGAAAGCAGAAGGTAGAGCGGCTTGCCGTCGTCATCGACAATCCGGTGCCGAGCCACCCACGCATCGAGACGTTCGCGCGGATGACGAATACCGGCGTGCAGCCCGCCAGCGTTGTGGTAGACCCAGAGACAATCAGCGGACAGATGTTGGCGCGCAACTGCCGTGACCTCGATCAGCCGGCGGATAAGGCCACCTGGCGTGCCGATGCCGCCGTCGCGCACGCGCATACTCTTGTGCTCGGCAGCGCGGGCGCGTCGCTTCAGGTAACGCAACTCGACAGTGCCAGCGGATGGGTTGGCCAGGCAATCAACCGTCAACGCCTTCAAGCACTCGGGCTCCAGGCCAGTATCGAGCGAAAGTAGCACGAACAATGGGGGGATATCGGTGACGTGAAGATGATGGCGGCGATGCAGGTCATCGACCAGCGTGCTGATCGGCAGGCCGCGCCGTGCGCGCATGAAATAGAGGCTCTTCAGCGCGGGATGGTCTGCGACGATAAAGCCCTGCCGCGCGATGACCGCTTCGACTTCAGCGCGCGCCCTGGCGATGATCGGATCGCCCTCATCGGTGTGGTCGTCATCGGCGCCGAAACGGCGGAACATCGCTTCGATATCGGCCCTTGCGGCGTCGCGCAGTGCGCGAGCGACGAACGGACTGTAGGCATCGCGCGGGGTCGAGCGACCTGCCGAAGTGGCCAACGTGTAACGAAGCCGCTCATGCAGGTCGGGCGCGATCCGGTCGGGCCGATCTGCCTCCATCATGCGCAATGTGTTGATCACCTTGCCCACGATTATGTGCCGGTGGATCGCGCTCTTCCCGAGTCGCTCGAGCGTGGAGGAAAAACCATCGATATGGGCCGCGTGGAGATCACTGATGCCGGCCACCTTCGGCGCTTCGTCGGCAAGCCAGGCGAAGAAGTGACGATAGACCTGGAGATACTGCTTGATGACGCTGGCCGCACCGATTGATCCGCCGAGTGCCGCTGACCGATGGAGCGCGCCGGCAAAGGCAATGGCGAGCGGACGAGGCTCGAGCCCGGTCATATCGACCAGGACGGTCCCGCCATGCCGCGCCTCGATGGTGAACTTGAGGCCGAGCACCGGATCGGGCTGCACAGCCTCCGGGGTGATCGGAGCGAAAGCGACAGGCCGGCCCCTGCGGGGACGCCCGCTCATGCGCCCTGCGGTCCCGGCAGCAGCGCGAGTAGCTCCTCTACGGCTGCGTCGACCGTATCGGCGCGGGTCGCGATATGGTCGAGGTAGATATAGGTGGTCGTAAGGCTCGCGTGGCCGAGCAGGCGTTGCACCTGTTGCAGCGGGTCGCCCAAGATCAGCCGGTAGCTCTCTACCGCCCCCGCCGGCAATGCGGCTTCGCGTAGTCGCTGCTGGATCAGCAACGCGAGCATATGGACTGCGAAGGTGTGGCGAAGCTGGTGCGGGCTGATCGACAGCGGAAAACCGTTCTCCGCGCACCGCTTGCAGGCCCGAGTGAAGATCACCTCCCACGAGTTGGGACGGACAGGTTGCCCGACCTCGGTCAGCCATAGCGCCGCCGGCTCCCGGAGCGTTCCATCCTCATCACACAGGATCAGGCGGCATCGTTCCTCCGGGGTGCAGATATCCCGCATGCGGTCGAGACCGGCGCGAGTGACAGGGATCGGTCGCTCAAAACTGGCCGCGCCATCGCGCGCGGCAAACTTGGCAACGCCTGCGGCCCGTTCGACGGCGACATAGGCGGCGATCTGACGAAGCAGCCGGCGCGGGACCAGAACGCTGCGTCCTCGGTCGCCCTTGGTGAGCGGCGGCGGGAGAGGCAGCCAAAGTTGTTGTCCATCACCGTCTTCGCGGTCGATCGCCGTGAGCTCGGCAGCGAGCAGGCACGACGCCTCTTCGAGGCGCAGGCCGGTGGTGACGAGAAGATCGGCGAACAGCGCGTTGCGCAGCCCGTTCCGATCGCGCGCGCCAGGGCGCTCGGTGCCGTCAGGGGCGAGACCGCGCAGGCCGACCTCACGGAAAATGCGGTAGTCGTCCATCGGGACGAACCGAACATCCGACCGCCTCGCGACACGTTCATAGGCGTCGTTGCGCGCCGCGATCATGCCGCGACGGCCGCCCTGCGCCGGTCGCCACACGGCACGGCGGCTGAACGGCGCCTCGGCGATCAGCCCTTGCTGCTCGCCCCAGCGGTAGAGGCGATCGAGACTGGCGACGGCCCGGTTCCAGCTTGCCGCCGTGATCCGGTTATCAGCCTCGTCGCGGCGTCGCTCACGATGATAGGCGACCACATCGTCGCGGGTCGCAGTCCACACGGTCTTGCCAAAGGCATCGAGAAAGCGAAGCCAGACCGCGACATCGTAGGCACAGGCGCGAAGCGAGTGCCGCGAGCGGACGCCCGACAGCGGCAGGTCGAGAAAGAAGCGATCCAGATCGGGATCGTAAAGCGCGTCGTCGCGCAAGATCAGCGGCACATGCGCATCGAGACCCTTGGCCTCGCGACGCTCGCAGACAGAGATGATCGACATCAGCGCGAAACCCTCCCCCCGGACCCCCCACCCGGAAGCTGACCTCGCACCGTTGCGCCCTATGGCCCGTCAGTTATCAGGCTGGCCTCCGCCAGCTCTTGGGTCAGCGCTACGGCCAGCCTGATAACTGCCTACCGTCGGCGTCCATCACCACATCCTACTGCAAAGTGCCATGCGGTGCAGACTGTCCAGATAAGGCTACCAGTTCCTCGGTGGCCCGGATTGCAGTGCTTTTCCTGTATTGGTACAATGTCTCACGATCGAGGCGGGACTTATGACCACTCGAGTGGACCGTCTCATGCGCTAAGGTTGCGTAGAATGCATTGCCGCTTTTGAAGTCTGCGAACAACGGCATCCGAATACTATCGGTAGCAGGCATATAATAGGCTTCGTTGCTGCCCTCGGTATAGGGGACACCATAGCGAGCGAAGGCGGCATCAAGCTCGGCGTCACGCTGATCGCGATTTTTCACTTCGACGACTGGAACGGGATATTGGCTCATGTCCAAGCCGTCGATCTGCTCGACATTGAACACGACATATTTTTTCAGATAGGAACGGGCGCGGTCTTCGCCCTCCTCCCCTTCCCTTTCCTGCTCGGCTTCACCCATTGGCGTGAAGGTGCCGGCATGGACAACAAGATTGCCCTTCTCGCCCTTCCTGACCTGCCCACCCAGCTCGCTGGCCTGCCTGTACGTCATCCAATAGGGATTGGTGTATCCGCGCGACATGGACGCAGACCAAAGCAGAAGGACGTTCACGCCACGATATGCGGTCCCCTCGTGCCGGAGCGGAAGCGATGCGGCGCCGGAGCCCCATCTGGGTGACCATGGGCGGCTGCCCGCCTCCAGCAGGGTGATGATCTGGTTGGTCACCTCTTGGTAAACGTCGATACGCGCGACCTCGGAAGGTTGGGCGGAAGGCTTGCGGGTCATGTCGTCTATTCCTTTTGAAATGGAGCCGAAGGCGATGGCGTGCCATCGGCTTCTGCCTGCTGGCGAAGCGGGTCGGGGAATGGTGCAATGAGGGCTGATCGCGGCGGAGGGGGATCACCCGTCCTGCACAGAGCGAAGCGAAGGAAGGACGGGGAACCGACGCGATCACCAAGCGGAGCCGCGCAGCGGCGTAGACGGCCAGGTCCTTGCGCCAGGGGGCCGGAACAGGCCCCGAGATCAAATAGCCGCGGCGACTTGCTCGCCACCAATCATACCGGCGCTCGCTCCCCCGGTATCCCGGGTCTCGTGGATCAGGCTAAAGGAAGCTGTTGTTGGCTCACCGAAGCTGAAACGGGATCATGCGCACCGTCAGCGCACGACTTCGATCGCAGTCCCGATCTCGAGATTTTGCCAGGGGCGGTCGGTCGTAACAGCAGTCGCCTCGAGTGAATTCGCCAGTGTCAGACAAGCCCGGTCCCCCCACGAGACGCCAGCAGAACGCGCAGCGGGCGCGTAACAGGCTGGTATGGATCGCGTGAATGGCGTCTCACACTCCCAAATCACGATTAGGAGTCAGTGCTCGAAACCCTCACAGTTTGACTTCGGGACCAGATTTAGGGCATGGAACACGAACCGGATCGGAATGGTTGATCCAAAGGGAGGCTAACGGGGATGTCATACACCGTAAACACGCTCCGGACTATGACTCGCTCGTGCGAGATGATGCGCGATCGGGTGAAATCGGTCGTTTTCAAACCCGAGGACCGTAAAGTTCTTGACCTCACTTTTGGACCGACAGCGGCTGCGGAACTGGTCGGGCGGACACCAGAAGCACTTGCCAAAGCTGAGAAGGAAGGAAGGCTCTCTCCTCCCAAGCAGCTCGGCAATGGGCGTCGTTACTACACGCTCGAGGACCTGACAAACATTCGTGAAGCGCTGCATATCCATCCCGGTAAAGCCTCCGATGAGGACGCCGTCGTGGTTGCTGTCCAGAACTTCAAGGGTGGCGTGGGTAAAAGCACGGTCACCAAGCATTTCGCAGACTATCTGGCACTGCATGGATACAGCGTGCTCGTTATCGATTGCGACCCGCAAGCTTCAACTACCACAATGTTTGATATTCAGCCGGAGTCACTCATCGACGAGGAAAAGACGCTCGGTAACTTTTTGTCGCCTCGAAGCACCTTTGATGATTTCCGCCAAGCCATTCATGCAACTGCATGGCCAACGATCAAGATCGTCCCATCCAGCCTCGGCCTTCAAGACGCAGAGTGGGACCTGACAGCAACGTTGCGGGAAGGCGGGCAAGCGGTCCGCGAGGGACTGCAACGGCTTCGCATTGGAATTCAAGGGGTGATCAAAGACTTCGACGTCATTCTGCTCGACCCGCCGCCGGCTATGGGTTTCCTGGGCTTGAACGTGATGGCGGCCGCAACTGGACTCCTGGTGCCTGTTCCTGCGCGACAACTCGACTACCTCTCAACGATCCACTTTATGGACACCATCGCAGATAATATCGAGATCCTTGAAGAGAATGGGACACCTGTTGACTACGGCTTTATTCGGGTGGTGTGTTCGACATACACACCGAGTAAGCCCGGCGAAGCCGATATGTGGAAAATGATGCAGGCAACCTACGCTAACTTTCTCCTAAGCCAGCCAATCTTGGCGTCCGAGGAGATCAAGAACGCCACTCAAGCGTTCCGTTCAATTTATGAAAGCAAGCCCTCTGCCGCTCATGCGACCTATCAGCGTTGCCGTGACAACCTGGACTCCGTATTCAATGAGGTTCTTCAGCAGATACGAGAGCAGTGGCCGTCGCAAAGCATCTCGAAGCGCGCCAATGACGCGGTAACGAGTGTTGCAGCATGAGCCGCCGGTCTCTCATCGGCGAAGCACTTGCGGCACCAGCGCCCTCGCTTGTGTCGGACGTCGAGGCATCCCAATCGGGAGCAGCGCGCACATTCACCGCGCGTAGGCTAGAGGGCTTCACAGAAGCCGCTCGGATGGTGAAGCGACCCACAATTCGATTGAAGCCCTCCGAATGTTCGATTTGGCCCGGGAATGCCCGCGATTATGCGCTGCTCACTGAGGATCGCGTTCGTAGTCTCATCGATTCAATTCAGGCCGAGAACGGCAACCGGATTCCCGTGGTTGTTCGCCGCACCAAGAATGCAGCGCTCGAATATGAACTCGTCATCGGGACTCGACGCCATTGGGCAGTCTCTTGGCTGAACGCAAACCATTATCCTGACATTGAGCTCGTCGCGATTATCGAGGATCTCGATGATGAAGCCGCATTTAGGCTCGCGGACATCGAGAATCGGGAGCGGGAGGACATCTCCGATCTCGAACGGGGGGCAAATTACAAGGCTGCCGTCGATGCCTACTACGATGGCGTTCAGGCGCGTCTCGCCGACAGAGTGAAGCTCTCCAAATCAATGCTGTCCCGCTATATCGGTCTCACAGAAATCCCGCAGTCGATCATTTGTGCATTCAGTTCGCCAATGGATCTGCAAGTTCGGCATGGCGACAAGCTCCTCCCCGCGCTCCGTAATCCAGTTCTTCGTGAGAAGATGGAAGCAGCAGCAAGGGAAATTGCTACTGAGCAAAGCTTCCGGCAGTCCGGTGATGAGGAACCGATCAGCGGTGCTGATGTCGTGGCCCGCCTTATTAAGGCGACAACAAGCCGGACCGGTCGGGTACAGAAGGCCACAATTGAGGCAAATGGCTCAACAATTGGCCAGGTTGAGCGCGACCGCGCCCGGGGCCTCACCATCACACTCAATCCCACCAATCTCTCTGCAGATGATATCCTGGAGGCGTTAAGGCCCTTGATCGAACGGGCGAAGATTATGAAAAGGTCCGCTCGGCAATGATGGATGTAAGCGCTCGGAAAGGGAGTGAGTTCGCCACTCTGGGAATCTGTAATTCTCCGTTATATTACAGATGGTTAGCTGCGACGTCCCGCGCGTGGGACGTCGCATGAAGACCCGAGAAGTTGAGGCTGCTCCGACGGTCGTTGGAGGACGCCGAGTCCAATTTGAGATGTTCTTTACGCTTCCGGACTTCAGCGACATTTCGCTGCGAGATTATCAAGAGACGATGCAGCGCCCCTTCTTTAGTCTCTCTAAAAAGAAGCGGGTCAAGCCTATCGAGTATGTAAGCCCCGATAAGCAGGTCACGGTACATGTGTCTGCCAATCCAGAATACGGGATGGCGACGATTTGGGACGCAGATATCATGATCTATCTGGCCTCCCACCTGAATGAACTGCGTGAGCGAGGCGCAAATGATCTCTCGCCTACCATCCGCCTTCAGCCTGGCGACCTTCTAAAACGAATTTGTTGGGGAGTGAGCGGACGAGCTTACGAACGCCTCATCGGTGCCCTTGACCGCCTTCAAGCTACGACCATTAAAACTAATATTCGAGCGAATTCCAAAACGCGCGAGACGACATTCTCGTGGATCGACAGTTACACTCACCTGGTGGATGAACGCACCCAACGCTCCCTGGGGATGGAGATCACGTTATCAAAGTGGTTCTTTGATGGAGTGATGGATAAGCGGAATGTTCTCGCGATCTCCCCTCTTTATTTCGAGATCACCAGCGGCCTCGGCAAATGGCTTTACCGAGCGAGCCGCAAGCACGCGGGTGGAAACGGTGCTGAAGGTTTTACGATCGGCTTTGAAACGTTGCATCAGAAGAGCGGTAGCGAAAGCTCCCTCCCCTCATTCAAAAATAAGATCTTGGAGCTCGCGCGCGCCAACGCCCTGCCCGAGATCAGTTTAGAAGTCATTGGCGCTGAAACGCCCCGGCCGAAGCTCAAGATGGTGATGCGCCGATACTTGGACGGCCATCAGGAGCTAAATTCCCGTAAAAAGGCCGCACCCCCCTCCCCTACCCTCTCAGGCAAGGGCGAGGTGCCTTCCGCCCCCCCGAGCGGCGCCTTAGGCCGCTATCAGGGGCCACTGCTGCCGACGTCGTCGATCCGAAGCTGACGCGTCGCCTTGTTCAGCAAGCCATTTCTGGTCTCAAGGTGGTCGAGCCCCATCGCAGTGGCGACCCCCACGATCCCAGTTATGCCGCAGCCGCGGCAGCAACTCCCAGGCGCCGCGGTGGACGGGCTCACGAAGTTCTCGATCCTGAAACCTATGCTGCGATCAAGGCTGAATGTCCCGGTTGGGACTTAGATGTCCTCATCAAACAGTTCGACGCATTCCTGAACACCAATCCAGATGAAATGCCGCGAAACTATTCTAAGCGCTTCTACGGCTTCATGAAGAAGCACCATGAGCGCAACAAGTTTAGTCTTCCAGGCTTCTAACCTGCAGAAGGCCTCGGTCCCTCCACTGCAGCGCATATCCGTTCAGCGCATTGCATTGACTGGCAGCGCGAACATATTCGCGAGTTAGCCGAGGCATAAACTCCTAAACGCTGCGGACATCGCTGGGGTGAGGTTCTCCCGTTCCGTAGTGAACCCAATAGCTGATGATGCCCTTGGTCCGGACGGGCCTGACGCTGAGGCGCAGTTTGCGCACTCGGGTACTGCAACGATCGGGCTTAGGCGAAGAAGCGGAGAATCAGAGCCCTAAGTGTCAGCAGCGTTGTTGCGGATGATCTTGGGCGACCTACTCATCGTGTTTTCGGAAATCCGCCTACACAGCGGCGAAACGGCACGCATTGCCCATCTGCAGAGATTCTAAAAGCACGTCGACGCAACCAAGCGCCCTTTCGGACGAACGTCGGTGGGTCAAGAATTCTGGAGATGATGCCTCCTCCAAACTGAGATATTGGACCTCCCGAACTGGCGGAGGAGGGAGGCTCCCCAAGCATCATTCCTAATAACACGATCGCCGATACCGCTGACATTCCTGATAACACGCATGAATGCCACCATGCAGCTGGCTACTGATGTTCCGGTTTGGTCTCCGCGAACCAAAAGCGAATCGAAACACTAACCGCACACTCACGCGGCGCTCCTTAAGCCGCCCCATTCACATTTAACCAGAGCGAAAACCCGCCTCTCGTGTTATCACATCGAGGGTGTCGTGTTATTAGAATCGTGGCGTCGTACTATCAGGTATGCCGCGTCGTGTTATTAGAATCGCTCCATCTGATCCGAATCGCGAGATTCCCGGGATTCCGCTAAGGCGCTGCATCGGGTAACTTAATAACTCTAAGATATAACCGACTAACGTTAGCGCCTGCGGCGGATTTGGAATGATATCTTTTTTGAGAGAGATGGCGGGGAGTTGGGATAGCTCGGTCCACCAATTCAACGCCTGAATGCTAAGGACTAGCGTGGAAACGTCCCAATGAACCAAGCGCCAAAGCCAGCTTTTCAATGGCCACCACATCGCGCTATTCGGCTCTTTGAAGCAGCTAATCGGGGTGCTCTCTCGAGCTGCTGGAAAGGACAATGCGAAGGCAGATAGCGCGGGTGGACGGGGAGCGGCATCAATTGTGGCCCACCAAGTGGTTGGCCGCAAGCAGGCCCAGCAGTTTGGCGGCGCCTGCGGGGACCGGGTCCAACCGCCTCGTATGACGATTCGCATTGCTTGCTATGGCATCGGCGCCCGCGCACCGATTGATACTAAACGCTCACACCTAGCGAGCCCACGAGGGGAGGAGCCGCGCTCCTCGGCCCGTGCCTGCAGCCAAGCCTGGACAATTGCCTGCCGCCTTCAGGCGCCGCTAAGAGTTCGTGCACGCCGCTTCGCGATACCCCACGAGGACTAGGTAGCAAGGCAGCGCGAAGTCGAAGGCAGGCCGGAAGGCGGCTTTTGCAGTTCGTGGTGGGCCCCGTCCAGCCTGTCGCTCAGGCTCTGCTCAGATGTGGCGGCGGCCCTCTTCTGAAGCGAAAGTCGGGTGGGAGCGCTTTCGCCCGCATCGCGCCAGAGAGGCAGAGGGGAGGGGAGGGGAGGGGGAAGCCGGCATTTCTCGGCCAAGCAGGGCTCGAGATGGATTCGACTGAGGACAGTAATGACGATTCGGGCCGAGGTTCAAGCGACGGTTGCCCTCGCACCGCTATCCACCGAGGCGACACGGAATTCGATGTCAACGAGCTGGCAAGTTAATGTCAGTTGCTTCAATCTGCGGCGACTTGATGAAAGCAGTTCGCTTCACAGTTGCCCGACAAAGCGACTTTGCAGCTGAATTCCCGTGGTGTAGGTGCGCCTCTGAGGGAAATTGCTGAAATTCGCCCTCAGAGCCTCGTAGGGCGCTCTCGGAGCTCCTTGGCACCCCTTACCTATCGGAAGCTTCTTTTGGCGCTCTAAGGCCCGTTTCCGGGCACTTTTGCTTCGACAATAAAAACAATGACTTATCGAAAAGCGGCTCGTCCGAGCGCGCGAGACCAGTTTTTTGGGCAGAAATTTGAGCTATCATCTGCCTTTCGAACTACGGAGGATACAGCGGCTCTCTGCTGTTCGCAGAGCACCCGCCTAAGCTCGCGCATGAGCAGGGAGGGGGAGAGATCGACCGCTAGTCGCACGGACGAGGGCGCTTCCGCTTTCTGACAATGGGCAGCCGCCATGACTCCCGGCGGCCTCCTCCAATGACCGTCCTGGCTCAGCGCCGGAGGTGACTAATGTTGCGACGGCAAGCGGGCTGAGCGAAAGTCATGTTCAGGGTCTTGGGAGACGCCTTCGGGCCACGCCGCCGCCGCCAAGCAGGCCGCCTCAGCGCGGCTCGGCCTCCCACAGCTCAGGAAATGCGACCGGCAGGGTGACGGTTGTGCTGAAGGGTGCAAAGGGAGCCGGGCAGCTGGCCATATGGTTTGCTTCCAATTGACGCAGCAGCTTCGCGGCTCCGGCCTTGGTTGCGGGGAGGGCGCGGGCGAGCTGGGCCGGGGTGAGGGCACCCAGCGCAAACAGCAGCAGCCAGCTCGGCAAGAGCCGCGAGTTCGATCGCTGATCGGGAAATTCTCGCGCAAAAATCTCGGCGGCGCGGGGCAGGCGGGCGATATCGCAGGCGGTGTCGTGGAGCGCCTCGCGCAGGATCTCGGCTGCGTCGGACCGGCGGTCTTCGGGCGAGCGGTCGGCGCGGAACAAGCGGCGCTGAACGATGCCGGGGCAGGGGAGGGGGGTCGCGCTGAGATGAAAAGCCTGGCCGTTTGCTGCGGCAGCGAGGTTCACCGCCCAGCAAGGGGTGAGAGCGGTGGCTGAGAGCGGGTCATCGTCGATCGCGGTTGACGTGCGAAACCGATCGATGAGCGCGAGCAGTCGTTCGAGCGGGGCCGAAGGCAGCGCTGGATCGGTGAGGGCGGCGAGCACGGCATCGAGCGTGCCGGCGCTTGTTGCGACAATCTCGGCCGCTGCGGCGGCTTCGCTGGCGAGGGGGCGAATGGCGAGCCGGCGCACTTCGCCGATCGCTTGGGCGAGGGGATGCGTGCGGTCCGGCAAGGCGCGCTCGAGCAGCGTCAGGAAGGCGTTGCGGTCGGCCGCGCATTCCGCGCCGATCAGCTGCGCGCCGAGGCTGATGGCGCGGTCCTGGCGATACTGCTCCCACGCGCGGGCGAGGCAGCGCAGATGGAAAGAAGCCCGCATTTCCGGGCTGTAGAGGGCAGGGGAGGCGAGCAGGGTACGCGCCAGCGCATCGAGTTGGCCGAGGCGAAAGGCGATGGGAAGAACGTCAATCGCGGTGCGCACGGGCAGCCTCCTCGCCGTTGGGGCTAGCCGCACTGCAAGGTGCGGTCAAGACAGAGTATACTAAAGTCTTGCTTTGGTATCCTATCTAGACGGGCGCCAAAAAAACGAACTTTCCATAATCGGGACTTATGGTAAAATCGGTGTTGCCGAAAGGGCCGATTTTGTCCAAAAAGACCCTGTCGTTTTCCCCATAAGACCGGACTCCGCGCTCTCCGTGGTTCTGGCCGGGTCACTTTTCCCAATAAGACCGGATTCGTTGCCAATAAGGCCGGATTCTGCGCCAATAATACCGGACTGGAATGCGAACGACCGCGGTCCGGGCGAGTTTGAGCAGCTTTTCCTAGGGTCCGACTGCGCTTCATGCAGGGGGCAAACCGCGACCGAAAATTCCTATTGAACGGGGGCAACCGGTCGGTTGATCCCGTTAGCCTGTTTGTGACAAAATTGGCCAAACGGCAGATCGGGTAGAATCAAGTTGGCAATCTTGGGCTATGCGCGTGTTTCGACGGACGAGCAGGATACCGCCGCGCAACTCGATGCGCTGCGCGCCGCGGGCTGCACCACGATTTTCGAAGACAAGGCGAGCGGCGCGAGCCGCGAGCGCCCGCAGCTCGCGCAGGCGATGGCCCGGACAGGGGAGGGCGACACGCTGCTGGTGGTCCGGATCGACCGCCTGGCGCGTTCGTTGTCGCATCTGCTGGAGGTCGTGGAAACGCTGCGAAAGAAGGGCGCTTATTTCCGGTCCATCAATGACCCGATCGACACCGGGAGCGCACAAGGCATGTTGATGACCCAGATGCTGGGTGCCTTTGCGGAGTTCGAAAGGGCGCTCATCCGGGAGCGAACACGAGCTGGGCTGAAAGCTGCGGTCGCGCGGGGCGCCAAACCCGGCAATCCAAAGATGCGGGCGCGCGATGCGAGGGCGATTGCCGATATCCGCTATGGTCACCGCGAGCGTTATTTGAACGAAATTCTCGATGGGCGTCATCGGTGGTTGCCCACGGTCGAGCGCTTGCGCCCGCATCTGCCATGGAAGCTGGTGGTAAGGCAGCTGCAGGCAATCACACCACCGGTCCGGTCCTTTTCGGAACGGACATTGGTCAAGGCCTGCCGCACCTTGGTGCGCGCAGGCCATGCAAACCCTTCCATTCTCGACAAGGCAGGACGCTTGCCGCCCGATACCCGCGCCGCACGGCTCATTGCTGATCGGGTTCGAACCCATCCGGGTGCGACGCTACGGGAACTCGCCAGCTGGCTTTCTCGCGATCTGCGTGAGCCGACGCCGCGAGGCGGCCTCTCTTGGTCTCCAGAAGGCGTTCGGCGCGAGAAGGAGCGCGCCCGTCAGCTCGGCCTGATCGAATGAGGCTTTACGATCGGCTGCGAGGTTGCCGCGGTGGAGAAGGCGTGAATTTCAGGCGGAATATGCTGCAATGGCTTGATAAGCCCGAATGCGCTTTTCAAGCCGCCTGACTACTCGATCCTTCCCACGCATGATCATATCGTCTTGCCTCTGCCGCGCTCGGCTGGTGGCGATCCGTTGACAGAAGGATGGAGACCATCGGCCCGGCATTGCGAGGTACGCATCAAGTTTTCTCTTGTCGGCGGCGACGATGAAGGTGTTGATCGCCGGTCCCCTATCATGTCCGAAGAGCTCTTGGGTGACCTCGTTGCGCGGATCGAGGATGGCCGCAAGTGCAGCGAGAAGCGCGCGACGTAATACTGGCCGCGCAGTCGCCAATGGGTGAGGTATGCGATTGACGATGCAGTGATAAGGCTTGTGCCAGGGATTGAGATCCGGGCAATCAAATCGGTTGATCTCTGCATGGCCGCCTTGAAGCCAGTTAGGTTCGCTGAACAAGAGCTGACAAATATCTCGGACTTCGGCTAAAAGCTGTTTTGCAGAAGTATTGTTGAAGCGGAACTGGTCAGGCATTTTTCCTTCTGCCGCCCATTGAAGTTCTCTTCCGAACGCTATCACATGCTTCCAGCTGTGTTGGATCTTCGCTACAGTTACATTCAGCGGGCTTGCCCTTTCGAGCGGCCTCCAACAGTCTTGGCACATCAACCGGAGTGGACCGCGGGTTGAAGCAAAGAACGTCCATTGCGACGAGCCACAAAGGCCGCAATAATCCACCAGCGGCCAGTCATGCTTTTCACAGAATCCCCTGGTCGCGAGGGCCCAATCCTGCCGGAAATAAGCTGGGCTGGCGCTGGCATAATCCTGTGCCAGACATTTTGAGCACCATCCGAACTCAATGCGCGGGCGAGGCCGATAGGATTCCCTGACGCTTTGGAACGGATCGGTGTTCCATGAGAGAAAGTCGATGGGAACGGTGGGAAAGCGATGCGCGATCGTGACCGCGTTCAATGCCTCTATGGGAACCTTATATTGGCGTGCCCAACTCTCGAGCCACTCCGGCTCGGGAAGAACATCGGTGGTGCGCCATTTCCCGTTGCGCTTCCTGGCGATGCGGGGGTTGGGTTCGGGACGAACACGCTGGCCGTGAGCCCGGCGCGCGATCCAGGACGTCAGCAGTTCGTCAGCAAAGGGCTCGAGATGAGCGGTCACGCGCGGCGCCGATACACAGCCCTCCGATTACCCGCCACGACCTGCATGGAGAGGAGAGGCAGCAATAGATCGTCATCATCCAGGCTCGAGGCGTCGATCATTTCACGGCCGTTGCGGATTGCCGCGATGGCCGCAGCCTCTACCAGGCGGAAAATCCGGCCCGTTATGCCTCCCGTCAGTGCAAGGACGCGCTGGCGCACGTCCTGCACGTCAAGCACCGACGGGCGCTGGAGCGGCAGAAGGCCGCTGAAGCTCGCCATGAGTTGGCGCAGCGCATGATCGTTGCGCCACGGAACCAGTTCGAAGGCACCGAAACGATCCGCAAGATTGGGGTCGGTGAGTACGGCAATCCGGGCGTCTTCGGTGCCAGCGCAGACGATGGGTATTCGTAGATCGTTGGTCAGGAAACGCACGGTATTGAGGAAAACGCGCTGTTGGCGCGGTGTTCCGGCCAGCATCTTGTCAATTTCATCGAGGATGAGGATCTTGACCCCAAATTCCGCAAGGCATCGGTGTGCCAATGCGCGGAGGCCTCGCGCCGTGAAGTGGCCAAGGTCCGCATAGTTCATCGCGCGCAGGAGCTCGATGTAAAATTCCTCGTCCGATGGCTCGGGAGGCATCTGCACAACGACAACCGGCATCGCCGCTATGCCGGAACTTACATCATATGCCGGAGAATGCATTTCGGCAAAGCGATTGACGATCTCGCTCTTGCCCATGCCGGTTGACCCAAACAGGAGCAGGCATGGCATCCGCCCTCGTTGCGGGTATGTGAGAAGATCTTCAAGTCGTTCAAGGGCTGCATCGGCCTGCGGCAGCGAGATCCACCGATCCCGCCGCAGCCAATCTATGCGATCTTGATCCGGGAGTCCGGCCTGCTCCCGGTACATCGGGAACAGATGTTCATAGATCGCAGTCACGGCCGTTCCTCGATTTTCAGGGGAATGACGGGTTCTTCGGGGCCATCAATCTCTGCTGCGGGCGAAGCCGCAATCATCCGCGACGCGGCTGGAGGCGCCCCCGCATCGAGGGCATAGACAATGCGCTGCGCCGATTTGCGTGCGGCTTTGGTCTTTTCGACGGCCTCGCCCACGATGCGCCGTTGATCCTTCACCATCGCGAACAACGTGTTTTCGTCAATGGAACGGCGGCCCAATTCGCGTAGCGCCTTGACCGCCATGTCATGTTCAAACTTGGTGATGGCCGGACGTCTCCGATCACGCATGGGCACCACCAGGTGGCTGCCATCAAGCTCTTCAAGATAGACGGCCGAGAGGTTCAGCGGGTTGTATTTGACGGGCAGTTTCCGGTCGAGGTTGACGGCTAAGGTTCCCAGTGCTCCGTGCCAATAGAATATGTTGAACAGTTCAATGCCTTCGCGGCGGATCTTGCGCATTTCGTACGGAAGAAAATCGAGCAAAAAGCGTTCCGTGTCAGCAGGCAGCCGAGTCTGCCGTGCCGCCGTCGCCTCCTTCCATGCCGAAAGTGGAGTGACGCCCAATTCCCGATGGATGGATCCGTGATAGATACCCACCTGGAGCGCGAACCAGCGCTCGAATTCCGTCAGGGTCATGCAGGCTTCCGCTTCGGCATCATAATCACCCTTTGCCTGCACATTGGAAAAGGTGGTCCCGGGCAGCAGATGGACCTCGCCTATGGTCGTGCCGATCAGCCGTTCGATGTGGCCGCCATAATGTGGCGTTTTCATTGGCCGGTAGAGCAGCCCTATGCCATGCTGCTGACAGCCACGTTCCAGCGCATGCGAATGAAATTCCTTGGCGTTGTCCATGTGCAGCGCGTCCGGAATGCCGCATATCGGATAGTCAATCTCGACCTCTCGGTCTGCAAGCCAAGCGGCTTTGGGCAGCACGGCGTGCCGGATCGCCAAACCAGCTGATGTCGCAGACGGGCTTTCCAGTGAGATATAGAATCCGGGAATGACCCTGGTTGCAATATCAACCTGTAGCGTCAGCGTCGGACGGCAAAGCGGCCTGCGAAATGCTTCATCGACAATTATTATATCGGCCAGCGTATGGTCCATTTGCACGACCTGGAGCGGATGCTCTGCTCGGTAGGAACCTTTGACGGGTCGAAATCGGTCGTCAGCAGCCTTCTGCCCATCACGACTGGCAACCAGCTTCCTTTGGTCGATCTCCGCGAGGCGGGTTGCGATCGCCTTGCGGGATGGCGCAGGGATTCCCTGCTCCTTGCAGGCCATTTTCAGGTCGCGGACCAACTGCGCCAGGCAGGGCTTCGGTCGCTTAAGGTAAAATCGCTCGATCTCTGCCGCGATGATCGCATCGTGTTCCGGCGCGAGACGGTGGCGTCCCTTGGGAAAGCCTTTGCCATGGTCGACCAGGGAGGAGGTCACCGGGTCGTGTCGATAGCGCGCCACGAGTTCGAACAGCTGCGTTCGTCGGAGGCCCAATTCCGATCTGGCGGCTTCAATGGCTTTTGGACTCAGGCTCGGCAGCGCGGCCAATGCGCGAATGACAGGCTCGCGTGCGCACGCAAGATCCCACGCCTTGTCATCAATCGCAGAGAGGGCTGTGCCGGTTGCAGCCATGGCTATCCCCGAACCTAAACGGGACTCGGGGCTTCCGGTCCGCCGCTATTCTACCAGATTGCCTGCTCGCAGAATGATGACCTAAAGGAAGAACCATCCACGCCGTTGCAGATTCACGATGACGTGACTCATCCCGCCGCTGGCTTGGCGTTCGCGCCATCGAAGGACCTTGTGTTCGTGGAGTCCGGTAATATTGTCCCCAAATGGGTCCGACGCACCACAATCCGGTAATATTGGCAAAAGCTGTTGGAGCCAATTCAATGGCTTGCGAGTCCGGTCTTATTGGAAAAACGACAAGCGCGGCTGAGGAGCGAGGCGCGTCGTGAGCACCGAAACCGCCCGGGAAGGGCCAGAAATCCCCGTAGCGCCGCCTGAGGCTGTCCTGCCGGCCGTCAGGGCGCCGGCCGACCTTGCGTGGACGATCGTGCAGATGCGCGCCGGCGAGCGCATCACCGTCAACGAGGGCCTGATCGCCGCCTATCAGGCCGCTTCATCGCCCCATAGCATCCGTGCGCTCAAGTCCGACGTCGAGGCGTTCGATGCGTGGTGTAGGCGCAACAACCGGATCGCGCTGCCGGCCACGCCCGAGACCGTGGCCGATTATCTCGACGCGCGGGCCGGGAAGGGGAGCCGGCCGGCCTCGCTATCCCGCTACAAGGCGTCGATCGCCAAGATCCACCAGCTGCTCGAGCTCAAGGATCCGACGCCGGCGCCGCTGGTGAAGCTGCGGCTCCAGACGGTGCGCCGCGAGAAGGGGGCTGCGCAGAAGCAGGCGCGGCCGCTGCGGTTCAAGGGCCCGGTGCGCGACGTCGAGCGCGACAAGGCGCGGGGGCTCAACATCCGCGCGCTGCTCGAGAGTTGTGGCGAGGATCTGCCGGGGCTGCGTGATCGGGCGCTGCTATCGGCCGCTTATGACACCGGGCTGCGCGCCTCCGAACTGGTGGCGGTCGCCATTGAGCATATTGAGGAGGCGATCGATCCCGAAGCGCGGCTGCTGCAGATTCTGCGTCATAAGGGCGATCAAGACGGGGAGGGGGCGACCGCCTACCTCAGCCCGCGCACCGTCGCGGCGATCGCGGCGTGGACCGAAGCGGCGGGGATCACGACAGGGCCGCTGTTCCGGCGGGTGCAGGTGCGGCGCTACAAGGCGCGGGCAGCCGTGCGCGGTCGGCCGATCGACAGCATCTCGGGCCGGGAGACGTGGGATCTGCGCAAGACGCTGTCCAAGCCGGCGGTGAAGGCGCGCGTCGAATATGACATCGGCACCGTGGCGCTGCACCCGGGCTCGATCGGACCAATCTTTCGGTCGATCATCGGCCGCGCGTTCGACCGTGGCGCGCTGCCCGATTTGACGGCGGACGATCTGGCGCGGTTGCTGAAGGGGATCAGTGCGCACTCGACGCGGATCGGGCTCAATCAGGACCTGTTCGCCAGCGGGGAGGATTTGGCCGGCATCATGGACGCGCTGCGGTGGAAGTCGCCGCGGATGCCGCTCGCTTATAATCGCAATCTCGCGGCAGAGCAGGGGGCGGCGGGGCGCCTTATGGCGAAGATTGGCTAGTCATGACGGCCTAAATAGGTCTTTGGATGATGCCGTGCGACCACACGACGGCGGCAGGTAGATCGAGGGATTTGCGCAGCGGCAAGAACCGGAGAAGGGAGGCTGAGCCCCCGGGGTCTTGAGCTACAACGTTAAGCCTAAGAAACGGGCAGGGGCCTGGTAGCGCGTAGTGTATGAGCGAAGCCACCATCGCTCAAACTCATCAGCACAGTCCAATTTCGAAGAGGAAACAAGAAAGTGGTTCCGGAAACGGTATGGATCTTATCCTGTGTAAACGCTCGCGCTAAATGGCGGCGTTCTGATCGCGCTATTTGTCAGTTGCCGGGTCCGATGACGAGGCAATCGCGCGCGGCCTGAACGATGTCAGCGGTGACCTCCTCGACGCGGTTGAGGGTCATGATCCGCCGCATCTGCGCGAACAGGCGCTCCATGAGCCGGAAGTTGCCGCGCGTGATGCGGATCACGGCTGCCTGCGCTTCGATCGCGTCGAGTTGGGCCGGGTCGAAGCTGATCCCGAAATCGCCGGCGTGGGTCGCGAGCAGCAGCCGCATTTCGGTCTCGGTAAGCGGTTTGAACTCGTGGACGAAGCCGATCCGCGAGTAGAGCTGGGCATAGCGGGCGAGGCGCTTCTCCAAGCCCGGCATACCCATCAGGATCAGCCCGAAGCCGTGGCGATCGGCCATGTCGCGGAGATGTTCGAGCGACTTTATGGTCAGGCGGTCGGCCTCGTCGACGATGACGAGGGGGCAGGCGATGCGGGCGGCGTCATGGGTGATTTCGTCCTGCGAGCCGCCCGCGACCGTCAGCCGGGCATAGCCCAGCTTAATGAGGTTGAGGCCCAACACCGCGTCGATCGTCTTGGGCGTGTTGCTGACCGACACGGTGTAGAAGACGGCGCGGCAGCGAGCGACCTTTTCGCCAAGGAGCGCGGCAATGGGACGGAGCGCGGCATATTCCCCCAGGTCGGGGAAGCTGGAAAACTCGCGCGCCGATCGCGTCTTTCCGACGCCCGGCCGGCCATGACACACGCCGATATAGCGGTAGTGCGCGCAGGCTTCGGCAAACTCGACGAACCGGGCATGTTCGCGGGTCGCCAGGAACGGCTGCTCGACCAGGAACTCAATCGTCAGCGGCGTAGAGCCGGAGCCCTCGGTAGGTGGTGGGCCGGGAAGCCGTATCCTCTTGGTCGCCATCGAAGGTCTCCGTGGGGGCAGGCACCTGCTTGTCGCGCTCCTTCGCGCCGCGCCGGGCGCGCTGGATCGCGCGCAACGACGGGTGCCCAGCGTGCTCGGAGCTGAGCGCACGGCAGACGAACCGGCCCTGGTGGTAGACGTGGATCTCGGTCAGGTCGCGGGGGTCATAGACCGCCTCGACCTGCTCGCCGACGAAGGCCGCGAGCGTGGGTTCGACATAGCGCCTGCCCATCAGACGGATGCCGTCGCGCAGCACTTTACGGGGCTTGGGCACGTGCACGAGCAGCATGTCGAGCTGTTCAAGGCTGTCGGGCATTGCGGGCAGGAACCCGCCCTTCTGCCAGCGCGTGATCGGCGGTTCGCCGGTGCTGCCATGCGGGCGACGATGATAGACGCCGCACACGAACGCCTCGAAGCGGGCGCGCAGCTCGTCGAGCGTGAGCACTGGCGCCGACAGCGGCTTGCCCGCGATCAGGTGGCCGGGCAGGTCGGGCAGGAACATGTCGTTGATGGTGCGGAACAGCCGCTCGATCTTGCCGCGCCCGCGAGGACGCCCCGGCAGCGAATGGATGAGGCGGATTTTGAGGGCGATGCACGCCTGCTCGATATGCTCGGAGATGAAATCCGAGCCGTTGTCGACGTAAAGCTGTTCGGGAATGCCGCTGACGATCCATTCGGGATTGGGCTTGCGCCAGATCGCCTGCCGCAAGGCGAGCGCCGTGTTGAGGGCACTGGGGGCATCGAGGCTGAGGAAGTAACCGGCGATGGCTCGGCTGTGATCGTCAACGATGACGGTCAGCCAAGGACGCACCGGGGTTCCGGCATCATCGAGCACGAGAATGTCGAGAACGGTATGATCGGCCTGCCACATCTCGTTCGAGGTCGCGGCTTCGCGCCGATGCACTAGCTCGTGCTGGTCGCGGTAGACGGCCGGATCGGAGGCTGCGGCGATCTGGCTTGCCGGTATCGCCCTGACGACACGCGCGACGGCCGCATAGCTGGGGGTTCGGTGTCCATGCGCGATGGCGAGTTCCTGCACCTTTCGGTGAATGGCGGCGACCGGGGGTCGCGGGCGCTTGGTGGCGAGAGTGCGGGTCAGTTCGACCAGATGTTCCGGCAGGTGCAGCCTGCCCCGATCGTTGCGCGGCAGACGCGCGAGACCGGCAAGTCCTTCGGCACGGTAGCGCCCGAGCCAGCGCTGCAACGTCCGCTCGCTCAGCGTGCCGGTGCGGGCGAGGTCCGCGAGCGGGATGCCATCGGCGAGGTGCGGTTCAAGGACGCGGTAGCGCTCGATCGCCAGCGGCGGGACAAGCGCCGGATGCGTCACCGCCGACGGTCCGTGTCGCAGGTAAGGAAAACGGAGATTTGCCTGCCCATCGCCATGCGAGTCCGCTCGCGTTGCCAAACCGGCCTGTTCGACGTAAATCTACCCGGTAAAGAAAACTAGGGCAACATAGACCTGCCGATGACGACTTTCTTCCCAAACCGCGCCCGATCGGGGCGCCACCGGCCCTACGCATGAAAATCGGTTACGCCCGCGTATCGACCGCCGAGCAGAACCTGGACCTCCAGCGTGATGCGCTGAAGGCTGCCGGCTGCGAGAAGGTCATCACCGACAAGGCCTCCGGGGCGACTGCCGCTCGCCCTGGATTGGAAAAGGTGAAGGAGCTGCTTCGCGCCGGCGACACACTGGTGGTCTGGCGCCTCGACAGGCTCGGCCGCTCGCTCCGTGATCTGATCGGATGGATGACCTACCTCGACGAGGAAAAGGTCGGGCTGCTGAGCCTGCACGAGGCGATCGACACGACCACCACGTCGGGCAAGCTTACCTTCCACCTGTTCGGGGCATTGGCGGAGTTCGAGCGCAACCTGATCCGCGAGCGGACCCAGGCCGGTCTCACCGCAGCCCGCGCTCGCGGCAAGAAGGGTGGCCGGCCGGCCGCACTCGGCAAGGACAAGCGCGACCTGCCCGTCAGGCTCTACCACGAGAACACGATGCCGATCGCCAAGATTTGCTCGATGCTCGGCATCTCCAAGCCAAAACTCTACGCCTATGTGCGATCGGCCGAGACCAAGCCGGTAGCCGCGTAGCGACGCTCGCCGACAAATAGCGCGATCAGAATGCCGCCACTTAGCGCGAGCGTTTACACCGTTCGCGGTCCCGATCGGCCCAGCGTCCCCCGGAACCGTTCGTTATCGGGAAGGCATCTAAGCGGTCTGCACCATCCTTCATCTAAAGTTCTCCAAGCGCTTCTGAGGATTTTCGGGCGCACCAAAAGCACTTGCTCCTCCAGTGGCTGGAGCATGTAACCGCAATTTGCTCTCCTGCGGACGGGGGGCTGGAGGTGGCTTTTTGACGGCCCGTGTTGAAGCAATCGGTATGTCTCGACGCTCATTAGTGGCGCGGCTGGTGGCCTGTGGAACCGGCTTGGTGCTCGGTTCTCCAACGCTCGCGCGACAGACTTCCCGGTCTGCGGGCTCGTGGAACTTCGGTGCGGCTCACCTCGAATGGGAGCCGCTGGAAGTCGGCACGGGTGATACCCTCCTTGTTTCGGCACAAGTGCGCGGAGTGCCGGTGCGGGCGGTGCTCGACAGTGGCAGCGGCGCGTCGATCATGAGCACGGCGCTCGCGGCGAAGCTCGGCTTGAACGATGGTGAGCGGCGCATGATTAGCGGGCTGAGCGCCAAGGCCCCGGTGCTGCTGGTCCGCGACATCGACGTACAGCTCGCCCGCGAAACCCGTCGCTTACCCTTTGCCGTCGTTGGTGATCTGAGTTCAGTGTCGGCGGCCTTCGGACGACCGATCGATATCCTCCTCGGTGCCGATATGTTCACGGGTAGCTGCATCGCGCTCGATTTCGCGAAAAGGCGTATGGCGGTCGTCAAGTCAGGCACGTTTCTCGCCGGTCCCGACTGGCGCGCTGTCGCGCTCGGGCGCGGTGCCAAGCAGGAGCTGTTCATTCGAGCTTCCGTCTCGGGTTTGCCTCCCGTGCCCTTGATGATCGATCTTGGCAGCTCGGCCGCGCTGATGCTCTCGTCGGCCTATGCCCGCGATCAAGGGCTGTTGAACGGGAAGCTCGTCTCGACCGCGGCGATCGGCGGCGTCGATGGTGTGCGTATCAACGATGCTTTCACGATCCAGAACATCAACATCGAAGGGCTTGGCGTCTCGAACGTCCCCACACTCGGGATGAGAGCTTGGCTCTCCACCAGCACGGTTGGCAATGTCGGCCTACCGCTGATCGCTCAATTCGACGTGGTGTTCGACGTGACCGCCGGATTCGTGTGGCTCCGGCCACTCGGTCCTCGTCGTCGCCTGCCGATGCTGAAGGACCGTAGCGGCCTTGGCCTCGCAGCCTCACCAACGGCGCTCACCGTTGTTCATGTGGCGGCGAACAGTCCCGCGGAAAAGGCTGGCTGGGCGGTCGGCGACCGGATCGTGGCGGTGAACGGCCATTCGATCGATGCGAACTATACGCGTGGGGAGCTCTGGCAAGTGCGCTCCCGGCCTGCTGGCACCCTCGTAAAGCTGACGATGGCCTCGGGTGATGTGCGCGAGCTCAGGCTGGCCGATTATTATTGATCGGCTTGAGGGTGGCCTTTGCCGATCGCCTTCATGATCCGACAATCGGCCATGCGCGCCTTGGTGCAGCTCTGGCTGAGCATTGCCAACTCATCCCGCAACACCGCGAGTTGCGCCAGTCTCTCCTCCACATCCTTGAGGTGCTGAGCAGCGATAGCTGAGGCGGCACCACAATCCTGGTCCGGGTTCTGCGCCAGCCCCATCAACGAACGGATCTCGTCGACGGAGAAGCCAAGCCGGCGACCGTTGCGGATGAAGTGCAAACGCTCAATGTCACTGGCATCGTAGGTTCTGCGACCCGACGCCGTGCGAGGGGCGGATCGGAGCAACCCGATCGACTCATAAAAGCGGATCGTCGTCACCTTCGTCGAGGTCTCGCTGGCGAGCTGCCCAATCATCACCGGCTTCATCATGCCATCCTTGCTTATGCGAACGTGTCGCACATTTCGCTTGCTTCTACAGCGACTGGAGGTGGTAAGGAAGGCCGCATGAATGCTTCTACCGAAAGCTGCGGGTGCCACGGGGAGCCCGCGCGCGCGCAAACCGATCCGGCCTATCGCCGTGCGCTGCTGACCGTCGTGGTGCTCAACCTCGGCTTCGGAGTCGCCGAGCTGTTCGGCGGGTTCATCGCCGATAGCCAAGCGCTGAAAGCGGATTCCCTCGATTTTCTCGGGGACGGGTCGATCAGCCTTATCGGTCTTCTCGCGCTTGCCTGGTCCGCACGGGCGAGGGCAAAGGTCGCGCTGACGCAGGGGTTGTTTCTCGGTGCGCTTGGCGTGGGCGTAATCGGTTTCGCGATTTGGCGCGCCCTGAACGCAACCGCGCCCGATGCCGAACTGATGGGCACAATCGGCGTTGTCGCGCTCGCGATCAATGTCGTGTCCGCCTTGGTGCTTGCGCGTTTCCGGGAAGGGGACGCCAATGTTCGCGCGATCTGGCTGTTCAGCCGCAACGACGCGCTCGCCAACGTGGCGGTGATCGCCGCGGCCGGTCTGGTGGCGTGGACAGGAAGCGCCTGGCCGGACCTCGCCGTCGCCGGCCTCATCGCCCTCCTGTTCCTCCACTCCGCTTATGAAATCGTCACTGGCGCTCGGCGCGAATTGGGAGAGCGGTAGTGCGTCTGCTCGCGTTGATCCGGGCAATGCTCTCGTTGCGGCTGCTCTCCGCGCTCGCGGCGCTGCTGATCCCTGCTGCGGCAATCGCCGAACCCGGCGACGTGCAAACCGCATGGCGGCTGCTCGACTATATGGCCGTCGATTATGGCGGCGCGGTCGCCAACGGTCGGATCAAGAGCACGTCGGAATATGCCGAGATGACGGAGTTCGCCGCGTCGGTCTCGACACGGCTTCAGGGCCTGCCGGCGAAGCCGGAGCGTCAAGCCCTCATCCAGCGGGCTGCCAACCTCCAGGCGGTGATCGCGGAAAAGGGACCGACTGAACAGGTGGCAACATTGGCGCACGGGCTCGCGGCCGATCTGTTGCGCGCCTACCCGGTGCCGCTCGCGCCCGATAAGGCTCCGAACCTCGTCTCCAGCGATGCACTGTTCCGACAATCCTGCGCGTCCTGCCACGGGATGACGGGCAACGGCCGTGGCCCTGACGCCGCCAAGCTCGCTACGCCCCCGATTGCTTTCACCGATGCCGAGCGCGCGCGCCAGCGCAGCGTGTTCGCGCTCTATCAGGTGGTGACGCAAGGCATCGACGGGACCGCGATGCAGAGCTTCGCCGATCTGCCCAACGATCAGCGCTGGGCGTTAGCATTCCGAGCCGGGAGCTTCGCCTTCACGGATGCGCAGGCGCGCGAAGGCGAGCGGCTTTGGAAATCCGACCCGACCCTTCGCCGGCGCATTCCGGACCTGAAAACCCTGGTCGCGCTCACCCCGGCCGCGCTCGGCGCGGCGATCGGCGACGCCAAGGCTGACCCAGTGCTCGCGTTCCTGCGTCGTCATCCCGAACAGGTGATACAACAGGCTCCCGGCTCGCTCGCGGTCGCCCGCGCCAAACTCGCCGAAAGCGTGGCGGCTGCGCGGCGCGGCGATGCGCGCATGGCGAAAGAGCTGGCGCTGTCGGCCTATCTCGATGGGTTCGAGCCGATCGAGCCAACACTCACCGCGCGCGACGCGACGCTGATGGGTCGAATCGAGGGCGCGATGGGGGAGTTCCGCGCCTCGATCGACCGGGGCGCGTCGCCCGATGATCTCGCGGAGAAGGTCGCAGTACTGGGCGGCCTTTTCGACGATGCGGAAGCGGCGCTCGCGCCTGATGCCGCCACCGAAGCGTCCACGTTCCTGGGCGCGTTCACGATCCTGCTGCGTGAAGGGCTCGAAGCCCTGCTCATCGTTGTCGCCATGATCGCGTTCCTGCGTAAAGCCGAGCGCGGCGAGGCGCTGCGGTACGTGCATGGCGGCTGGGTCAGCGCGATCATCGCGGGCGGGATCACCTGGGCGGTCGCCACCTATGCGATCGGGATCAGCGGTGCGAGCCGGGAGCTGACGGAAGGGTTTGGCTCGCTGTTCGCCGCGGTCGTGCTGCTCTCGGTCGGGATTTGGATGCACGGCAAGGCGCAGGCCGATCAGTGGCAGCGCTATATTCGCGCGAAGATGTCGCGGGCGCTCTCGGGCGGGTCGGGCTGGTTCCTGTTCGGGCTGGCGTTCGTCGTAGTTTATCGCGAGGTCTTCGAGACGATCCTGTTCTATGCCGCGCTTTCGGCGCAAGGTGACAACGGGATGCTTCTCGCGGGGGCCGGGTCGGCGATTGGACTGCTCAGCCTGATCGCTTGGGCCATGCTTCGCTACAGTCGCAAGCTGCCGATCGCGCAGTTCTTCCGCTATAGCTCCTGGCTCATGGCGGTCCTGACCGTCGTGCTGGCGGGTAAAGGCGTCGCCGCGCTCCAGGAAGCCGGCCTTATCAACATCGCACCGCTCGCGGACGTGCCACGGCTGTCGATGCTCGGCGTGTTTCCCACTTGGCAATCGGTGCTGGCGCAACTCCTGATGGCGGTCGCCATTGCGGTCGGGTTCGCCTGGAACGGGCGCGACCGATCCCGCTCGGGTTCCGGCTCAGTGACCCTTGGTTCGAATTAGTGCAATGACATGAAAACCCTTCCGTGATAGAGGCAAGCTAGTGCGAGCCTTTTTGCCTTTCCTGACATGCCTGATGCTGGTCCTGACCAGCTTCTCCGGCATGGCCCATGCCGCCGATCTGGCGGGGGGAAGCATCGCGGGCGTTGAGTTCACGGTCCATACCGCCGGTGACATCGATCAGGTGCCATCGGACTCGGACAAGAATGTCCCGCATCATCACAATTATTGTCACGGACACGACGTCGGCGCGCCTGCGCGCACGACGATGGAATATACCCCCGTCCTCACAGTGCCCAAGCCGACAATCTCCGCCTCTGCGTCGCTCGACGGCCGCACCGGCATGGTCCATTTGAGGCCCCCCCAAGCCTGACGTCCGATTTGGGCGTGCGTTGGCGCGCCCCTGTCGATCATCGTCAGGAGTCCTATTTTCATGAATCGTATCCTCGCGGCCATGCTGGCCGCAGCGTCTTGCGCCACGATGGCGCAGGCGCAGGTCGGACCGTCCGCGCCTGTTGCGCAGGATGCGCCGGTCTACACGCTTGACCAAGCGGTCAGTGCAGCGGGCGGTTCGGCCCCTGCTGCGGAAGCGGCGACAGCTGGAATCGACGCGGCCCGTGCAGGTCGCACAGTCGCCGGCTTGCGGCCCAATCCGGTGGTTCAAGGCCAAGTCGAGAATGTCATCGGCTCCGGGCCGTATCGGGGGGTCCGCAGCGCGGAAACCACGGTCGGCTTTGCGATCCCGATCGAGCTAGGCGGCAAGCGCGGCGCCCGCGTCGCGGTCGCCAATGCGCAATTGTCCCGGGCCGAGATCCAGGCCGCGATCATCGCGGCGGATGTCCGGCTTCAGGTAACGCAGCTCTATGTCGAAGCGGTCGCGGCCGATCGCCGGGTAATGACAGCCCGCGATCAGGCCCGGATCGCCAGCGATGCGCTGCGGGCCGCGAGCGTTCGCGTGCAGGCAGGGCGGGCATCGCCACTCGAGCAACAGCGCGCGGATGTCGCGCGTATCAATGCCGACGCCAATGTGGAGCGGCAGCTTCGCTTGGCCGAGGCGGCCCGCGCCAATCTGGCGCGTCGGATCGGACGGCCGATCGACGGCCTGCTCGATGACACGCTGCTCGATCGCCTTCCCGATGTGAACGTCTATGGGCCGTTGGCACCGGTCAACACGACCGGCACACTCGCGCTGGCGGCAGCCAACGCGGATTTCTCCATTGCCGAAGCCGGCGTGCGGCTCGCGCGCGCCAATCGCGTGCCTGACCTGAACGTCGGGCCGTCGATCCGCCGCCTGGAAGCGACCAACGACATGGCGGCGGTGTTCAGCGTGTCGATCCCGATCCCGGTGTTCAACAATGGTCGCGCCGCGATTGCGCAGGCGACCGCGCAGCGGACCCAGGCGGATGCGCAGCGCCGCGTGACCGCGCTCGACATCGAACAGGCGATCACGGACGCGCAGGCGCAGGCGGCCAATGCCGCAACGACGGCTCGTGCGGCGTCGGGGCCGGCGCTGGCGGCTGCACAGGAGGCCGCCCGCATCGCGCGGATCGGCTATCGCGAGGGCAAGTTCGGCCAGCTCGAATTGCTCGATGCTGAACGCACGCTCGCCGAAACGCGGGTCGCCGCGATCGACGCGCTTGCCAATTACCAGAATGCCCGCGCGCAAGTGGAGCGACTGACCGCTCGTGCGCCCAATGGGGGGAATCAGTGATGAAGAGCTTTTATCTCGCGGGCGCGGCGTCGCTCGCCCTGCTCTTGGCTGCCTGCGGCGGCAAGGATGGCGGAAACGAGGCAACTGCCGAAGGCGCAGCTGCCAATGAGACGGCAGCGGGCACGGAAAAGGGCGGTGCTGAAGGCGGTCATGCCGGTGAAGGCGTCGTCACATTGGGTGCCGACCAGATCGCCACAGCGGGCGTCCAGGTCGGACGGCCGATCATCGGCGGGGCCGGGACGATCGAGCTGCCCGCGATCATCGAGGGCGACCCACAGGGAACGCAGGTCGTCTCGGCCGCAATTGCGGGACGCGTGGTCGCGCTCACCCGTAACCTCGGCCAATCGGTCGGACGCGGCCAGACCATTGCGGTCATCGAAAGCCGCGAGGCGGCGCAGATCAAGGGCGAGGTCGAGGCGGCGCGGGCGCGGCTTCAGCTCGCTAATTCGAACCTCGCGCGCGAACAGCGGCTGTTCGCGCAGAGAGTCTCCCCTGAACAGGATCTGATCGCCGCCCGCACAGCGGCGACGGAGGCGCGGATCGCCCTGACGCAGGCGCAGAGCATGGTTTCGGCGGCGGGTGTCGGCGGCGGCGGGCTCAACCGGCTCGGCATTGCCGCGCCGATCTCGGGCCAGATCATTGCGCGCCCCGTGACGCTGGGACAAACGGTCGCGGCGGATGCCGAACTCTATCGCATCGCCAACCTGAGCCAGGTGTCGATCGCGCTTAATCTCAAGCCCGAGGATGCGGGCCGGGTGCGTCCCGGCAATACGGTGCTGGTGAAGGCGGCAGGCCGTCAGGCGACCGCCCGCGTGACCTTCGTGTCGCCGGCGCTTGATCCGCAGACGCGGCTCGTGCCTGCGCTCGCCACCCTCGACAATCGCGGTGGCGAATGGCGGGTCGGCGAGCCTGTGACGGCAGCCGTGCAGCTCACGGGCAGCGGCGGGAGCGGGGCGGTCCGCGTGCCGACGACGGCGGTCCAGAGTTTCGAGGGCAAGTCGGTCGTGTTCGTGCGCACGCCCACCGGCTTCAAGGCGACCCCGGTCCAGCTCGGCGATGCGTCGGGCGACACGGTGATCGTCCGGTCGGGCCTGACCGGCAACGAACAGATCGCCACCACCGGAAGTTTCACGCTCAAGGCCGAGATCGGCAAGGGCGAAGCGAGCCACGAGGATTAAGCCATGATCGCCCGTATCGTAACCTGGGCGGTCGAGAAGCGCTGGCTAGTCCTGCTCCTCACCGTCATCGTCGCCGCCATCGGCGCCTTTTCCCTCTACCGGCTACCGATCGACGCGGTGCCGGACATCACCAACAATCAGGTCCAGATCAACGTCCGCGCGCCTGCCCTCTCGCCCGAGCTGGTCGAGAAGCAGGTGTCGTTTCCAATCGAAACCGCGCTCGCCGGCACCCCCGGCCTGGAATATACGCGCTCGTTGAGCCGCAACGGCTTCGCGCAGATCACGGCGGTCTTTTCGGACGCGACGGACATCTATTTCGCCCGCCAGCAGGTGGGCGAGCGTCTGCGGGGCGTGCAAGAGAATCTGCCCGACGGCGTGAACCCTGAAATGGGTCCGATCGCGACAGGCCTGGGCGAGGTGTACATGTACACCGTTCGTCTCGATCATCGCGAGGACGACAAGCACAAGCCCGGTGAACCGGGCCAACAGCCCGATGGCAGCTACATCACGCCAGAGGGCGAGCGACTGACGACCGAAGAGGACAAGGCGACCTACCTGCGCACCGCGCAGGACTGGATCGTGACGCCGCTTCTGAAGACCACACCGGGCCTCGCCGGTGTCGACTCGATTGGCGGTTACGCCAAGCAGTTCCTCGTCGTGCCCGACGTGCAGAAGCTGGCCTCGCTCGGCATCACGCTGACGGACCTGGGAAATGCGCTGGAGCGCAATAACACCAGCGTCGGCGGTGGCTTCGTCAATCGCAATGGCGAAGGTCTGGCTGTTCGCTCGGATGCGCTCGTTCGCAATGCCAGCGAGTTGGCCAGGACCGTGATCGCGACACGTAACGGCGTGCCGATCACGGTCGAACAAGTTGCGACTGTGAAGACGGGTCAGGCGATCCGCATGGGTTCGGCATCGGAGAACGGTACCGAAGTCGTCGTCGGCACGGCGATCATGCGGATCGGCGAGAACAGCCGCATCGTGTCGACCGCGGTCGCTGAGAAACTGAAGACGATCAACGCTTCGCTGCCTCCTGACGTCGTAATTCAGCCGGTGCTGAACCGCACCGAGCTGGTCAATTCGACGATCAAGACGGTCGCGAAAAACCTGTCCGAAGGCGCGGTGCTGGTCATCGTCGTGCTCTTCCTGCTGCTCGGCAACTTCCGTGCGGCCCTGATCGCGGCGTTGGTCATCCCGATCACCATGATGCTGACAGGCTTTGGTATGCTGCGCGCTGGGGTCTCGGCCAATCTGATGAGCCTTGGGGCTTTGGACTTCGGTCTGATCGTCGACGGCGCCGTCATCATTGTCGAAAACGCGCTGCGCCGGCTTGCCGAGCAACAGCATCATGAAGGCCGATTGCTCAGCGTCAAGGAACGGCTCGCGACCGTGGCAGCCGCTGCGCGTGAGATGATCCGTCCCTCTGTGTACGGGCAGGCAATCATCATCCTCGTCTACGTACCGCTGCTCACGCTGACCGGCGTGGAGGGTAAAACGTTCGGACCGATGGCGCTGACCGTCATCATCGCGCTCGCCTTCGCCTTCATCCTCTCTCTCACCTTCGTGCCGGCGATGATTGCGATCTGGCTGTCGAAGAAGGTCGAGGAGAAGGACGGCCGCATCATCACGTGGCTGAAGAAGCGCTACGAACCCGGTCTCGACCGGGCCATGAAGCGCCCGACGCTGACGATCGGTGCGGGTGTGGGAAGCCTTGTGGTGGCGGCGCTTGCTTTCACTACGCTCGGCTCGGTGTTCCTGCCGCAGCTCGACGAAGGCGATTTGCTGATCCAGTCGCTCCGCATTCCGGCAACGTCGGTCCAGCAGAGCCAGGCGATGCAGGTGCCGATCGAGCGGATGATGTCGAAGCAGCCGGAGGTGCAATTCGTCTATTCCAAGACGGGCACCGCCGAGCTGGCGGCCGACCCGATGCCGCCGAACGCGACCGACATGTTCGTCATCCTGAAGCCGCGCAAGGATTGGCCGGATCCTGAGCTTCCCAAGGAGGAGCTGGTCAGCCGGATCGAGGGTAATCTCGCGAAGATTCCGGGAAATGCCTACGAGATCACCCAGCCCATCCAGATGCGCTTCAACGAGCTGATCGCCGGCGTGCGCGGCGACATCGCGGTGAAGGTGTTCGGGGACGACTTCAACCAGATGAACCGGACGGCCGAGCAAATCGCGGCGGTGCTGCGCAGAACGCAAGGCGCAGCGGACGTGAAGGTGGAGCAGACGACCGGTCTTCCCATGCTCGACATTCGCGTCAACCGCGACGCGATGGCGCGGTTGGGCGTTACGGCTCAGGATGTGCAGGACACCGTGACTGCGACGATCGGCGGGCGAACATCGGGCCAGATCTTCGAGGGCGACCGTCGCTTCCCCGTGGTGATCCGCCTGTCGGAGGCGCAGCGTGCCGACATCGGCCTGCTCCAACAGGTGCAGGTGCCGGTGGCAGGCGGCGGCTATGTACCGCTGTCCAGCGTCGCCGAGATCAAGGTGGTCGATGGTCCGAACCAGATCAGCCGCGAGAACGGCAAGCGGCGCGTGGTGGTGCAAGCCAACGTGCGTGGCCGCGACGTCGGATCCGTCGTGGCGGATGCGCAGGCGGCGATCGGCAGCCAACTCCGGCTGCCTGCCGGCACCTATCTCGAATGGGGCGGCCAGTTCGAGAACCTCCAATCGGCAAGCGAACGGCTGAAGCTGGTCATTCCGGCTTGCTTCATCTTGATCCTGCTGCTCCTCTACGGGGCGTTGGGATCGGTCCGCGACGCCGCGATCGTGTTCACCGGCGTGCCTTTCGCGCTGGTGGGCGGCGTCCTGTTGCTGTTCCTGCGGGGCATGGACTTCTCGATCTCGGCGGCAGTGGGCTTCATCGCCCTCTCGGGCATCGCGGTCCTCAACGGCCTCGTCATGGTCAGCTCGATCCAAGATCTGATCCGATCAGGGATGAGCCGCGAGGAAGCCGCGCATGTTGGCGCGATGCAGCGTCTGCGACCCGTCATCATGACCGCGCTAGTCGCCAGCCTCGGCTTCGTGCCGATGGCGCTGGGCGAAGGCGCCGGCGCAGAGGTTCAAAAGCCTTTGGCGACGGTCGTCATCGGCGGTCTGATCTCGGCGACGCTTCTTACGCTGTTCGTGCTGCCGACACTCTATGCCCGGTTCGGGCAGAAAGTGATCGAGAAACCCGAGCACTACAATGAGGAGCATGAAGGGGACGACCACGGTCAGACCTTCGTGAACAACTTGGCCTGATGGATGGGCGGGGCGATCCGCGATCGCCCCGCCCATCTCTGGGAGATGGGGATATGCCTCGCACCATAACCAGCTCGATGCTTCACGGCGGGCCACTGCGCATCTGGTCGGCACTCACCGATCCGGATCATCGCCGGGCGTGGAGTCCGCTCGTATTTCTCGATGATCCGTCCCGGCTCGGCGACACAGAATGCACCTTTGCGATCCAGGGCATCACCCGGCCAATTCGGACGCCAGCACGGATTGATCGATTCGATAAACCGCACGCCTTCGCTTGGTCCTGCGGCATCCCCTATCTGTTCACGCTCGAAGAGCGGTACGAGCTGGCGGGGGACGATGGCGGCACCAGGCTAACGCATAGCTGCACGCTGCGCGGGGCGCTCTCCCTGCCGTTCGCGGCGATGATGTTGCGCCGCCTGCGATCCCTGATGGTCGAATCTGACGATCGCCTCGCAACCTATCTCCGCTGGCGGGTAGGTCAGCCTGCCCGGGCTATCAATCGTCAGCGCGTCCCCTTCCGCTACAGGAGGAAGGCGCGATGATGATGCACTGTAAGCGGGTGCTGCCCGCCGTCATCCTCGTTGTCGGGCTCGCGGCGTGCTCGGAAAGAAAGCCGCCAGCCCCGCCAACGGAGCAGCAGATCCATTCGTCCGACAGCGCCGTGACGACCGGGGAAATGGGGCGGCATAGATATCGCTGTTCCGACGGGGAACCGCTGTTCGTCGATTACAAGGACAACGGCCTGCAGATCGATTTGCGGCGCTCCAACGGGGGACCGCCGATGATGCTGACCGCGCCAGCGCAGGGCCTGCAATATGTCGGCGAAACAGCCACCGCGACCTTCAAGGGGTCGCAGCTCACCATCGTGGAAGGCGATGGCCGTACCCGGATCTGCGAGCAGGAAGGCACGCGATGAACTGCCCTGCCTTCGAACGCCACAGGGCGCTTCGTCGGAAGAGACCGATGTCTGACACGTCGATTTCAAATGTGACAACCTTGTGCGGCCTGAATCGGGCCGGTCTGGCGATCGCGCGCCTCGGCGTCGTTCTCGTCTCCGGGGCGGTTATAGGGGCGTGTAATCCAGCGCCGACCCAGCCTACCGAGCCGGCGCATGAAAAGCATCTGACGTCGAAACTAATCGCGCAGCGCATCATGTACTGCGACGACGGCACACGCGCCGATGTCGACTTCATCGATGAAGGCTTGAAAATGGCCGTCACCTGGCTGCCGAAGGGCAGGACCGAGATCCTGCGCGCGCAGCGAACCGGTGACGAGTTTCGCGGCGACCATTCGCGGGCTGTCGTGGCGGGCGGATCGATCGCGTTCACGCGACGCGGGAAGATCCGCGTCTGCCACCGAACCCCGGAGGAGTCCTAGGAAATGCAGGCACTGCTCTATACGCTTGCGCCTGTGCTGGCGGTCGTGCTCGGCGCGATTGTCGCGAGCCGCACCAAGTTGAAACCTGGCCTCGTGGCGGGCCTACAGCATCTCGCTGCCGGCGTCGTGTTCGCGGCGGCAGCGACCGAAATCCTGCCGCAGGTCAAGCATGAGGCATCGCCCAGCGCGACGTTGATCGGCGGGGCGGCGGGCGTCGCGACCATGCTGGGGCTCAAGGCTCTTGAGGCCCGCTTCAAGGGGCCGATGGCGCTACTCGCCGCGATCGGCATCGACATTCTGGTGGACGGCCTGGTGCTCGGCCTCGCTTTCGTGGCGGGCGAGAAGGCAGGTCTCCTGCTGACGATCGCGCTCACTCTGGAAGTGTTATTTCTGGGACTGACGCTGACCGACGAGCTGGCGGAAACCTATCGCTCGCGCTTGCGCATCATCGTGATCGTCTCGGCATTGGCCCTGCTGCTGCCGATCGGCGCGCTCGCTGCCGTGCCGGTCGCCGCGCTGTCGCCGGTGATGATCGCCGGCTTCCTCAGCTTCGGGCTGATGGCGCTGCTCTACCTCGTCACGGAGGAGTTGCTGGTCGAGGCGCACGAGAAACCCGACACCCCGCTCATCAGCTCGATGTTTTTCGTCGGCTTCCTGGCCCTGCTGACACTTGAGGAGATGATGGGATGATCCCGGGCAACGACAACAATGGCGGGCAGGAGCGCCGCACACTGTGGATCGTCCTGCTGCTGAACGCGGCGATCGCTGCGGGCTTCTTCGTTTCCGGCTTCTTCGCGGACTCGAGCGCGCTGATCGCCAACGGCGTCGACAACCTGTCCGATACGGCTGTGTATGCGCTGAGCCTTGTGGCGCTCACCCGGGGCCAGACATGGAAGACACGCGCCGCGGTCGCTTCGGGCGTCATGCTGCTGATCTTCGCGGGCGGCATCTTGATCGATGTCGGACGGCGCTACGTGCAGGGCAGCGAGCCCATCGGACCTACCATGATGGTCATGTCCGCGATCGCCGGCGTCGTGAATTACCTCTGCCTGCGGCTGCTCCAGCGCCTCAAGGATCCGGACGTCAATCTCCGGGCCGCAACCACCTTCAGCTTCAACGACTTCATTTCCAACGGCGGCATCCTGATCGCCGGCGTGCTGGTGCTGTGGTTGGGTACCAATTGGCCGGACCTGCTGGTCGGCTTCGCCACCGCCATCATCGCCATCAAGGGCGGTGTCGAAATCCTGCGCGACGCGCGCGCCGAAACCAAGAAAAGCGAAAGGAGGTCGTCATGAACGACAAGCTCGAACTCGACATTCCAGTGTTGTTGCCGGACCTTCCTGACGCGGCCGATGCCTGCCTGGACCGTCTCGTATCAACCCTGTCAAAGCGCGAAGGTGTCGAGCGGGCGCATGTGATCTGTCTCGACGGCAACACGCCAGCGGCGCTGTGCATCCATTTCGATGCCGCCAAGCTGCCGCTGCCACGGTTGCGCGAAATGGTGCGCGCCGCAGGTGCCGAAATCACCGAGCGCTACGGCCATGCGATCTGGCAGGTGACGGGGATCAACCACGAACGTCGGGCGCGCACGGTCAGCGATGCGCTGTGCGCCTTGCCCGGCGTGGTCCAGGCAAGCGCCAGCACCAGCGGGTCTGTCCGGGTCGAATATGATCGCCGCGAAACCACCGAAGAGGAGGTGCGCGCTGCGCTTCGCAAGCTGAAGGTGAGGGTGGGCAAGCGGGTCGCTGCCGATGAACATGCCGGCCACGACCACGGCCCCGGGGGCCACGGCGCGGGCGAAGAGAAGCACGGCCCCGGCGATGGCCACGACCATAGCCACGCCGAATTTCTCGGCCCCAATACCGAGCTGATCTTCGCGCTCGCCTGTGGCGCGCTGCTGGGGATCGGCTACGCGATCGAGAGGCTGGTCGCTGGCGCGCCCGAATGGCTGCCGACCGCCTGCTATATCGCAGCCTATTTCTTCGGCGGATTCTTCACGCTGCGCGAGGCGATCGACAACCTCCGGATGAAGAAGTTCGAGATCGACACGCTGATGTTGGTCGCTGCGGCCGGCGCCGCTGCGCTGGGCGCATGGGCCGAAGGTGCGCTGCTGCTGTTCCTGTTCAGCCTCGGCCATGCGCTTGAGCATTATGCAATGGGCCGCGCCAAGAAGGCGATCGAGGCGCTGGCGAAGCTCGCGCCCGAAACCGCGACCGTGCGACGCGGCGGGCAGACCAGCGAAATCCCGGTCGAGCAGATGGTCGTCGGGGACATTGCCATCGTCCGCCCGAACGAGCGCCTGCCTGCCGACGGCTTCGTCATCAAGGGCACCAGCGCGATCAACCAGGCCCCGGTCACGGGTGAAAGCATCCCGGTCGACAAGGTGCCGGTCGCAGATGCCGCAGCGGCACGCGCCAAGCCCGATGCAGTCGACGCGGAAAGCCGGGTTTTTGCTGGTACGATCAACGGCGGCGGCGCGATCGAGATCGAGGTGACACGCCGTTCCAATGAAAGCGCGCTTGCCAAGGTCGTGAAGATGGTGAGCGAAGCGGAGACGCAGAAGTCGCCGACGCAGCGCTTCACCGACCGGTTCGAACGGATCTTCGTGCCCGCCGTCCTGGTCCTGTCAGTGCTCCTGCTGTTCGCATGGGTGGTCGTCGACGAGCCGTTCCGCGACAGCTTCTATCGCGCGATGGCGGTGCTGGTGGCGGCAAGCCCGTGCGCGCTCGCGATCGCAACGCCGAGCGCGGTCCTGTCGGGCGTTGCCCGTGCAGCGCGGGGCGGCGTGCTCGTGAAGGGCGGTGCACCGCTCGAAAACCTCGGGTCGCTCAAAGCGATCGCTTTCGACAAGACGGGCACGCTGACCGAAGGTCGTCCGCGCATCACTGATGTCGTGCCCGTCGATGGCGCCGATGAAGGCGAGTTGCTGGCGCTGGCTGTCGCCGTCGAAGCGTTGAGCGACCATCCCCTGGCCCAAGCGATCGTCAAGGACGGCCGCGAACGTCTGAACGATCGTGCCGTGCCGACTGCCGGCGACCTCAAGAGCCTGACCGGTCGGGGCGTCACCGCGAGCGTGGATGGCGAGACGGTGTGGATCGGCAAGGCCGAGATGTTCGGAAGTGAGGGCATTCCGGCGCTGGGGCAGGGCGCGCAGGACGCAATCGCGAAGCTGCGCGAGAACGGCCGCACGACAATGGTGGTCCGCAAGGGGGACCGCGACCTGGGCGCGATCGGCCTGATGGACACGCCTCGCGAAGCTGCCAAGACCGCGTTGCGTCGGCTGCACGAGATGGGCGTGTCGCGGATGATAATGATCTCCGGCGATCACCAGAAAGTCGCCGAAGCGATCGCCGACGAAGTCGGGATCGACGAAGCGTGGGGCGACCTCATGCCCGAAGACAAGGTTGCCGCGATCAAGAAGCTCGCCGGCGAAGACAAGGTCGCGATGGTGGGCGACGGCGTGAACGATGCGCCGGCGATGGCAAGCGCCACGGTCGGCATCGCGATGGGCGCGGCGGGGTCGGACGTTGCGCTGGAGACAGCCGACGTGGCGCTGATGGCCGACGATCTGGCGCACCTGCCATTCGCAGTCGGTCTTAGCCGCCATACCCGTGGAATCATCCGGCAGAACGTCTTCGTCAGCCTGGGTGTCGTCGCCTTCCTGGTGCCTGCTACCATCCTCGGCCTCGGCATTGGGCCAGCGGTGGCGGTTCATGAGGGATCGACGCTGCTCGTCGTCATCAATGCGCTCAGGCTGCTCGCCTACCGCGATCCGGCAGGGAAGGCGGCATGAAGTGGCTGATCGCCTTCGACCTCGACGGCACGCTTGCCGAGAGCAAGCGGCCGTTATCGGAGGATATGGCCGCAATCCTCGCCCGATTGCTCGCCATCACGGATGTGGCGGTGATCTCGGGCGGGGACTGGCCGCAGTTCGAAAAGCAGATCGCCTCGCGCCTTCCTGCCGGCGTCGCGCTCGACCGTCTCTGGTTGATGCCGACCACAGGCACGAAACTCTATCGGTTCATCAATGGCGCTTGGCGCGCGGTCTATGCCGAACTGTTCGACGACGCGGAGAAGGCGAAGATCCGCACGGCCTTCGATCAGGCGCTGACCGATGCCGGTCTCGCCGACGAACGTATCTGGGGCGAACGGATCGAGGACCGGGGCAGCCAGATCACCTTTTCGGGCCTGGGGCAGGCAGCGCCGCTGAAGGAAAAGGAAGCGTGGGATCCTGACCGAAAGAAGAGGACCGCGTTGCAGGCCACGTTGCGCGCGAAGCTGCCGGAGCTCTCGATCAATCTCGGTGGCACGACATCGATCGACGTGACCAGAGCAGGGATCGACAAGGGCTATGGCCTGAAGCGCCTGAGTGCCGAGAGCGGTGTCCCGCTCGACGGGATGCTGTTCATTGGGGATGCGATATTCCCCGGTGGGAATGACTATCCCGCTGCTGAAATCGGCCTCGACACAGTGAGGGTGCGCGACGTCGCGGAAACCACCGCCGTCGTGACCGCCATCATCGCGTGTCTGCACCGATAGGATCAAGATACATGGTCGGCTCCATCGCGGAATGCCGCATTGTCAAAGCTCTGGCTTCTGTCGCTTAGGGCAGCGCTTCCTAAAACGAAAAGAAGGCAATGTGCGCGTCTCCGCGAACAAAGCCTCCAGCGATCAATCTAAGAGATTCCGCCGCGCTTCTCAATCGTAGGGGGCGTTTGCGGGAGGGGGCGGAATCCTACGCTAAGGATTTGGGCCAGCGATATTCCCCGGTTAGATTGATGTGTTCCTATCCCAACGGCGAGACGTGGGCGAGTAGATCAGGCGCGATATGGGTACCGCTGGCGGCCCGGGTATTGACGACCTCGCCGAGCTTCATGGTGTTCCAGAATATGATGATGGCGGCGAGCAGGTTCATTCCGGCGATGCGATAGTGCTGGCCTTCGCCGGATCGATCCCGGATTTCACCTCGGCGGTGGAAGCTGATGGCGCGCTTTAGGGCGTGGTGGGCCTCACCCTTGTTGAGGCCGATCTGAGCCTGGCGCTGGAGGCCGGCATCAAGAATCCAGTCGATCATGAACAGGGTTCGCTCGATGCGGCCCACCTCTCGCAATGCGAGGGCCAGCTCATTCTGGCGCGGGTAAGAGGCGAGCTTGCGAAGAATCTGGCTGGGGGCGACGATCCCCGCTGCGATCGTCGCCATGATGCGCAGGATGTCGGGCCAGTTGCGCTCGATGAGCGGTTCATTGATCTTACCTCCGACCAGCGCTCGCACATTGGCCGGCGTCGCGTTGGGCGTGAAGGCATAGAGTCTTTTCTGAGGGAGATCGCGGATACGGGGGGCGAACCTGTAGCCGAGCAAGGCGTCACCTCAAGGTTTGTTCGCCAGACAACGATTTCTCGGACATAAGCGGAACATGGGCTACGCTACACGCTTCAACCGCGCCATTGGCTCGTTGAGTGGGTGGAATTCACCTGCTGGAAGTCGCCTGGCCTGCTCCCAGAGGTAATCGCCGGTCAGACTGATGTGCGCCCAGCCCATCGGAGAAAGGTGCGCAAGCAGTGCCGCATCGAACGTCGTGCCGACAGCGTTGAGGTGCTGGGCGGCCCGGTCGAGATAGACCGTGTTCCAGTAGGAAATCGCCGCAATCAGCAGGTTCAGCCCAGATGCGCGAAATTCCTGATTTTCCAGCGAGCGATCGGTGAACCGACCCTGCCGGTTGGTATAGATGGCGGCGGCAAGCGTGTGCCTCGCCTCGCCTTTGTTGAGACCGGCCTGACAGGCACGTCGCAGTTCCGGTTGTTCAAGCCAATCGAGCGTGAACAAAGTGCGCTCGATACGGCCCAGTTCAGCCAATGCAAAATCCAGCCTGTTCTGGCGTTTGTAGGCGGCAAGTTTTCGCAAGATTACTGACGGCGCCACCGTGCCATCCTTGATTGAGGCGACAATCCTGACGATGTCATCCCAATCGGCCTCGATCGCTGCCGTTTTGATGGTGCGGCCCATCAGATTTTCGATGCCCTTGTATGTCGATGGCGCAGCGATCGAACCCAGCTTGCGGTCGCCAATATCGCGCAGCCGTGGCGCGAAGCGGAACCCGAGTAGGTGGCAGAGTGCGAAAACATGATCGGTGGCGCCGCCGGTATCGGTATAGTGCTCATGCAACGGAAGGTTGCCGGCGCCCAGGACAAGCCCGTCGAGCACGTAAGGCGCTTCACCTGCCGTCGCGGACATGATCCGTGATCCGAATGATGCGAAGTGATCGGAAAGGTGAGAATAGATTTTCACGCCAGGTTCGGCGCCATATTTGGCATTGACGTCCGCCGCCCCTGAACGGCTCCGCCCCGACCGGAAGAACTGGCCATCGGACGACGAACTGGTGCCAGCGCCCCAATGCCGCGCGAAGGGTAATTCGTGATGGGCTGAGATGATCATGGCCAGCGCGGCCTGATAGTTCTCGGGTGAAAGATACCAGTTGTGGGTCCATGCGAGTTGGGCATAGCTGACGCCTTCGCTGGCATTGGCCATCCGCTCCAGCCCGAGGTTGGTGCCATCAGCCAGAATTGCGGCGAGTACCGTGCTGGGGTTGTCGTGCTCCTTGCCTGAGCGCAGGTCACGGAATGCGTTCAAAAAACCAGTGCGTTCGGCGACTTCAAGCAGCAGCTCGGTGATGCGCACGCGGGGAAGCAGGGTATCGAGCTTGCGATCGAGGGCTTCAGCTTCCGGTGGGGTGACAGGCGGCATTTGCTGAAGCTTGAGCCGGTCTCGTTCGAGCGACACTCCCTCAAGCTTGTTTGTTTTCAACTGCTTGGCAAATCGGCGCAGCCGCCAGTCAAGATTTCGTGCCCGGTCAGCGAGGTAGGATGCAGCATTTGAATCGAACGGAAGCACATCCGCCACTTTGGCGGCGTCGCGCCGACCCAGCAAATAGGCATCGAAGCGCTGATAGTTGCGGGTTCCCTCGATCCATACATCACCGGCGCGCAAACGATCACGCAAGGTTGCCATGATCGCAATTTCATAACGTCGGCGGTCGATACGGCCGCTTTCGGTGATGAGACGCTTCCACTGCCGATTGGGGAATGGCAGTGGAACGCCATCGGGAAGGTCGCGCGACTTTCGTGTGTTCGCATCGCGAATGACATCGATGGCTTTGATCAGTGCCGTCCCTGTTCCAGACGCCTTGAAGGTGAAGGCGTCCAGAAATGCCGGGCTGAAACGCCGTAGCGTGGCGTAACGCTCGGTTGCCGTTACCAGTGCGTCCTCGCCGGCAAGATCAGCAAGGGCATCTACTTGGGCCTTTGCCGCAACAAGCCGGTGCCAGCCCACCGCTTCGTCAATCAATTCGAGCGGATCGCCGCCATTCTGGACAGCCTCATCAAGTGCTGTAATCGTGGCGCCAAACAGCCGCATGAGTTGCCCCACCGACTGAATACTATCTTGGTAGCGACGCTCGCGCCCACGCCGCGCGCGCGTGAACATGCCGCCGATAAGTCGGTCAAACATTTGGATCGCGGCATCGGCAAGTCTGGCCTCAAGGTCGATCACTGCGGCCGTCAACGTCGCCCGCCTGCGATTGACGCTGTAATCCGAAAGCAGGAATGCCGGTGCCACGCCGCCCTCGCGGACAAATTGGGCAAAGCGGAATTCCGGAATGGCGCCCCCAACTACCGGGTGGATACCTATGCCGCGAACATAGCGCAGGCGCTCAAGCAAGCCATTGATATTGGCCGCAGTCGGGGCTTCTTCGAAATTACGCAACCACGCCAGCGGTGTCATGCCGAAATCCGGGTTGTTGATTACGAGTTCGTCTAGCCGTGTCAGTTCAGCAGAGCTGAGGCCTTCGACGATTGCGGCTGCGGCAGCTTTGCGTGCGCGTGCCCGGCCAGCAAGACCGGCGCGTTCCAGTGTGTCGCCTGACGGAAGAATGAACCGCTCACCCTTCAGGCCAACCATGAGGGCGCGAACAATCGGTTCACCTCTGTCTGTATACTCGGCGGCTTGCGCGGCAAGATTCAGGGCAAGTGCCAGGTCGCCGCGTCGAAACGGGCGTATGCCAAGATAACGCGCCACGAGATCGGCATGATCGGTACGGGTTTGCGCGCGCTGACCATATGCAGAGAAGGAGGAAGGATCGACGAATAACTGTGCCGCGAGGTACTGAAGAATGACGTCGGGAAGCCCGATCTCGGGTTGCAGACCAAAGCCGGGATGTCGCATCAAAGCGATTTGTGCAGCCAGACCGAGGCGATTTGCTGGACCATAGCGGCGCCCAACCAATTCAACATCTTCCGCAGAAAGGGTATAATGCCCAATGATCGCGGTTTCTTGGACAGGAGGATCGAACAGGCGCCGGCGCTCGTCTCCGGTCAGAAGTCGGCGTCGTGCCATTTTGCTCTCCCGCTGAGGCGAATAACAAAATTGACACCAAAGCGGCTTGCACTGGAGGGAGGCCATTCGTTGCCGGTTGATCCCCGAGCAATCACCCGGCGCAGCAAGACAGTTTGGCGACATCCTTATCAAACGTTTGGGCCGCCAGTTTGAGGCCTTCCACAGTGGTCAGGTAAGGAAATATCGTTGCACCCAATTCCAGGGTGGTCATGCCGTGTTTGATCGCCAGCACCAGTGTCTGGATCGAATCCGCGCCTTCGGGTGCCATGATCTGGCCGCCCAGCAAACGGTCGTTCGCCTTGTCGGCAATCAGTTTGATGAGACCCCGCGTATCGCGTGCTGCCAGTGCCCTTGGCACAGCATCGAGCGGGAGCAGCGAAACCTTGATGTCCAGGCCTTGCGCCCGTGCTGTCGTTTCAGTGAGGCCGGCGCTGGCGACTTGCGGGTCGGTGAAGACGACGGATGGCATGGAGGAATTGTCGTAGCGGTATTGGTTGCCCGTCACCGCGTTGCGCGCGGCCAGTTTTGCGCCATAGGCGGCCATGTAGACGAACTGGTCCCGTCCCGTTACATCGCCCGCCGCGTAAATGCCTGGAACCGACGTTTCGAGGTGGTCATCGACGACGATTCCACCATTACGGGCAAGCACTATGCCGCGCTCCTCCAGCCCAAGCCCGTCGCTATTGGGTCGGCGTCCGGTGGCGATGAGCACCTGTTCCGCCGCGACGGTGTCACAATGCCCCTCGCAGGTCAATTCGACCCCGCTCTGTGTTTGGGCGATACGCTGATAGCCGACACCTGCGCAAACCCGCACGCCCTCGGCTTCCAAATAGTTTTTCAGCGCGGCACTCACTTCCGGGTCCATTTCGGGGAGCAGGCGGCTTCGGCAGCAGATGGTGACATCAACGCCCAGACGCGAAAACATCTGTCCCAGTTCTACCCCGATCACCCCGCCACCGATCACCAGCAGCGATTTGGGCAAGCGATCCAGCGCCAGCGCCGATGTGCTGGTTAGGTAGGGCACGCTGTCCATCCCCGGAATCGGCGGCACGGCGGCGTGCGCACCCATCACCAATATGACCTTGCCGACCTTCATGGGCGCATCGCCGACAATCAGCGCACCATCGGCAAAGCGTGCCTTGCCCTCGATATAGCTCACACCGTCATAGGCGGGCAGCAGATCGACATATTTTTTTTGGCGCAGCGTCGTGACAAGATCGTCCTTCGACGCCGCCAATACGGACCAGTCATCCATCTGGACAGCGCCCCCAAGGCCGGGAAAGCGCGCGGCGGCAAGCCCACCATGCACCGCTTCGGCGGCGCGGATCAGCGTCTTGGAAGGAACGCAGCCAACATTGACACAGGTGCCGCCAATCGTGCCGTGACCGACGAGCGCCACTTTCGCGCCCAGATCGGCAGCGGCGATCGCGGCGGAGAACCCGGCAGAACCCGCGCCGATGACGGCCACGTCAAATCCTTCCTGCCCGGGGCGGTTGCAACAGTCGTTCATTGCTTATCGCTTTCTTGAGGCGCTGGCGGCGCCCCGCTCAGTTTTGAATAGCGCGCGCCGGATAACCCGCGTTGGTTGATGCAGCGGCAATCGCAGCAGCATTGGTGCGGCGCGGGTTATAGGTTGCGCGCGCGGTCTTGGCTGCGAAATCGACCGTGACCGCCGTTACCCCGGCGACGCCTTCCATCGCCTTCTTCACGGTGATCGGGCAGGTGGCGCAGGTCATGTTCTCTATGGCAAAGGTGGTTTGCTTCTGAGCGGTTGCGGTAGCCGCGGGGCGATCTTGCGCCGTGCCACTAACTGCATAGGCGACCCCGCCGCCAGCCATAGCCAGCACGGCCATAGCGATACATACTGTCTTTTTCATGGGTATTTCCTTTCAATAGAACCAGGGTGCCCACCAGTCGATGGTGAGCGCCAGGATGGCGACGGCAAGGCCCAGCCACAGCACCGCCTTGGTGGTCCAAGCCGATTGTGGACGAGCGCAGTAGGAACCGTCTTCACAGGGCGGTTTCGGCTTGAAATAGACATGCCAGAAGCCGTAGCCGAGCAGCGCGAGCGTTACGCCTGCGACATAGGGCTTGTAAGGTTCGAGCGCCGTCAGGTTGGCGATCCACGCGCCGGAAATTCCGAGCATAACCAACAGTAGCGGGACGACGCAGCAAGCCGAGGCGAGCCCCGCGCCGATCAATGCGCCCGCCGCAACCCAGTTTGCCTGCTTCGGCTCGTGGTTTTCGGTGAGGGCTGGCTGTCCCGCTTCCGGCGTTGAGACCATGGCTTGAATCCCTTGTTCCAACTGAGTGATTCGCAGTGTAGGCTCTGTAGCCACTACAGACTCAAGAGGTATTTTCATGGAGCAACAGGTCGGCATCTTGCGTGCCCAGCTTGCCCGGAAAACAGGCTGCAATCTCGAAACCATCCGCTATTACGAGAAGGTGGGATTGCTGCCGGGGCCGCCTCGCAGTTCCAACGGCTACCGCGTCTATTCGCCGGAACTGGTGCAAAGGTTGCAGTTCATCCTGCGCGCGCGCGACCTTGGCTATGCAATGGATGAGATACGGTCATTGTTGTCGCTCACCGATACCGGTGCACAAACCTGCGCGGAGGTTATGGCGAGAACCGAACTCCACCTTGAAGATGTCCGCCGCCGCATTGCAGATTTGCAGAAGATAGAGGTGACGCTGGCGACCACGTTAGCCAGATGCACTGGAGATGACGTTGCCGAATGTCCCATCCTGGAAGCACTCCAGTTTTTACCCCATCAAGGCAATTGACGCCATCTTTGAGGGATTTGATTTTGTGATGTCAGCTTGGAGTATGCCCTAACCTGACGTCAGGACAGCCTACCCAGAAACGTCCGGATAGACTCCATCGCTTAATTTATTGACACAAGCTGCGCGAGGCCATAGATTTCTTCCTGACACTTTTCTATTTGGAGGCATCTTGCAAGGCCAACGTATCGGCTACGTCCGGGTCAGCAGCTTCGACCAAAACCCGGTGCGGCAACTGGAGCAGGTCGAAGTCGGAAAGGTGTTCACCGACAAGGCGTCGGGCAAGGACACCCAGCGCCCCGAGCTTGACTCACTGCTGGCCTTCGTGCGCGAAGGCGATACGGTAGTGGTGCACAGCATGGATCGCTTGGCCCGCAACCTCGATGACCTGCGCCGCCTTGTGCAAAAGCTGACCAGGCGCGGTGTGCGCATCGAGTTCGTCAAGGAATGCCTGACCTTCACTGGCGAGGACTCACCGATGGCGAACTTGATGTTGTCGGTTATGGGTGCGTTCGCCGAATTCGAGCGGGCGTTGATCCGTGAGCGACAGAAAGAAGGTATTGCGCTCGCCAAACAGCGCGGAGCTTACAGGGGCCGCAAAAAAGCGCTTTCGCCCGACCGCGCGGCTGAACTTCTGCAACGCGTCAAAGCCGGCGAGCAAAAGGCAAAGCTGGCCCGTGAATTTGGCATCAGCCGAGAAACGCTGTACCAGTACCTGCGCGAGATTGGAGCTTAACGTGCTTTATTTTCCGTTTTCTGAGACGACCCCTATAAAGAACGGTCAAATCTGCTTATGTGATAACTGCAATTATCACATGTTCATTTACGGACCCTCCGAGCAGTTGTGCAGTGTTTTGGCATTCACTACACATTCGGCATGGAGCGCTTCCATCCCCTCGCCGCCGACACCGACGCTCCGCCCGAGGCGCTTGGCCAGGCGCAGGCGGAATGCGCGCTCGCGCTCGGCCGCCTCGACGGGCTCCTCACCGGCCTCACCGATACCGAAAAGCGGCTGTTCTGCGTAGGGCTGCTGCGCGAGGTGCTCCTCTCGGCCTTGGCGCAGGCGGGATTTGCTGACGCCGAACACCGGTTCAACGCCTGGTTCGCCGGGCTCGATCGCGCCCCCCAAGAGACGCCCCTCACCGCCTGCTCCGCCTATGCCGTGGTCCGCGCCCTGCTGGGCGAACTCAGCCATCATCCGTGGGAACCGCTTGCCGACGCCGCGCAGACCATCGCTCTGGCCGCTCGCTTCGGGGCCGACCGCCCGATGCAAGCCGAAGATGCGCTGGCGGAGGAGGCGATCGGCAGAGCGCTCACGCTGGTGAAACAGGCCGGCGCGGATGACGAGATTCCCCTGCCCTTCGCGGGTCTGGGCCACCTGTACGCGCTGCTGCGCGCCGATCCGCTGTTCGCGCTGCTGGAGCGCACCGTGCACATCCGTTCGCTTGGGAACCGCGCGGTGGCGATCGAGCAGGCCGCCCCGCGCACACCGCTCTGGGCGGTCGATGCCTCGCTGGGGCGGCTGCTGACCGCGTGCGGCGCGTGGCAGCTTGCCCTCCCCTGCCCCGGCGCGGTGACCGCCGAAACGCTTCAGCCGCAGCTCTGGCCTGGCGAACGCGCCATTGTCTCAGCGCGAACTCTCCACGCCAGCGCTACCCGGCTTGCAGAGCTGGTCGCGAAAGCGCGACGGCGCGCGGCGCTGATGCGCGAGCAGCTGGGGCACCTGCGCTCGAGCGCGCGGGCACCGCAGGTGTGGATCCTGCTCGCTGGTTTTGCGCCGCTCGGGCTCGATCAGATGACCTCGGCGTTCGGGATCAGCCGGCGCGGCACCTATGCGATCGGCGACGCGCTAGTCACAGCGGGCCTCGCGCGGCGCGCGAGCATCAAGGGCAAGGTTCTGCTGGTCGCCGAAGCTCCGCGAAGGGATCGGTTGTCGGCACCCCTGGACCACGCTCTCGCGCTCCCCCATCCGGCCCTCGCCGAGTTCGACGCGGCGATGGGCGAGATCGACCGGTTGCTCGCCGGCAGTTCTGGCCATCCCTGACGCGGCCTCGCGCGCATTAGGCGTGTATGAAAACTGATCTCCTCTTGACGTTATGTACAGATATCATACATAGACAGAGAAAGAAGGAGATGGCCAATGGCCACAGCTGCCCATTCCGGCGTCCCCGCCAAAGCGCCTAGCCGCAAGGATCTGAGCGGTCCGGCGCTGCGCACCTTTTTCCGCATTGCCGACGCCTGGGGCCTTAAGGAAGCCGAGCAGATGAAGCTTCTCGGGCTCGAAAGCCGCTCGACCTTCCAGACCTGGAAGCGCGGCGCCGTCGCGGCGATTCCCAAGGATGCGCTGGAGCGCATCTCCTATGTCATGGGGATCTACAAGGGGCTGAAGATGCTCCTGCCCCGTACCGCCAACGAATGGGTACGCAAACCCAATGAGGCGCCGCTGTTCGCCGGACGCCCGGCGATCGAGCGGATGGCCTCGGGCAATGTCGCCGATCTCTACGTGGTGCGCCAATATATCGACGCGCAGCGCGGCTGATGGATGCTATTGCGACGACGCAAGTGCGGTGGCAACCGTGCTATCGGATCGTCGCAAGCCGGTTCCCGCCCATATCGCTGTTTGAAGACGTAGCGGATCCGGCCGATTTAGAAGCGGTCTATGCGATCGAGGCGATGACCAACGACCGGCTTCGCGACGAGGTCGGGGACCTCGCGCTCGTCCCATCGGAGGACCGCGTATCGGGACCCGGGACATCGGCAATCATGGCAGCCTTCACCCACCTCAATCCAGATGGCAGCCGATTCTGTGACGGCAGTTTCGGGTTGTTCTATGCTGCCAACACCATCGAGACTGCGGTTGCCGAGACGAGCCATCACCGAACCCGCTTCATGGCGTACACCCACGAACCGGCGCAGGAACTCGACATGCGCGTCTACGCGGTCGACTTGGACGCCATGCTCCACGATATTCGCGGCCTGCGGGATGAACGCCCTGCCCTCTATGCCCCGGACAGCTATGCCGCCGGTCAGGCGCTTGGCCGACACCTGCGTGAGCAAGGTTCGGATGGCATCGTATACCAAAGCGTGCGCGACACCGACGGCGAGTGCGCCGCGGTGTTCCGCCCTCGCCTACTCGCAAACTGCCGACAGGAGCGGCACCTGTGCTACGTTTGGGATGGCCGGGCGATTGTCACCGTCTACGAGAAGAAGACATTCACCTAAAGGTCCTGCGGACAAGCTAGCCTTTCGGCATCGAGTGACGCCTGTCAGGAATAGACCCCGGCAGCCATACGATCGAGATCTTCCATGACGATATCGATATCGCCATTCGCAACCAATTCCGCAGCCGTTTTCCCAACTCCAGAAAGGGGTTGATGCTTGAACCAGATAACCGCCTTGCCTTCTTCGCCTGCAAGTTCTGCCGCTCGCGTTATAACTCGGGCTATTTCCTCCAGTTTAATCTGCACGGTCGGGGCGGAGGGATACAGAGTCATGGCCTTACGATCCAGGCGAGCAACGCGAGCCAAATGCGCCATGGAGAAGCGCAGGCGCTCCGCCAGACGACGGGGCGCGATGATCTCATTCTCGCGAATGTCATCCTGGAAGGCCGCAGTCATTGGGCAGTCCATATTTAACATGTGAAGACAAAACTCTCACATCTCAGAACCGCTGAAGATTGTCCTAGCTCCAATGCTGATCGAGCAGGGCTTTCAACGCGGCCTCCGCTTCAGCCCGCGTACCACCGGCATGCGGAAGCAGGATTAGCTTGAGACCCTTGCGATCCACCGCCTCCACTTTCAGCAGCGGTTTTCCCCCTTCGGACACGATCGTTTCCGGCTTTCCTGACTTCTTGGGGGAACCTGACCTCTTGGGGGGATCGGCGGCCAGAGCGAGCGCGCGGATGACCTCAGGAACCGGCATCGGCATCCCGCGATTGGCCTGCGCCTCCGCGAGCCGCGTCGCCTCAGTAAATACACGCTGACGCCGGTCCTCCGGTTTCAGAAGCGGTTTGATCGCCGTGACATGCTTGATCCTCAGATCCTGCGGGAGGGCGAAGGCCGCCATCAGTTCCGCCGGCAGCCGAGCAAGGTCGAGATAACGGCTAAGCCAGCTTTCCGTCACATTGATTCGCTCGGCCATGACCTTCTGGCGCCCCTCGTAATAGGCGTCGAGGGCGCGCAAATAGTCGCGCGCCCGTTCCAGGTCAGTAAGATCATCGCGCGCCCGGTTTTCCAGGTCCGCAAGCCGGAACGCCTCCTCGTCGGTAAGGCTACGGATATCGACGAGGAAGCGGAAATCCGGATAGTTATGGGCACGAAGCCAGCTGATCGTCCAATGCCTGCGCGCGCCGCAGATCACCTCGAAATCGACAGCAGGATCGTCCTTCACCCGCCGGACGATGGCAGGCATTTCCTGTTTTCCCTGCGCCTTGATGCTTTCGATGAGATCGGCGCACCGCTCCTCGTTAAGCAGCGCATATTCGCGGTTGTGGCCGACCCACATCCGGCAACGTGCCGGATCAACGAGTTCATGGGTGCGTGAGACGACACTGCCCGTCGCCAATTCGGCGAGCCGGCTTTCTCGACCCGCCAGGACGCTCGCACCGATGCCAGGGCGCCGCGCCGCTGGGGCTTGCGCCCCTGGGTCGATTCCGGCGACCAGATCAGCCGCGAAGTTGGCGTTTTTCTTGCTCATCATCCACCCCTTCTACCCGGAATTGCACCGGTGCAATTTTGCTCGCATCAGGCGAGGCCCTCCTTGCGCAAGCGCGCCAGATGGCTGGGCCACATCGACCGGATGTCGACCTCGATTTCACTGTTCACGCCGTCGAGATAGGCGAGGCAGCGGTTGCGCACCGCCGAACTGGTGACAGGTCCGTCAAGCTCATAGACCGTCATCAGCCGCGCCGTCGCATTGTCGATTTCCGCCGAATCCTTGAGCGGTGTGCGCACGATCGCGTGGCCGAAAAGGGTCCGCATCAAGTTCAGCAATTCCTTCTGCATCGACTTGTTCTCGTCGACCTTGGAGGCCACGAAGCGCAGAAACTGCAGCGACGGGGCCAAGCCGCGATCAGCCAGGGTCTCGATGGTCTCGTCGAGCATGGCGAGGAAGGCTGCAGTCGACGAGAAGTCCATCACCGTCGGCGGCACTGGCACGACCAGTGCATTGGCCGCACGCAGCACCGAAAGCGAGATCGCACCGAGCGCAGGCGGCGGATCGAGAACGACGACATCGAACCGATCGGCAATGCTCGCAATGCCTTGCGCCATGCGGTCGATCAGGTTCCCCTGCCCCCGCGCCATGCGCGCCGCGATTTCATATTCCGACTGGAAGAGCCGCAGATTGGCCGGGACAAGCTCCAGACCGTCGAAGTGGGTCTTGCGCAAGGCATAGTCGAGCGACTCCATGTCGTCGTGCCGCAGGAACGGATAGAGCGTGTCCTCCTCGGTCAGGTCGAGGTCGGGAACATAGCCGAAGAGCGTCGTTGCCGACGCCTGGCTGTCGCAATCTATGAGAGCCACCCGATAGCCCTTGATCGCGAGATATTGAGCCAAGTGCACCGATAGGGTCGATTTCCCGACCCCGCCCTTGAAGTTCTGCACCGCGATGACGCAGCAGGGGTCGGTGGCAGCCCGCCAGGGCCGGGTGCCGAACAATCCCCGCATGTCATTGAGCTGCGCCAAGGTATAACCGACGCGCCGATTATTTTCGGTTCGCGGAGGCGGCGGCAAGCGGCCGTCCTTCTCGGCCTCGCGAATGGCCGCCGCGGTCCGGCCGACCAGTTCGGCCGCTTTACCGATCGGGAAGGTGGGCTCGCGCCGTTCGTCCGCCCGGGCGCTACGCGCAGAGTCGCGGAGCCGCTCGAGAACAGAGCTGGTCCGTTGTGCAAGCGTTGAGACGGACAGCAGATCCTGCGTGCCCTCAATATCGAGTGATGCAGCCAAGATAGGCCCCCTTGCGAAACTGTAGGGGCCATAGCTCAATTTGCACTTTTAGGTCAATGAAAGGCTTATTTTCGCAAGTGAGTAGGCCCGGTCGGCCCAATTGCCTCGAATTGCGTCGCCAGCCTTTCGTGCGCACGCCTACAACCTGACCTCTTGGGGGCTAGCCACCCTGAAATTGCACCGGTGCAATTTCGGCTCAAGGGCGCCCGCGCCGCGCCAGGAAGCTCTCGCAAAAGCCGGTCCAGGACGCGATCAGCTTGGCGCCCTTCAGCTTCGCCAGCCTCTCACCCATCTGCGCGCGATAGGCGTCGGCAATCAGGTCGATGTCCCAACCACCGCCGGCCGAACGGCCAATGGCCGCGAGCGTGTCCGACCCAAATCGGATCGTGCCGTTTGGGAAGGTAACCTCCCCTGCCCCAGTCTTATCCTTTGACACCAAGGCCGCCACCGCCGCCTGCGTGACGGCTTCGACGGCCACAGTCTCGACCTCGTCCTCGCGCCTCGCCTTCCTCCCCGCAGAGTGTCGGGCAATTTCATCCACGGTCGCTATCTGCTCAGGCGCATCCTTTGGCTCAAAACGAAATTCGATCTCGGTGACGGTTCGACCCTGACGGATTTCCCGCCACTCCACACGGAAATGAGCGAGCTGGTCGATTTCGGCCTTCGCCTTTTCGAGAACCTTGCGGCGCAGCTGCGCAAAGTCCTTGTAAACGTCTGGCGCGATGCCGAGCAGCGCACGCAGTGCCGTCATGTCGCCCTTCCATAGCGACTGGCGTCGATGCAACCGCAATGCCCCGATCTCGTACAGCTTTAGCGCATAGGTCGACCGAAAGCCGAGCACCGCCTGCCGGTTCAGGACCGCATAGGTCTCCGATTCCTGAATCAGTTTCCGAGCGTCGGGCGTGAACTCCCACTCGATCCACCCTGCCTCAGCGCCCTCCTCGTCCTCCACTTCTTCGCGCGATGATGAGATCAGAGAAAAGCGCAGCGTCGCCTTCTTGCCGCGCCAGGACTTATCATCGACCGCAAAAAGCGTGCGATGCAGTTCCTCGAGCATATCCGAGATGCGCTCATTGCCCTTGTGGCCGCGGCGAATATCCGCCTTTCGCATCTTGTGCGGGCGGTCCTCCCAGGCATCACCGCCCGCAGTCAAAATCATCAGCGCAAGCAAACGCGAAGCGGTCAGGCTCAGCGACTGGCCTTTGACGAACTTGACCTCAACGATGCTGCCGGGCTTGGCGAACTCGTCGCCGCCCTTGGCCTGCAGGGCGGCAGCCACCCGCATCGCCCGCCCCGGAGAAGCATCATCACCGGCGGGGGAGGGCGTTACAGCGTGGTCTAGGGCTTGTTCGTCATCCATGCCATGAAGTCTGCACCGATTCGTCCGGCGTGGAAGAAAATCTGCCTGACCTGTCCTCTTGCGTCAAGTCAGGGCAGGATAGACGGCGGTTTCGGCCCCCAAGAGGTCAGGATGGAACTTCACCCCGAAACGACAAAACACAAGGAAGTACGCCGAGTCGCGTTTCAAAGCGATCTGACCCTCGCAAACGGCCGCGGGGAGGGCGAAGAACGTCCCTGACGAGCGATATGACGAGCGAATCGCGCCCAACAGAGCCTGGCCCCCATGCGGTCAGGAAAGCCCCAACCGGTCAGGTTGCATCCCCCGATCGGTCAGGAATGAGCCCCCACAAGGGCAGGCAAAATCCCCCGTCCGGTCAGGATAGGCTTGCTCAAGCCCGCAGAAACGCTGGGCTTTCGGCTTCCCGAATCTGAATCCTTTTGAATCGGAAAAGCTTCCGCTGCGAGCAGCGGCGTTTTGATATTTTTATTTTGAGAAAGAGATTGGCGCTGCGCTTGAAGCAAACCTTCAATCCCCCTGCCTGGAGGGATACGCGAAGTTGGCCGTCCACGATAGGCTTCCTCACCAAAGGACGTCACGAATGGAGGGTGCATGATCAACTTCGCCAAGTTCGAGATCATCGGCCGGATCGGCGAAATCGATGCGCGACCGAAAGTCACCCTGCTGTCGGTCTGCGCGAATTACCGCCGCAAGGGTGACGATGACGAATGGCAGGAAGACAGTCACTGGAACCGCGTGAGCGTCTTCAGCGAGGGCCAGCGCAAGCATATCGCCGACCGAGCCCAAGTCGGGGATCTGGTGCGGATTGCCGGGCGGCTCAAGGACAGCTCCTATGAACGCGACGGCGTGACCCATTACACAACCGATCGCATCGTCGAGGAATTCGGTATCCTCGCAGCCAAGGGCATGCCTGGCTGAATTGGCGGAGAGGGGAGGGCGCAACCGGCAGCGGCGCTCCACCACTTTGCAAGGATTAGTTGATGCCCCTAGCTGCTTCCCATCGCGCCAAAGCCATTGTCGAAGCCCTCGGCGGAACGTGGCGCGGGACGTGCGGCGAATGCCGTTGCCCGGCTCATGACGATCATGGCCCCAGCCTGTCAGTGCGCCTGGGCGAACGGGCGATCTTGTTCCACTGCTTTGCTGGCTGCGATACGCGCGACGTTCTGACTGCCCTGCGCCGGCGGAAACTTCACGATGCGGTGCCGCTCACCATGCCGCGCCCGAAGGCGATGGCCGACCATCGCGCTCTCGCGCTTCGGCTATGGAAGGCAAGCCAGCCCATAGCCGGCTCGCCAGCGGCCGATTACCTTGCCGCACGCGGTCTTGCTCCTCCCTATCCGCGTTGTCTGCGCTACAATCCGCGCACCATCGTCGGGGCCGGTGAGCGTCGCCGGTACTTTCCGGCGATGATCGCCGCGGTCGAGAATGATCTGGGAGTTGTCGCCGTCCAGCGGACCTGCCTCGATCTCGCCGACATCCTGCACAAACCCTTGCCAAAACCGAAGATTGCCCTTGGCCTTCTCGGCGACGCGGCCATTCGTCTGGCGCCGGCCGACGAGGAGCTTGGCCTTGCCGAAGGCATCGAGGACGCCCTTTCAGCAATGGCCTGGTTCGGAACGCCGACCTGGGCACTGGGCGGGGTCGAACGCCTTGGGCTTGTCGCCATCCCCGAACGGGTCAAGCGTATCATCGTCTATGGCGATCGCGGTGCCGCCGCTGCCGCCATGCTCAAAAAAGCTCGGCCGCATCTCACAGCCCATGGACGCGAACTGGTGCTCCGCCTCCCGGAACGGCACGCGGACTGGAATGATGCTTGGCGTGTCCGCCGGGCCACCGAGGCGGCCTGAGAGGGGAGGGGGCCTTCAGGCTGATGACCTGGCGCTGATGCCAGGTGTCAGACCCGGAGATACCCCATGGCCACACAACCCCTCGCGCTCACGCTGCCGCTCGATGATCCCGCCCGGACCGCTGCTCAAGGCATAGCCGACCGGCTGTCCGAAGGCCGTTCGGTTGCACGTAACGACCTCCTTGCCGGGATGACCTCCGCCTTCGGTGGCTCGAGCGCGGATGGCTCATGGTCATTGCGCGACGCCTATGATGTGCTCGAACTCGCGCAGATACTCCATCTGAAGAACACAACACTCCCGGCAGATGCGAATGTGCGGCTCGCCCAGCTGATCGCCATGACGGCGGCGCTTCCGACGCACAGCGTGCGTAGCGAAACGCAGGTCGCGTTCCAGCAATTCTCGACACCGGCACCGATCGGCTTCCTTGCCGCCAGGGCAGCCGCGATCACGGCAAGCGATATCGTACTCGAGCCCTCGGCCGGGACCGGGCTCTTGGCCGTACACGGTCATTTTGCCGGCGCTCGCCTTCTCCTCAATGAGATCGATGCCTGGCGCGCGCGTTTGCTGCGTCATGCCCTTCCCGAGGGCACATTGAGCACGCATGACGGCGAATTGATCGACGACATGCTCGATCCGCAACTGGTGCCGAGCGTCGTGCTCATCAACCCGCCCTTCTCGCGGAGCCAGGGACGGGGGCGCGACCGCCACGCTGCGCTTCGCCACCTGCGCTCCGCGCTCTTGCGCCTCGCACCAGGCGGGCGCTGCGCCGTCATTCTTCCCGATCGCATCGAGACAGGGGACGCGGATTGGCTGCACGCCACCGCGGGCGCACATCTCCGGCTGCATCTCGACCTGCCGCCCAATGCCTATACCAAGCACGGCACCGGGCAAGCGGTTCAGCTCATTCTCCTCGAAAAGGGCGGGGCAGGGGATTGCGTCTCACGCCAGACCTGTACGACGTTCGGCGCTGCGCTCGCGGCCGTCGATGCGATGGCGACCCCGTGCGCCCCCACGCCGCAACCGATCTCCCGCCCCAGCGGATTGTTCCGGGGCCTTACGCGGCGGACCCGCCCCGTAAGCTCGCGTGTGGCGGTAACCCTGCCCACGATCCGCGCGGTCGCCTATCACCGTCTCGACGCGCCGGCGCCCGCGGGCGAACCGCAAGGGATTTACCTGCCCTATCGGCCGAGCCGTCTGCTGATTGCCGATGCCCGTGAGCACCCAAGCGCGCTGGTCGAATCGCAGGCAATGGGATCGATTGCCGCACCCTCGGTCGCTTATGAACCCGTGCTGCCGGCCAGGATCTTGGACGACGGCCTGCTCTCGGACGCGCAGCTCGAAACGCTGATCTACGCTGGCGCGGCGTTCGAGCGTGACCTTCCGGGCCGGTTCGTATCTAGCGAGGAGGGGCTTTCGCTGTTGCCGGCAGAGGCCGGCAATGCCTATCGGACGGGCTTTTTCCTTGGCGATGGCACGGGCGCCGGCAAGGGGCGGCAGGTGGCGGGCGTCATCCTCGACCAGTGGTTGCGCGGCAACCGCCGCCACCTCTGGATATCCAAGAGCGAGACGCTGATCGAAGACGCGCGGGGCGACTGGTCGGCGCTTGGCGGCTTGCCGCTCGACATCCAGCATCTCAACCAGTGGAAGCTCGGCACCCCGATCGCGCTGGGCGATGGGATCCTCTTCCTGACCTATGCCACCCTGCGCTCCAACCGCGGTGACAGGGGCACGCGGCTGCGCCAGCTGATCGAATGGATGGGTGAGGATTTCAGCGGCGTCATCGTCTTCGACGAGGCGCATGAGATGGCCGGGGTGGCCGGTGGCGAGGGCCGGTTCGGCGCCACGAAAGGATCCGAACAGGGCATCGCCGGCGTCCGCCTCCAAAATCTCGCTCCGCGCGCCCGGATTCTCTACGCTTCGGCGACGGGCGCCTCGGACGTCAGCAACCTCGCTTATGCGACACGCCTCGGATTGTGGGGACCGCAGACGGCCTTCGCCGACCGGCGGGCCTTCGTGGAATCGCTTCGCCGCGGCGGCATCGCAGCGATGGAGTTGATCGCCCGCGACCTCAAGGCGCAGGGCCTCTATGCCGCGCGGGCGCTCAGCTTCGCCGGCGTCGAATATGACATCCTCGAGCATCGGCTCAGCGAAGAACAGATCGCCGTATACAATGCCTATGCCGATGCCTGGGCGATCTTATGCTTAGCTGCGCATAACACCTGTTATCGCGAGGAAGCGGTAATGCGAAGGAACGCGGCGTAGTCCTGCAAGGCTGCGGAACACTTCGCCGGGTCCTTCACATTATTCTACAGGGTGTCGAGCCACTCCATCAGACTGGCATCTCGCTTCCACGAAGGTGGCACATTGCTCGCCGCCGGTGCGCCCACCTGCTCCAGGGCCTTTCGCTTGGTCTCCAGATTGGCCTGAGCATAGTGATTGGTCGTGTCGAGGCTGACGTGGCCGAGCCAACTGCGGATGACGGTGATATCGACCCCGGCGGCAACGAGGTGGACAGCGGTCGCGTGCCGAAAGCTGTGCGGCGTCACGTGTTTTGACTGGAGGGTCAGCGTCGATTTCGCGGCTTGTTCCACATAGGCGCTGAGCTTGAACCGCACCCCCGAGGCCCCCAGCGGCTCACCGTATCGATTGACGAAGATCCGCTCATCGGGCGCACGCGGTTGTCGCTCCAACAGCTTCCTGAGTAATGCCACGGTTTCTGGCCAAAGCGGGCAGACCCGTTCCTTGCGCCCCTTGCCGTAAAGACGCACGAAGTTCGGCGGTTCGAACCGGATCGCCTCGGTACAGAGGTCAAGCGCCTCCTGGATGCGCGCGCCGCTGTTGTAAAGGAACGAGAGCAGCACATGGTCGCGCATCCCTTCGAGCGTCGATCGGTCGGGCTGGGCGAGGATGGCCTCGACCTCCTCAGGTTCGAGGTAGCACGGCGCGGAAGTGGGCTCCCGCTTCAACGGAACAGCCAAGACCGCTGAGCACTGCGCGATGTATTCCGGATTCTTGTCTGCAACGAAGCTGAAGAAGCTACGGATGGCGGCCAGTCGGCAGTTCCGTGTGCCGATCGTGGTCTTACGGCCATGTTCGGTATGATGGAGGAACGCGCGCACCTCGTCGGCCGAGACGTCGGTGAGCGTCAGCCGCGCTACCCCGCAGCCTTTTCGCTCCGCGACGAACCGAAGCAGCAGCCGCCAGGTGTCGCGATAAGAACGGATTGTATGGATTGACGCGCTGCGCTGCTCGGCCAGCCACTCCTGGAAGAACGCCCGCAACAATGCGGGCAAGGGATTGCCCTTCTTCATGGCCGCGCCTCCATGACGAGGCACGGGGCGCCGAGCGCGCGGAACCGTTCGCTGGCTTCCTGCAACAGATCCTGCGTGACGGTGATGTAGACCAGTGTGGAGTGGAGATCCCGGTGCCCCATGTAGGTCGAGAGGAAGTGCAGTTTTTCCTGCGGGTTAATGCCGGATCGGTACCACTGGAGGATCCGGTTCACCACCATCGAGTGACGAAGATCATGGACCCGCGGCCCGGTCCGCCCCGAAGCGGGCTTGAGCCCGGCACGGCGCATGACGTTGGTAATCATCGTCGTAACCGCCTCGGGCCTGTAGCGGTCATTGAAGTGGGCATGCCAGAACAGCCCCGATTTCGGGTCCTGTGGGCCGCCAGCGCGCCGTCTCGCATCGATGTACGCGCGCAGTTCGACCACGACACTGGCGGATAGCGGCAAGATCCTGGTCTTGTAGAACTTCGTTTCCCGGATCGTGATTGTGCCGGATTGCAGGTCCACGTCGCCGAGATCAAGCCAGGCCAGTTCACTTCGCCTCAGCCCGGCGCAATAGGCCAGCATGATCATGGTGAAGAGCGTCAACGGCCGCAGCGGAGCGTCCGGTGATGGATAAGACCGGGCCACATCGAGCATGCACCGAACGTCAGCTGGCCCGAAGATATGCGGCTGCCTGTGCTCACGTCTGACCTCCCGCTCTGGCCGGATGTTGAAGCGCCTCGGCGGGATGCTCGGATCAAGACGGAACCGCGCCTTGGTCAGGATTCGCGCCACCTTCTGGCATTCTGCCGCGTGATTACGTGTCGGCTTGGCGGCCGCCCAACTCGTCAGCATGGCCTCAAGTGGCTTCTCGGCGAGGTCGGGCCGGGCCTGAAGGAACCGATCGAACCGCATCAGCCAGTGAGCCTGCGCTTCATATTGATATCCCCGGCTACGCATCAGCATGACATGGTCGCGCATGAAGTCGCCCAGAACGCTGCCGAACGGCGCAGGCCGTCGTAACGCAGCCAAGGCCTCATCGGGATTGGGAGAAGCCAGCGCCCGCCAGATCGGCTTGCTTTGCTTGACGTTGTACTGACTGCGCAGGGTGGCGACCGGATTATCAACGATCAGCCCGATTTCGACGAGGTGGTCGAGGAAGCGGTCGACAATGCACACCTGATTGAGCAGCGTCTGCAATCGCCATCGGTTTTCCATTTCCTTCAGCCAGGTCTCGAGCATCCGCCGGTCAACCGCCGGATGACGCCGGGCTACCTCCTCGAAGCTGCGAAGGAACCAGCGATAGGTCGGTACGCTTCCCGGCCGGAACTGCGATTTTGCCAGGAAGGCGTCGACGACGGTGCGATCGGGATCGTGCCAGTCGCTCATGACAGCACTTCCGTTCCAGGCACATCGAGTGCCACGGCGCGGAGATCATCTGTTGCCAGCTTGAGATAGGCGTTGGTGGATTCGGTGGATCGATGCCCGAGCACGTCGCCGATGATCTTTTGCGGTACCGACGCCCGCAGCATTTCCACCGCACGAGCGTGGCGGAAGACATGCGGCCCTCGCTTTCCTGCCGGCTCGACGCCTGCGGCGGCCAACCGGCCTCGGATCATGCCATAAAGGTTGGTGATTGCGGTATAGGGCGCGAGGGACCGGATGAAGATTTCCCGGATCTCGGTCCCGGGACGCCCAAGTCGAAGATAGTCGAGAAGCGCTTCACCAACATGCGCCAACAGCGGCATGTAGGAGTACGCATTGGTCTTGGTGTGACGGATCCGCAGGGATTCCCCGCGCCAGTTCACGTCCTCGAGCCGAAGGCGGCAGATCTCACCTTCGCGCAGGCCATATGTGGCAAGCATTTGCAGTATCGCATAATCGCGTAGTCCGCGCGGCGATTGGTCCTCCTTCGTCGCCCCCAGCACCGCGGCGATTTGGCTCTTGTCCAGCGTTGAGGGCACATCTTCGTAGGCATAGAGCATGGGGCCGATGATGTGCGGCGTGAGATCGGTCGGGATGCGTCCCGTCCGATGCAGATAGCGCACCACCGAGCGGAGGCGCTCAGCGACATCGGCTAATGATTTTCGCCGCAGACCCGGCGCGCGCATATCCATGTAGCGATCGACATCAGTCACGGCCAATGCCTGGAGACTGGCTACGCCACCGCGGTCGAACTGCCATCGCAGGAAGTTTCGCGCCTCCCACATAAGCGCCGCAATGCTCGCGCTTGCCAGTCCGCGCTCATCGCGCAGCCACGTCTCATATTCATTGCAGATTTCGTGTCGATGCTCGGAATCGGGACCGACCATTTCGGCGTCCGGGGGCCATTTGCCTTGGGCGAGCCGAAGGACCTTGGCGATCGCGGAGCGCGGCAACATATGCCAGCGAGGACTGGGAGGTCGCCCGTACTGGGCTTCAAAGTCCTGGATCGCATAGACAAAATACTGATCGACCTGCGCCGGCACGACAGTTTCGACCGGGATATCGCATTCCACCAGATAATCGAGAAAGGCACGACCGTAGAGGCGGTTGTTGGCGATGACCACCGGGTTGTAATTTTGCGCGGTGAGCAGGTTCGAGAGCTTGGCTATCAACTCGTCGTGAAGTTTCAACATGATTGACTCCTCAGCTGGTCCAGAGACCGCCGAGGTTCGCAACCAAAATAATGCGCAGCAACTTCCTGCCGCGCCCCAGGAAACCCGCGACTACGCCGCGTTCCTTCGCATTACCGCTTCCTCGCGATAAGCGATCATTCACAACAATCTGCAGGCCGCGCTCGCCGCCACGCGCGTCACCGACGGTTTCAGCGGTGCCACCTACAATAGCGGCGCGAAGGCCGCGGCATTGTCGATCTTCGAATCGACCAAGCAACGCTTCTTCGGCCAGATCCTGCTGTCGATGAAGCTGCCGTCGCTGATCCCGGCGATCGCCGCCGATCTCGCGCGGGGCGACTGCGCCGTGGTCCAGCTCGTGTCGACGTCGGAAGCGATGCTCGATCGTGCCCTTGCCGACCTGTCCCCTGAGGAGCGCGCCTGGCTCGACATCGAGCTGTCCCCGCGCGAATTCCTGGTCGACTATCTGACGGCGGCCTTTCCGGTGCGCCAGATGCGCACCTATACCGACGATAGCGGCACGGTGCGCTCGGAACCGATGATCGACGAGGCTGGGCAGCCCGTGCTGTGCCGGGAAGCGATGGCCATGCGCGACCAGCTCCTCGAGCAACTCTGTGCGCTGCCGGTGGTCGGCTCGGCGCTCGATCATATCATCGGGCATTTCGGGACGGAGGCAGTGGCCGAGGTGACGGGTCGCAGCCGGCGGATCATCGTCGATGCCGAGGGCCGTCAGCGGATCGAACGGCGCAGCGCGCGCACGAACCTCGCGGAGACCGACAGCTTCATGCGCGGCGAAAAGCGTATCCTGATCTTTTCCGACGCCGGCGGCACGGGACGGAGCTATCATGCCAGCCTCGACGCGCTCAATCAGAGGCGCCGCATTCACTATCTCCTCGAGCCCGGTTGGCGTGCTGACGCGGCGATCCAGGGGCTGGGCCGCACGCACCGCACCCACCAAGCCAGCCCACCCCTGTTTCGGCCCGTTTCCACCGATTGCCGCGGCGAACGGCGGTTCATCTCGACCATCGCCCGGCGCCTCGACAGCTTGGGCGCCCTGACCCGCGGCCAACGCCAGACCGGCGGGCAGGGACTTTTCGACCCCCGCGACAATCTGGAGTCCGACTTCGCGCGGGAATCGCTCGACCAGTGGTTTCGCCTACTGTTCCAGGGAAAGCTCCAATCGGTGCGCTTTGATCAATTCCAGTCGCTCACCGGTTTGAACCTGGCCGGGGAGGGTGGGGGGCTCACTGAGACCTTGCCCACGATCCAGCGGTGGTTGAACCGCATCCTGGCACTGCGCATCGACCTGCAGAACGCGATCTTCGACGAATATCTGGGCTTGATCGAAGCACGGGTGGAAAAGGCCCGCGAGGCTGGCACCCTCGATCTTGGCGTCGAAACGATCGCGGCCGACCGAATTTCGATCCTCGACCGCACGGTGATCCGGCGCGATCCCGTGAGCGGCGCCGAAACCGAGATCCTGCGTATCGAAACCGAGGAACGATATCGGCCGCTGACTCTGGAACGAGCGCATTGGCTTCTGGCCGACCCGGAAGCGCGCGGGTTGATCAACCCGCGTTCCGGCAAGGCCGCCATTTGCCGGCCGACCTTCTCGCTGACGGACGAAGAGGGGCGGACCGTGCGCCGCTACGAGCTGGTGCGTCCAACGCGCACCGAACGGCACCGGCAGGACCTCTTCGCCGAAACCCATTGGACCGACGTGGACCGCGCGAGCTTCGACGAAGCCTGGCAGGCCGAATGCGACGCGATGGCCGCGCAGACGCGTACGCAGATCATCTATCTGGTCACGGGCCTGCTGCTCCCGGTCTGGGGAAAGCTGCCCGACGATCATGTCCAGGTCTGGCGGTTGACGAGCGATGACGGCCAGTCGCTTCTCGGGCGTCTTATTCCGGCGCCGCTGGTGGAGCGGATCGCCAGCGCATTCGGCATCGCCGCCCATGTCGCGATCGATCTAGGCGCGCGGGTCGAGCACGTTCGCACCTCGGGCGAGATCATGCCGATCGGGTCGCTCCGGCTGAAGCGGGCCTTGGTCGCCGGCGACCAACGCCTCGAATTGCTCGACTGGAAGTCCGACGCCCTTCCTCATCTCAAGGCGGCGGGCTGCTTCACCGAGATCATCCAACACCGCACGCGGCTCTTCGTCCCACCGAGCCGCGCCGTCGAGATCCTTGGCGAGATAGCAGGCTGAGCAGCGGCAGCGTCAAGCGATCGAAGAGAGGGGAGGGGGCCTTCGGCCGGGTGGGCCTGAGTGGCTCAAGCCGGCCGACGACGTCGGCGCAACCCTCGAAGGAGACAACCGATGATCCAGTCCGTGAAGGTCAAGAACCTCTCGCTCTCCAAGGATAATGTCCGCAAATCCAATCGCGATGCCGACCTCGACAGTCTGGCCGAGAATATCGCTGCGCATGGCCTGTTGCAGAATCTCGTGGTCACGCCGCTAAAAAAAGCGGGGCACTTCACCGTCAAGGCGGGCGGCCGCCGCTTGCGGGCGCTCCAACGCCTGATTGAGACGAACCGGCTTGCCGCGGACCATGAGGTTCAGGTGCTGGTGCTCGAGGATGATGCCGGATCGGCCGAAGCGAGCCTTGCCGAGAATTTCCATCGCGTCGCGATGAACCCGGCGGATGAATGCTCGGCCTTCAAGCACTTCCTCGACCGGGGGGCGAGCGCCGAGGATGTGGCGAAACGCTTCGGGGTCACGACCCGCTTCGTCGAGCAGCGGGTCCGGCTTGCCGAACTGGCTCCGGTAGTCTTCGCGGCGCTGGCGGCGGGCGAGATCACGCTGGGGGTCGCCCAGGCTTATGCCGTCACGCCCGACGTCGATCGCCAGGCGCGCGTGTTCGAGAGCATGAGCCGGTCCTATTATGGTGACAATCCCGACAATGTCCGCCGTGCGCTCCTCAACGGGACGGTGAAGGCGACCGATGCGAAGGCGCGGTTCGTTGGCCGCGATGCCTATGTCGGTGCGGGCGGCCGGATCGAGCGCGACCTGTTCGGCGATGATGCGGACGAGAGCTGGATCGACGTGGAGATCATCGAGCAGCTTGCCGCCCAGAAGCTCGAAGCAGCGGCACAAATACTCGCTGCCGAGCAGAAGCTGGCATTCGTGACACCGGTCCTCGCGACCCATGTGCCCTATGACATGGAGTGCCAGCTCTACGAATATCATCCGGCGCTGCGCGAATTGAGCGAGGACGAGCAGGATCGCGTCGACAGTCTTTCCGATGAGGGCGATGCGCTCATCCGTGAACTGGAAACCGAACTTGAGGACGGCACACCAGAGGCCGAGGCGGCTTCGGTGCGGCTCGCCGACATCGAGCGGGAACTCGATGCGATCGAGGCGGCGCGCACGATGGTCGACGATGCGATCAAGGACCAGCTGGGCACCTTCATCTATCTGGCGCCCGATGGCAGTCCGCGGGTGCACAGCCGCATGTTCAGCGAGCGCGCCATTCGTCAGGCGGGCGCGGACGCAGAACCCGAAGCACCGTCCGGCAAGGTCGCGGCCTCCCGGCTCAGCGCGACGCTGGTTGACGAACTCGCGACCCAGCGGCGGCAGATCCTGGCGTCCCATGTCGCCTCGGACGCGGGGTTCGCGCTCGACCTCGCGATATGGCTCTGTTGCAAACATGGGGCACGGCCGCGCGGCGTCACCCAGTTGGGGGATTAGGCAGCATTGGCGAAATGCTTATTGAGCATAATCATGGTTTCGGTCAGGGCCGAGGGTCCAATTCCGAATGCTCTTTCAACCAGGCGCACCTCCCCCATGATACCTGGCTGCAGGCACCATGCCTGGGCCTGTCCTTTGCGTAGGGCGCGCATGACCTCGAAGCCCTTGATCGTGGCGTAGGCCGTTGGCATCGACTTGAAGCCACGTACCGGCTTGATCAGCATCTTCAGCTTGCCGTGGTCGGCCTCGAGCACGTTGTTCAGATATTTCACCTGCCGGTGCTCGGTTTCCGCCGCCAGTTTGCCTTCGCGTTTCAGCTCAGCGATTGCTGCGCCGTAGCTGGGTGCCTTGTCGGTATTGAGTTTGGCCGGCTTTTCCCAGTCCTTCAGGCCACGAAGAGCTTTGCCCAGAAAGCGCTTCGCCGCTTTGGCGCTGCGTGTCGATGACAGATAGAAATCAATCGTGTCGCCCCGTTTGTCGACCGCCCGGTACAGGTAGGTCCATTTGCCCCGCACCTTTACGTAGGTCTCATCCAGACGCCAGCTCGGATCAAAGCCGCGCCGCCAGAACCAGCGGAGACGCTTCTCCATCTCCGGCGCGTAGCGCTGCACCCAGCGATAGATCGTCGTATGATCGACATCGATCCCACGCTCGGACAGCATTTCCTCGAGATCACGGTAGCTGATGCCGTATCGACAATACCAGCGCACCGCCCATAGGATGACCTCGCCGGTAAAATGCCGTCCTTTGAAATCGTTCATCGCAACTGACCTTGACAGTACATGAGCCCAATCTTGGAAACCGTGTCAGAGTTTGCAACAGAGCCCAATGTAATGCTTGTGAAGTTTGGGGCCAAAATCTGGATCCCGAGGATCATGATCACCTGGGGTCTTGCCTCGATGGCAATGGTGTTCATTTCCGGACCTTACAGCCTGTATCTGCTTCGTGCCCTGCTTGGTGCCGCGGAGGCGGGAATGCTTCCTGGTGTTCTGTTTTTCATGTCGTCCTGGTTTCCAGGCGCTTCCAGAGCGAGGGCCAACAGCCTGTTCCTGGCGGCAGCGCCAATCGGGCTTGTTCTCGGGGCACTCCTGGCAGGCCCGATCCTCCAAATGGACGGAATGCTCGGGCTACAGGGTTGGCAGTGGCTGTTCCTGCTGGAAGGTTTCCCCACGGTCCTCCTTGGCATTTTGGCTTATTTCCTGCTCGTCGATAAGCCAGACCAGGCGAAGTGGCTGACGAGCGACGAGAAGCAAGCCATCAAGGCGAGCCTGGAGCGATCGGAACCTGTTCAGGCGCATGCAAAGGGGACTTGGCGAGGCGCAATCACGAAGAATGTCCTTGTCCTCGCCGCAATCATCTACTGCAACCAGACGTCGACAAGCATCCTTGCGAGTTGGACCCCGTTAATTGTTAGGGACGCTGTGGGTTCTGGATCCGATGTGCTTTTGATCACCCTATTATCGGCCCTCCCTGCTCTCACGGCCATCATCAGCATGTTCGTGATTGGCACGTTGTCAGACCGACATGCAGAGCGCTCCTTCTACACTGCGGGCGGACTGGTAATGGCCGGCATTGGTTGGGGCGTTTGTCTCCTAGCACCCTTTCCGGCGTTGAAGATCCTTGGGCTTTGTCTTGCCGCCGGCGGAGCATTTGGCTCGCTGGTTCCGTTCTGGGCATGGGTGCCGGAGCTGATCGGTCGAGAAGGCCGGGCGGTGGCGGTCGCGGCGATAACATCGCTTGCGACCATCGCTTCCGTGGCGACTCCAATTATCGTAGGCTTTCTCCGAGATTTGACTGACACCTTTAACTCATCCATCGCTTTTGCCCTTGCGGCCATCGCTCTCTCGGTTGCCATCCTGATGTCGCAACGTACACCCGGCCGCACAGCGTAGCCTCGTGCGTCGGCATCGAAGACGCTGCTGGTGCGGTTCGACTATAACAAATTCTCGGTGCATACATCGGCGGCGTGGCGGCCGGTGGATATCCATGCCTATGCCGATCGCAATGTTATCCGGCAGGAAGGCGAGATAGTCGGCGAGTATGTCCGCCGGTTCGTAAGCGGGGTCTGACGGCCGCCTTGCACGCCGCGCATCCGCCGGGATGATTGCCGCTCTTTAAGCGGGGTGGCCGGTGTTGGACGAGATCGAGTATTCAGCGAGCGATGGAGCAAGCACTCATACAAGCAGTCGTATGAGTAGTCGGATAGAGATCATTAGCCGGGTGTCGGGCCGGCGGCGCTGGACGGTGGAGCAGAAGCTGGCAGTGCTGCGGGATGCATTCGGTCCGGAGGGTTCCGTGCGCGCGGCCTGTGAACGCCATGACGTCGGCAGCGGCTCGATCTACACTTGGCGCCGTCAGGCGATGTCTGGCGAACTGACCGGGGTACGCAAGCCGATCGAGCCCGTGTTTGCAGAGGTGCAGATCAGCGAGCCGCCCGCGTTGCCCGCTCCGTTGGTTTCCTCGCCTATCAGCAGTTCGATCGGGATTGATCTGCCATCGGGCATCAGGGTGACGGTGGATGCCACGGTCGATGCTGATGCTCTGTCGCGGGTTATCGGTATCCTGACGCGATGATCCCGCTGCCACCATCGACGCGGATATTCCTGGCCTGTGGCGCGACAGACATGCGTAAGGGTTTTGACGGCCTAGCTGTGATGACGCAGCAAGTTCTGGAACAGAGCCCGCATTCCGGTGCGCTGTTCGCCTTTCGCGGGAAGCGCGGCGATCTGGTGAAGCTGCTCTGGTATGACGGCCAGGGCATGTGCCTTTTCTCCAAGCGGATGGACCGGGGTCGGTTCGTGTGGCCATCGACTAAGGCCGGGTCGGTGATGATGACGGCCGCGCAGCTTTCCATGCTATTGGAAGGCATCGACTGGCGGCGGCCGGAACGCACTTTTACCCCATCGCTCGCGGGATAAAACGCCCATTTTCCGGCAGTTTTGCTGGCTTTGGAGTGTCCGATTCGCTATAGGATCGCGGTGTCGGACGCAGGCCTTTCCACCTCTGACAAAGACGCTCGGATCGCCGAGCTCGAAGCTGCTTTGGCGGCCGCCCACGCCGATATTTCTGCTCGCGATATCCTGATCGACACGCTGCGCGTGCAGATCGCGCGCCTCAAGCGGATGCAGTTCGGCAAGTCGTCCGAGAAGCTCGACACCCAGATCGCGCAGCTTGAGCTGGCGCTCGAAGAGCTCGAGGGTGAGGCCATCGTCGCCGCCGCGCGGCGGGGCGACCTGGCAGATGGCGATCGGTCAGCGCCTGTTCGCGCGCTGCCGGCCCATCTGCCGCGCGAGGAACAGCGGATCGAGCCTGAGCAAGGCATCTGCACCTGCCCCGACTGCGGCGGGACGTTGCGGCCGTTGGGACAGGATAGCGATGAGATGCTCGATGCCGTGCCGGTGCAATGGCGTGTCATTCGGACCATCCGGCCCAAGTATAGCTGCCGCTCCTGCGAGAAGATCGTTCAGGCGCCCGCGCCGGTAAAGGCGATTGCCCGGGGCAAGGCGACCTTTGGCACGCTGGCCCACGTCGTCGTATCCAAGTTCGATCATCATCTGCCGCTGTACCGTCAAGCCGAGATCATGGCTGCGCAGGGCATCGAGATCGACCGCTCGACGCTAGCAGGCTGGGTGGGACAGGCATCCGTGCTGCTCGACCCGATCATTAGCCGTATTCGCGAGGTCGGCCTGACCGCCTCGAAGATTCATACTGACGATACGCCGGTTCCCATGCTTGACCCGGGACGCGGCAAGACGGCGACCGGCAGGCTCTGGGCTTACGCCGTCGATGATCGCGGCTCTGGTGCCACGACCCCGTCGCTGGTTTGGTATGAGTTCACCACCGATCGCACTGGCGCGCATCCCCAGCGGCAGCTGGCCAACTTCACCGGCTATCTCCAGGCTGACGGCTATGCCGGCTATGACAAGCTCTACGACACGAACCGCGTCACTGAGGTTGCTTGCTGGGCGCATTTCCGGCGGAAGATATTCGACATCCACGCCACCAAGCCGACGCCGCTCACCACTGATCTGCTGGAACGCATCGGCGAGCTTTACGAGATCGAGGCAGAGGTTCGAGGCCAGCAACCCGATAGCCGACGACGAAGCCGGCAGGACCGCACCCGGCCATTGATCGATGATCTGCGCCAGACGCTCGACGATGCGTTGCGCCGTCTCTCGCCCAAGTCCGAGATGGCCAAGGCTATCGCCTATGGCCGCAAGCGCTGGGTCGCGCTCACGCGCTTCCTTGATGATGGCCGTCTGGAGATCGATAACAACGTCGCGGAGCGCGCCATGCGGTGTGTGGCCCTGGGCCGAAATTATGCGAAGCGCCGGATTATGCGCAGGTGCCAACGGCGGGTTGTGCCCAGTCCGCTATTTTCCGCCGCATACGTTGCAGCATGACTAACTTTAGCTGCACATAATACGCTCCCCTCTCCGACCACCATCTGGAGAGGAGCGTTTTATGAAGTCTGATCTATTGCAGCCGGGTCCGCGCCGCTGGCTGACGAACAGTGTCTTTTCGTCCGTGGAGGAGGAGTATGTCTCTTATCTTCGAGCGGGCCGATATCATCCGCACACAGTGCGAGTGTATTTTGCTTGCGTCGCGCATTTCGCGAAGTGGACGACCGAGGAAGGCTTGGACATCGCGCTGATCGATGAGGCGGCGCAATGGAGGTTCCTGGATACCCATGTGCCGTCTTGCGATTGCCCTTACCCGGTCCGCAAGGTGCACCACGAGTTGCGCGTGGCTATCCGGCACCTTCTGCGTGTGCTTCGTGCCCAAAGGCGGATTGCGGCGATCGAACAGAGGGGCTGGCTCGATGGTGAACTGGCGGCCTTCGATCGCTACATGCGCGATGTCGGTGGCCTGGCGGACACAACGCGGCGGCAGCGGATCCATATCATTCGCCGGCTGCTCCTTGAGCGGTTCGGTGATGGCGAGATTGATCCTGAGAAGCTCGACCCGGCAGTCGTCCGGCGCTTTGTCATCGGCGAAGGCCGTTGTTGGAGTAGTGGCGCCGTGCGTGTCGCTGGCGGCACAGTTGGATGTTATTTCAAGTTTCGCAAGATGTTGGGCGATGATGTCGGTCGGCTCTTGCAGGCGATTCCGCGGGCCGCGCATTGGCGCCTGGCGGAGTTGCCCGACGTGTTGTCGCCAACCCAGATTGACGAGGTTCTCGCGTCATTCGACGATCATCTGCCCTCACGGCGGCGCGCTTACGCAATGGTCAGATGCGTCACCGATCTCGGGCTACGATGTTCCGAGGTCGTAAAACTTCGCCTCGACGACGTCGATTGGCGCAACGGGATCATTCGTATAGCCAGGACCAAGACGCATTTCACCGACAGCCTTCCATTGCCGGTGGCCACCGGCGACGCCATCGCAGACTATTTGCGCCATGAGCGGCCGAAGACCAGTAACCGTGCGATTTTCGTTCGCCATGTAGCGCCGTATGACGTCCCGATCAGGGCGGGCGTCGCCAAGCATGCGGTGATCGCGGCTTTCGCACGATGCGGATTGGATCGGACTGATCCCCACATCCTTCGTCACAGCATCGCGAGCCGCCTGCTCAGCGACGGCACGCCCATGAAGCACATCGCCGATATCCTGCGTCACCGTAGCCTCGACACGTCGAAGATTTACACCAAGATCGATCTCCGTCGGCTGTCGGCCGTGGCCATGCCCTGGCCAGGGAGGGCCTCATGATGTCGATTACCATGACAGCGCAGGTAGAGGCCTACCTTGCCGAGCGTACATCGCTGGGCTTCCGTGGAGATGGGCCGAACGCCAGCCAGCTTCGATCCTTCGGCAGTTTCTTCGATAGTTCTGGCCACCAGGGTTCGCTGACATCGGACCTAGCCATTGAGTGGGCAAAGGGGCATGCGCGAGGCAGTGAACCGCGAGCGTGGGCGCGCCGGCTCGACATACTTCGGCCTTTCGCCGCCTACCTTCTGCGGGAAGATCCGGCCACTGAGTTCCCGCAGGCCCAGATATTCGGCAGGTCCCAGCGCAGGGCCACGCCCCATATCTACACTGAGGACGAGATCTCGGCGTTGCTTGCAGCGGCACGTCGCCTCGACCCAGAAGGTGGCCTGCGGCCTGCTGCGTTCGAAGCCTTTTATGGACTGATTGCCGCAACCGGCCTGCGCGTTTCCGAAGCGATCAAGCTGCGCTGCGCCGATGTGGACCTCGGAAGTCGATGTTTGACGGTCCGGATGACGAAGTTCAGCAAATCGCGGCATGTGCCGCTCCACGCCACCGTCGCCGTTGCGCTCGCCGACTATCTTGGCATGCGGGACCGCTTCCTGCCACGCGTGGCTGAGGATCCATTTTTCGTCTCGACCCCATCACGATCGCTAAAAAAGCGTGCGGTACATTGGACATTCCAGAAGTTGCGCGACGAAGCCGCCATCGTTGCCCGCGGTGCCTATCGCAACGTTCGCATCCATGACCTCCGGCACACATTTATCTGCAGGCGCATTCAACGGTGGCAAGCTGAGGGTGTCGATATCGACAATGCGATCGCGGCCCTCTCAACCTACGTCGGTCATGCAAAGGTGTCAGACACCTACTGGTATTTGACCGGCATCCCGGATTTGATGGCCACCGCAGGCAACCGCTTCGAGAGTTTTGCTTTCGGGGAGGCGGTTCATGACTGACCGTACCCCTCCAACATTGCCGACGCTCGTCCAGCGCTTCTTTCTGGATCATCTCGGTGAGCAGCGCGCGGTCAGCGCTCAGACCGTAGCGGCATATCGGGATACCTTGCGCCTGCTCCTCAACTACGCGGCCGTGGCACTCCATCGAACGCCCAGCGCTATCACGTTGCCCGATCTCGACGCGCCGTTGTTGCTCGCCTTTCTCGACCATCTCGAGAAGGATCGAGGCAACAGCGTTCGAAGCCGCAACGCACGTCTCGCCGCGATCAGGACGTTCCTTAAATATGCATCGCATCACGACCTTGCGTCGCTAGCAACGATAGAACGGGCGCTGGCAATCCCCTTCAAGCGATTTGATCGATCAATGGTCGGGTTTTTGTCACGGCCCGAGATCAGCGCCATTCTCGACGCACCTGACCGGCTTAGCTGGGCTGGACACCGCGACCGCGCCTTGTTCAGCATGATGTACAACACGGGCGCCCGCGTTTCCGAGATGATCGGCATGCGGTGCCGGGACGTTGTGCTTGAAGGTCAGCCCGCCGTGCATCTGCGTGGCAAGGGCCGCAAAGAACGCAGCGTGCCGCTCTGGCGTCTGACTGCCGCGCTCATCAGGTCCTGGCGCCGCCAGATCGGCGATCCCTCTGGGGATAGTTTCCTGTTTCCGAACCGAAGCGGCGGCCGCATGACCCGCTCGAACCTCACTCAGCGCTTGAACCTTGCCGTTGTGACCGCAGGTCGCAAGAATCCAAGTCTCCTTGACCGCCCGATCACACCCCATACGGTTCGGCACACAACAGCGATGCACCTGCTTCAATCGGGCGTCGATATCACCGTCATCGCCCTGTGGCTCGGTCATGAAGATACGGCCACGACGCATATGTACGTCGAAGCCGATCTCGCGATGAAGGAACAGGCTCTGATGAAGCTGCAACCAAGCGCCGCCGCGCCGGGCCGCTTCCGAGCCTCGGACAATCTGATGAGCTTCCTGCAGTCGCTGTGATTATGTGAAGTTTATGGCTGCGGGTCTAGTGCAACAACTGGCCCCGCCGTTGGCACCTGCGCATAATCCGGCGCTTCGCATAATTTCGGTTATGGAAAGGTATGCATAACCGTAAAAACTGGCTGTTTGCCGGATCAAAGGCAGGCGGCGATCGCGCCGCTGCCGTCTATTCCGTCATCGAGACCGCCAAGCTCAATGGCCTCGAACCGCAGGCCTATATTGCCGACGTCATCGCCAAGATCGCTGGCGACTGGCCTGCTGCCCGCTGGGACGAACTCATGCCGTGGAACTGGCGGCCAGATCAGCGACCGATCGCCGAAGCCGCCTGAACCGCGGTCCTCAGGCCACGCTTACGCCGGTTCGGCCGTGAGCAGACGATCTATGATCCCTGGCATTACGACCGTGCCCTGGCGAGAAAGCCCGGCGCACTGCGCAACGTCGCAGACCGTGTCCCGGCGCTATCTCGAATATCAACCGATCACCGGAAGGCGGCCCTCACTGGAGCGATACCTTCCAACGTTACCGCGACCTTGAGCAAGCAAGCGTGCATTTCGATTTTGCAGGTTCGGGCGGGTTTCCCACATCGCGGCCCAGCCACTTCATCACGGACCAGGTGATTCATAGGGATAGCGGCTCAGCGCGGGGTGGGTCCGGTCCTGGCGCAGAATGGCGGCGGCAGCCTGGAGCGGCTTAGTTACTCGAAAGCCTGCAGTTCGGCGGCGATCTTTTTTAGCTCGGTTACAATTAGCCGGGTGGTCGGCTTGTCATGCTGCCCGCGCGCCCAGGCCGCCGACAATGAATATTGCAAGGTGCCGTCGGAGCGGAAGACCGGCGCGGATGCACTGAACATGCCAGGCACGTGGTCGCCATCGTCTATCGCTATTTTGCGCTTGGCCACCAGAGCGACCTGCGCAAGGTAGTCGGCCAGATCCGGCTGGTTGTGCCATCGCATGGCAGACCATTGACGGCCAATATCCGCTTGGCTGAGTCCGCCAAAGGCCGCCCACACTCTTCCAGACGAACCCACCAGTAGGGGAAAGCGCTGGCCCAAGCGGATATGGATGCGTACGGCGGCAGTCCCTTCAATCACCGATACTGCCGTGACACGGTCTGCACCGATTCGCTTGAAGACCGTCATCGTCACCCCGTAGGTGAGCGCCAGGTGCTGCACTCGGGGATGTGAGAGCAGCGTGGTGGCCGAATCCCTCAACAGCGCCTTGTTCGCAAGATCGATCGCCCCCAGACCTGTGCAATAGCTCCGGGTAACGGGATCGAAGTCGATCACGCCGGTGAAGGCAAGCGTTCGCAGGATGTTGAAGCACGTGCTTGCATTGATGTTCAGCTCCCGGGCGATCGCGGTCACTGTTGAGGGCTGCCCCGACTCTGCGAGCAGTCGAAGTATGTTGATTGCGTTGCTAACGGGACGGACTAAGGTTGGTGGTGGCACTGCTTTCCATGGCATCGGAACGAATTCAGTCATCGGGTCCCTCTGTTCTCACGAGGCTGGTCGCACCTCTCACTGTGTTGAGGTCTCAGCTGAGAACGCTATTAGTTCTAATGCTGGAGTATGATGTGTCGGATCTCGGCGCAAGTGGTTTCCGCCGATGCCGATTTGCCAGAGGGCATCGACGCGAAAGTCGGCCGGAGCGTACAGGGTCGCAAGGTATTGATCAAAGGGGCGGCGCTGGAAAGCAACGTATGCCGGGCCAGCAATAATGGCCCGCGAGTGCTCGGATGAACGTAAGCGCCGACGGAACATTCCGTCGGCGCTTACGGATGAACATTAACATGCAAGTTCCAAATTACGACTGGACAATGAGCGTGACACGTGTCGATACACCCAGACCGACATCGCTACAAATAGGTCGGAATCATTTAGCACGTTCGATGGCTGATAGGTGATCTTCATGTTGACTTTCCCCCATTTCGACCCGCATTTTCCGCGAGCAAACTGGACGTTGCCGAGAGTCCTCGAGCACCAGGCTGAGGTCATGCCCGACAGACCTTGCATCAGCTGGACCGATGCCGGCGAGGTTTACTCCTTCAGCAAGGCCAACGCCGAAGCAAACCGCCTCGCGCGGGGCTTCGCAAAGCGCGGCGTCAAGGCGGGCGACCTAGTGGTGTTGTTCCTTCCAAATTGTCTTGAATATGTCCTTTCATGGTGGGCATTGGCGAAGCTCGGTGCGGCCGAGGTTACGGTCGGGGACAGCTATAAAGGTCAGGTTCTTCGGCATCAGATTAACTTGAGTGGCGCGAAGCTGATAGTGACGACGGCGGCGCTGACGCCGCGCCTGGCCGAAATACAGGATGAGCTTGCAGCCGTCGAACATTGCGTTCTCGTCGACGATGCCTCGCAAATAGCCGCTGATCCTGATCCTTGTCTCAAATTTTCAGTCAGTCCGTTTTCCGGACTCTATGACGCGGATGCAAGCAACCTTGGCGTTCGCGTGGCGCCGTCCGACACGGCCGCGATCCTCTTCACGTCAGGAACATCCGGTCCGTCCAAGGGCGTTACGATGTCGCACTCGCAGCTGTATTTCTTCGCGGAGCAGTGCGTACAGCTTGTCCGGCTCACATCAGACGATGTATACATGACAGGATTTCCGCTGTTCCACGGTAACGCACAGTTCCTTACCGTCTATCCGTCGCTCATCGTTGGCGCGAAATGCGTGCTGTACCCGAAATTCAGCGTCTCTGAATTCCTTCCACGAGCCGTGCGAAGCGGTGCGACGGTCTGCAACTTGATTGGTGCCACCTTCGCGTTTCTTTGCTCGCAGCCGCCGAGCGAAAACGACCGCAAGCACTCGATCAAACGGATCTACACCGCGCCGCTTCTACCGGACCTAGCGTCGACCTTCTCGGAAAAGTTCGGCGTCACCGAGTTCGTGGAAGGTTTCGGCCTCACGGAAACATCGCTCGTTATGATGACCCCGCCCGGCATTTCGCGCCCGCCGGGCGCTTCGGGTGTATTGGTGGACCAGTGGTACGAAGTCCGGCTGGCCGATCCGGAAACTGGGGATCCGGTGGAGGAAGGGCAGGTGGGAGAGCTCCTGATACGCCCGCGCGTGAGTCAGATCATGTGTGACGGCTATCTGAACATGCCCGAAAAGACGATCGAGACGTGGCGGGACCTGTGGTTTCACACAGGCGACGGCCTGCGGCGCGACGCGGACGGATGGTATTACTTCGTGGACCGCATGAAAGACGCCCTGCGTCGACGCGGCGAGAATATTTCGTCCTTCGAGGTGGAAGCAGTTCTCGATGCGCACCCGGCGATCGCAGAAAGCGCCGTCATCGGCGTGAGTGCCAACGACATGGGCGGCGAACAGGAAGTGAAGGCATTTATCATCTTCAAGCCGGGGGCGCACGCCTCGTTCGAGGAAATCATCAAATGGTGTGACGATCGAATGCCACACTTCATGGTGCCGCGCTTCCTTGAAGTGCTGGACGAACTGCCTCGAACGCCGACCCAGAAAGTCAAAAAGAAAGAGTTGCGCGAGCGTGAAGCGAGTGGGGCCGTCTGGGACCGGGAAAGCGCTGGTCGTTCCAGCAAGTAGGGGCAGGCAGCGTGGTCTTAGCAGCCCTGATGCGAAATGTGGGGAAGGGCGGTCGAGCCGACCTGCCCCGCCCGATGCCGATCAGCGGGGATCAGCGTCCGGTGGCCTTGTCCCGTTTTGAGCTCGGGAAGAATGATAGCCTGGGTTCGCGTCAGACGTACTTTCTTTGCCTGCAAGCACGACGAGGCCAGGCATCTTCATCAGGCCCGGGTTTGGACAGCGATCTCTGATTTGATTCTCACCTGCTTGGCGCGGGTTGCCACCAGCATGCGGGACAGTGCTCGCCCTTCTGCCTCGCGCGATCGGCAGCGGCGCGCGCTTCGATGCCGCCGATCCGACCGCGCACACCCGCTGCTGGCTGACCTCGCGCCGGTACGGTTCATAGCGGCGAGCGTTTACGTCCGCGGGTCGTCAATGCGCTTCTCCGACTTGCTTGACAGGGGAGCGGACCAGCCATAGTTCGTGGGCCGATCCCACAAAAGAATGGCCAGACAATGACACCCCATGGGTATGAGGAGCGGCGTACGCGTGAATAATAGCGACATTGCATCGGGATCGGCCATGGCTACTTCCGATTTCGAGGCAGCTGCAATCAAGAAGGCGTTCCGGCGCTTGATGCCGCTTATGGCGGGCTGCTTCATGGCGTATCTGGATCGCACGAATCTGAGCTTTGCAGCTTTGTCGATGAATGCCGACCTCGGCCTGACCATGACGATGTTCGGCGTCGCCACGTCCGTGTTCTTTGTGACGTATGTAATGTTTGAAATACCAAGCAATGTAATGCTTGAGAAGTTCGGGGCCAGAATCTGGATCCCCCGGATCATGATCACCTGGGGCCTTGCCTCAATGGCAATGGTGTTCATTTCCGGACCTTAAAGCCTGTATTTGCTTCGTGCCCTGCTTGGTGCCGCAGAGGCTGGAATGATCCCGGGGGTCCTGTTTTTCGTGTCGGCATGGTTTCCGGCTACGGTCAGAGCGAGGGCCAACAGCCTGTTCCTGGCCGCAGCACCGATCGGAATCGTTTTCGGGGCTCTCCTGGCAGGCCCGATCCTCCAAATGGACGGAATGCTCGGGCTACAGGGTTGGCAATGGCTGTTCCTGTTGGAAGGTGCGCCCACCGTTCTCCTGGGCATCGTGGCTTATTTCCTGCTTGTCGATACGCCGGACCAGGCGAGGTGGCTGACGAGCGACGAGAAGCAAGCCATCAAGACGAGCCTGGAGCGATCGAAACCTGTTCAGCCGCATGCAAAGGGGACTTGGCGAAGCGCAATCACGAAAAATGTCCTTGTCCTCGCCGCGATCATCTATTGCAACCAGACGTCGACAAGCATCCTTGCGAGTTGGACCCCGTTGATCGTCAAGGATGCCGTGCACTCTGGATACGATCTGCTTCTGATCAGCCTGCTATCGGCGCTCCCGGCGCTCACGGCGATCATCAGCATGTTCGTGACCGGCGCCCTGTCGGACCGTCACGCGGAGCGTTTCTTGTACGCAGCAGGCGCGCTGATGATGGCGGCAATCGGTTGGGGCGTCTGTCTTCTGGCGCCCACTCCGTCGTTGAAGATCGTTGGGCTTTGTATTGCCGCCGGCGGCGCATTTGGTGCGCTGGTCCCGTTCTGGGCGTTGGTACCGGAGATGATCGGTCGAGAAGGTCGAGCGGTGGCGGTCGCGACGATAACATCGCTTGCGACGATCGCTTCGGTGGCGACTCCGTGTCAATCGGCACCGGATATTCACCCCGGATAAGCGCCCAACGTTGACCCCCCTGATAGTGCGTCCGGATCGTCGGCATGGGGGTGAGGCGGCAGAGGGCGTAGCCCGGAGCCGGCTCACCCCCATGCCGATGGCGTTTCTCTTGGGCTATTAAGCAGCTTCGCGGTTCTTGAAGCGCCAGCTCTCGTTGCCGGTTTCGATGATATCGCAATGGTGCGTCAGCCGGTCGAGCAGCGCGGTGGTCATCTTGGCGTCGCCGAACACCGAGGGCCATTCGCCGAACGCGAGGTTGGTGGTCACCATGATCGAGGTCTGCTCGTAGAGTCGGCTGACCAGGTGGAACAGCAACTGGCCGCCAGACAGCGCGAACGGCAGATAGCCGAGCTCGTCGAGGATCACCAGGTCGAGCCGGGACAGATGATCGGCAATGCGCCCCGCTTTTCCTGCGCGGGTTTCAGCTTCGAGCCGGTTCACCAGGTCGATGGTGTTATAATATCTGACCCTGGCGCCGACGCGTACGCACGAGCGCCCGATCGCAATGGCAAGATGGGTTTTTCCGGTCCCGGTTCCTCCGACCAGCACGGCATTGCGCTGGTTGGCCAGGAAAGCGCCGGTGGCCAGATCGCGAACCAGCCCCTCGTTGATCGGCGTGTCGGCAAAATCGAACGCCGTAATTTCCCTGGCCAGCGGCAGCTTGGCGATCGTCATCTGATATTTGATCGAGCGCGCCTGCTTCTCATCGATCTCGGCCTTCAGCAGATCGCCGACCACGCGGCTTGGGCCATGTTGTCGCTTTACCGCATCGGCGATCACCTCATCATAGGCGTGCCGCATGCCCGCGAGCTTGAGCGTCCCCATCATCTCCAGGATCTCGTGGCGTTCCATAGAACCTCCTCAGGCTATCGTAACGGGCGCAGTCGGCGACGGGCTCGTGATGGAGCCGGAGCGCCTCGGGCGTAGCGATGGTCAGCGGCGCCGATGGCTGGCGCTGACGGGGCAGGATGTTGAGCACGACGTCGCGGCTGACGGTGCCGCCGATCAGCGCCTCGGCGCAGGCGGCTTCCACGGCATCGAGCCCGTCGCTCAGGACCGCCGTCAGGATGCCGACCATCTGGCGGTCGCCATCAGCATGGCCGCCAAGGCGGCGGCGTACCCGCTCGATTGCCGGCGGAAGCGACCAGTCCTTGAAGGGCGCGCCGTTACGCAGCGCGCCGGGCTTTCTCGCCAGCACAGGGACGTAATGCCAGGGATCATAGATCGTCTGCTCACGGCCGAACCGGCGGACATGCTCGCCGACTATCTCGCCTTCCTGCCGGATGATGATACGGTCGGCATAGGCATGGATATCTACCGGCCGTCCCGCCGCTGACGCATGCACTGAGTATTTGTTATAGTCGAACCGCACCAGCAGCGTCTTCGATACCGACGCGGGCAGAGCGTGGAAGCCGTCGAAGGGCCCGCGATAGGCGATCAGGGCGGGACGATCCGCGGTCTCGAACACCTCCCACACCGTCCGGTCCTTCAACTCGGGATGTGCGGCATGCTTCGACCGCGCCACGCAGCGATCCTCAAGCCATGCGTTCATCTCGGCGTAGCTCTTGAAGCGCAGCCGGGGCGTGAAGAAGCGTTCACGCACCAGGCCAACCTGATTCTCGACCTGGCCTTTCTCCCACCCCGATGCTGGCGTGCAGGCAACTGGCTCGACCAGATAATGTCCGCACATCTGTTGGAAGCGGCGGTTATACTGGCGCTCGCGACCGGCAAAGATCGCATCGACCGCCGTCTTCATGTTGTCGTAGATGCCGCGCTGGCAGGCCCCGCCGAAAAAGGCAAACGCCTTGTCGTGCGCATCGAAGACCATCTCCTGGCTCTCGCGCGGATAGGCGCGCACGTAGAACATCCGGCTATGACAAAGCCGCATGTGCGCGACCTTCACGGTGGTCGTCGCCCCGGCAATGACGACGATCTCATGGCTCCAGTCGAACTGGTAAGCTTCACCAGGTGCGAAGCTCAGCGGCACATAGGCCGCCGCCGTCACCGCTGAGCGCTCGCGATGCCAGTTTGCCGCGTACCGTCGGACCGCGTCATAGCCGCCACGATAGCCAAGACCCTGCAACTCCTCGAACAACCTGATCATCGTCAGCCGCTCGCGCCGGGCCTTGCGGTCGTTCGCCTCCAGAAGCCTGTTCAGATCCGAAGCCCAAGGACCCAACTTCGGCAAGGGCTGCACGCTGCGTTCGTACGTGAAAGCCGTCTCGCCCGAGCGCAGCACCTTGCGAACCGTGTTCCGCGACACGCCAAGGTCTCACACAATCTCCTTGATCGACTTGCCCTTAACGAAAAACTCGCACCGGATGCGCGCTACCGTCTCCACGATCAGCATCTCCCACCCGCTCCCGCAGCAAAGTGCAAGAGCGTGAACCGCTATCGTTCAGGGGGTCAACTTTGGACGCCTATCACCCCAAAAACGGGGTCAACATTGCAGGCTTATTCACAGACTCCGATCATCGTGGGCTTCCTCCGGGATCTGACTGGCACCTTCAACTCGTCAATGGCTTTTGCTCTTCTGGCGACTTGCTTCTCGATATTCATTTTGATGATGCATCGCGCATCCCGTCGCACAGCCTAGATGTATGCGTCTGCATCGACTCGCGCGGTTGATTTTCTCGGCAGATTCCGCGCGGCAAGCTAGGTGATGAACAATCCAGCCTACAAGGACGATGACGATATGAACGTCGCCGACATGCTGATCCACAAGATTGACAGGACCGATCTGGGGCCGCTGACCGGCGTGCTGGTGATCGACATCGGCCACATCGTGGCTGGACCGATGGTGGCCAGCATCCTCGCGGATTTCGGCGCAACCGTCATCAAGGTGGAGAACCCCGCCAGTCTTGACCCCTTGCGCAAGGTCTATCCCAAGAATGGCGTGGGCCTGTGGGCCAAGTCGCTTGATCGCAACAAGCTTCCCATCACGCTCAACCTGAAGAGCCCACGCGGGTGCGAGTTGCTGGAGCAGGTGCTCGCGAAAGCCGACGTACTCCTGGAGAACTTTCGACCGGGCGTGCTGGAGCGGCTGGGCTTCGCACGGGATCGGCTTCTGGCGGAGGTCAACGAACGGCTGGTGATCGGTCGGGTCAGCGGCTGGGGACAGACCGGTCCTTTCCGCACCCGGCGTGGCTATGGCCGGACGGGGGAGGCCGGTTCGGGTTTTGCGCAGCTGAACGGCACGGCCGAAGGACCTCCCAGCCACAGCGCCGCCTCGCTTGGGGACACCGCCGCCGCGATCTGGGCGGCGTTCGGCGTAATGCTCGCCCTGCGGGCGTCCGAGCGAGACGGCGTTGGACAGGTCGTGGACGTCGCCCTGAACGAGGCGCTGATGCGCATGCTTGAACAGCAGATCCCGGTCTTTGACCAGACCGGCCGCATCCTAGCGCGCATGGGCAGCGAAACCCCCGGCATGCCGACGGTCAACGTCTATCGGACTCGGGACGGCGGCTATTTCTCTGTTTCTAACGCAACGCCGCGCACCCAGGCCGCCTATATCCGCCTGGTCGGCCTTGAAGGCGATCCCGATCTGGGAACCGTGGCCGATACCGACCGCAATCGTGAACGCTTCAACGCCCATGTCGCCGCCTGGATGGCCGAGCGGACTCTTGCGGAGGTCGATCAGCTGTTCGACGAGGCCGGCGCGGTTGGCACGCCGGTTTGGGACGCAGCCACCATTACCCGCAACGAGCATCTCGCCGAGCGCGAGATGGTCGTAAGCGTGGACGATCCGGAACTCGGTCCGTTCCGCATGACGGGGGTCGTGCCCAAGTTATCACGCACCCCCGGAGAGGTGCGTCACGCGGGCCGCATGCCCGGCGACGCTAATACACAAGTTCTTGGCGGCCGGCTCGGGCTGGACCAGGCCGACATCGACCTGCTACGAAACGAGGGCGTGATCTAGCAGGGCGGCGTGGGACACTGCTCGACCTTGCGCGGGAGGCCTCGCGCTCGGCCAGCCGGATCGCGACGACTGGGCGATCTCATCGGAACGCTTCTCAAATCGCTCGAGCGCCGCGACTCAAGCTCGGATTGGTGATAATGTGCGCCGCTGGCGGCACGGCGCCTGCTATCATCATCGAGCGCGTCCGAAGTCGCAGGCGGCCAAGTGCCACCCTGTCAACCGAGGTGGGCGGCGAATCGTTGCGCAACGTCCAGCAGATCGCGGGCCACCAGCTTGGCATCTTCCTCGACGCGATCGCTATAGACCATTGTGCCGGACAGGACGTAGCGCATGTGCCCGATCCGATTGCCGATCGGTACGCCGACCGTAAACATGCCTTTGGCGTAATTCTCCCGATCTACCGAGAACCCGTGGCGTCGGACATGCTCTATCCCGGCACGATAGTCGCTGAAGGATGGAGCGACATGCCAGCGGATTCGAGAGAATTCCTCTCGTAACTCATCGAGAGCAATGTCGGTGTAGGCGGCGAAGGCAATGCCCATCGCTCCTACGAACAAAGGGATGCGCTGGCCGATCGGAAAATGGACCCGCACGTGCATGCTAGCCTCGGCCGCTCCGACCATCATCGCCCGGCAGCGTGGCATTGCGCGCCAGAGCGTCACCGAGGCACCGCGATCATGGGCAATCCGTTCGAGCTCATCGCGCATCAAGGCGAAGGCATTCATCGGATCCAACGCGCGCCGGGCAAGCGAAACTGTCCCGCCCCCTAGAACATAGCCTTTGGTGATCGGGTTGAAATCCACCAGCTCTTCGGCCGCAAGGAGCTTCAGTACCTTGAAGCAGGTGCTCGTCGGCAATCCCAGCCGATCGGCAATTGCCTTTGCTCCAACCGACTGATCTTCGCCGGCTAGCAGGCGAAGGATCGCGATTGTCGCGCTGATCGCGCGCGAACTGGGTGCGCTCGCGTTCTCTTGCGCTTCGCCCTTATTCTCCACTGACGTCCGTGCTCCCATCGCCATTGTCGCCCTAATCTCCCGCTCGGCCCTTCAGCGCATATGCACGCCACTGTCAAATTCCTATATGTGCATAATGATCCACAGAAATTGACAAGCCTGGCAGAATGCGCGATGCGTCGAAAGCACTCTGGCACCAGGGAGAGGGTCGTTGTGAAGTATCGATCGCGATTTGTTGCGCAGGACGAGTCGGAAATGCATCCACCGTTCGCGCGCACTGCTCGCGAGACGGTCCTCCCGCGCAGCGAAGCGCGCCTATCCAGCGACAGAAGTGAATTTGCGCTTCGATCATCGATGCTGCTTGAAAAATAAGCGATCTGGGAGGATGAGCATGAAAAAGAATTGGATGAGCGCCGGCGCTAGCGCCGTTGTGCTGCTCGCCGGCATCGGAGGCGGAACCGCACAGGCACAGACCGCGGCGGACAATACAGCAACACCGCCGGTTTCAAGCGATACCGCGCAATCCGATGCGCCGGCTGCTTCCGTGACGTCCCAGTCGGAAGACGATATCGTGGTGACGGCTCAGCGCCGCCCCGAACAGCTGATCGATATCCCCCTCTCGGTCGCGGTACTTACGCCCCAACGCCTTGAGGCGGCAGGAATCAAGTCGACGATGGAACTGGCCGCGGTCACGCCGGGCCTCACCATTCAGACGCTGGGCGCGTTCAGCGAGCCGTTGCTTCGCGGTGTCAGCACAACGATCAGTGGCGTCAGCAATCCCTCGAACATCGCGCTCTATATCGATGGCGTTTATGTCACCGCGCAGGATTCCTATGACTTCGATTTCGTCGATGTCGATCAAATCCAGGTGCTGAAAGGGCCACAGGGCACGCTCTACGGTCGAAATGCGACGGGCAGCGCAATCCTTGTCACGACCAAGAGGCCCAGCTTTGAATGGAGCGCGAAAGGATCGCTGTCCTACGGCAATTTCAACACGTCACGCGGCCAGCTCTATCTGTCCGGACCGATCTCCGACACCGTGGCATTCAGCGCCGCGGGCCAGTTCCGGAACAGCGACGGCTACATCACCAACATCACCACGGGCAACAAGAAGGCCGGCAAGAATCACCGTGAGACGATCCGCGGCAAATTGCTGTTTCAGCCAAATGATACCATGCGGTTCACGCTGAGCGCCGACCACATTAACCTGCGCGAGCCGTGGGAGGTCAACATGACCTTCGATCCACGCTATTCCATGAACTATGATATTGCGAACCGCCGATACACAAGAAAGATAGCGATGACATCACATTTAACTTTGGGGCGCACTACCCTGAGCTAGTGCGGCGCAGGAACGTCAGAGCAGATTTTGGAGTACCTGAGGGATGTCAGCAAATTCAATTGGCCGAATCCTCGTTGCCAATCGCAGCGAGATTGCGATCCGCGTCTTCCGCGCGGCAACCGAGCTCGGCATCCAGACTGTCGCGGTCTTTGCCGAGGAAGACAAGCTGTCGCTCCACCGGTTCAAGGCTGACGAGGCCTATCATCTCGGTGAGTGTGCCGGCCCGATCGCGGCTTATCTCGATGGGGCGCGGATTATCGATATCGCGAAGCGGGCCAAGGTGGATGCGATTCATCCCGGCTACGGCTTCCTATCGGAGAACCCCGACTTCGCCGAGGCCTGCGCCGCGGCCGGGCTGCTCTTCATCGGGCCTAGACCCGAGACGATGCGGCAGCTTGGCGACAAGGTGTCAGCCCGGAAGATCGCGATCGCAGCCCACGTGCGCGTCGTCCCCGCCTCCGATCCTTTGCCGGACGACGACGAAGCGATCCGCCAAATCGCCCGTGAGATTGGCTATCCCCTGATGCTCAAGGCCAGCTGGGGCGGCGGCGGTCGCGGCATGCGGCCGATCGAGGACGAAGCGGGCCTGATCGAGGCCGTGCGCTCAGGAAAGCGCGAGGCGAAGGCTGCGTTCGGTCGTGACGAGGTCTATCTCGAGAAACTGATCCGCCGGGCCCGCCATGTCGAGGTTCAGCTGCTCGGCGACAGCCACGGCAACCTGTTCCACTTGTTCGAACGCGATTGCTCGATCCAACGGCGCAACCAGAAGGTGATCGAACGGGCGCCGGCGCCTTATCTCGACGAGTCCGCGAGGCAGGCGCTGTGCGAGGCGGCACTCAAGATCGGCGCGGCCACGAACTACGTGGGAGCCGGCACGGTCGAGTTCCTGATGGATGAGGCTGATGGGGCCTTCTACTTCATCGAGGTCAATCCGCGCATCCAGGTCGAGCACACCGTGACCGAGATGGTCACCGGCATTGACGTCGTGAAGGCGCAGATCCGGATCGCGGAAGGTGGCCGGCTCGGTGTCGCCGCGGAGACCGGGGTGCCGCCTCAGTCCGGAATCGCTTTGTCCGGACACGCCCTCCAGTGCCGGATCACCACCGAGGACCCTGCCAACAACTTCATTCCCGACTACGGCAGGATCACCGCGTATCGCGGCGCTTTCGGCTATGGCGTGCGAGTGGACGGCGGCACGGCCTACGCCGGCGCGGTGGTCACCCGTCACTACGATCCGCTGCTCGAGAAGGTGACCGCCTGGGCACCGACGCCGCACGAAGTCGTAGCGCGGATGGTGCGCTCCTTGCGGGAATACCGCATTCGTGGCGTGGCCACCAACCTGCCGTTTCTCGAGAACGTGCTGACCCACCCGGAGTTCTTGGCCAACCGCTACACCACCCGGTTCATCGACGAGACCCCGGGCCTGATGACGCTCGGCCGCAAGCGCGACCGGGCCACCCGGCTGCTGACCTACATCGCCGATGTCACCGTCAACGGTCACCCGGACGTGAAGGGCCGCAACAAGCCGCCGGCACATGCCAAGCCGCCGAAGGTTCCGGCGGTTTCCGGCCCCGTGCCCGACGGCACCCGGCAGATCCTCGAACGCGAGGGCGCCTGGGGTTTGTCGCGCTGGGTCCGCGCGCAGGAGCGCCCGCTGCTCACGGATACGACGATGCGCGATGCCCACCAGTCGCTCCTCGCCACCCGCATGCGCACGGCCGACATGGTTGCGATCGCGCCGGCTTATGCGCGCCTCGTGCCCCAACTGCTGAGCCTCGAATGCTGGGGTGGGGCGACATTCGACGTTGCCATGCGCTTCCTGTCCGAGGATCCGTGGGAGCGCCTCTACGCGATCCGCGAAGCCGCGCCTAACCTGCTTACCCAGATGCTGCTGCGCGGCGCGAACGGCGTGGGCTACACCAACTACCCCGACAATGTCGTGCGCCACTTCATCGCCGAGGCGGCCAAGGGAATCGACGTGTTCCGCGTGTTCGACTGCCTAAACTGGGTCGAAAACATGCGCGTCGCCATCGATGCCGTGGTGGACAGCGGCAAGATCGCCCAGGGCGCGCTGTGCTACACCGGCAATATCATCGACCCGAGCCGGCCCAAGTACAGCCTCGACTACTACGTCAATCTCGCCCGCCAGCTTGAAGCCGCCGGGTGCCAGATGCTGGCAGTCAAGGACATGGCCGGCTTGCTCAAGCCTGCGGCTGCCACGGTCCTGTTCAAGGCGCTGCGCGAGGTTACCGACCTGCCGATTGCCCTCCACACCCATGACACCTCGGGCATGGGCGCAGCGACGCTGCTGGCCGCGATCGACGCCGGTGCCGACAGCATCGACGCGGCGATGGACGCGATGAGCGGCACCACTTCTCAGCCCTGCCTCGGAGCTCTGGTCGAAGGCGTGAAGCACACCGAGCGGGACACCGGCATTGCCGCCCACGCATTCCGCCAGATCAGCTTCTACTGGGAGGCGGTGCGCAGCCAGTACGCGGCCTTCGAGAGCGACCTGCGCTCGGGCGCCTCGGAGGTTTACTTCCACGAAATGCCCGGCGGACAGTTCACCAATCTCAAGGAGCAGGCGCGCAGCCTCGGGCTCGATACGCGCTGGCACGAAGTGGCCAAGGCGTACCACGACGCCAATCTGCTGTTCGGCGACATCGTCAAGGTCACGCCCTCATCGAAGGTCGTCGGCGATATGGCGCTGATGATGGTCGCGCAGGATCTGACCCCAGAGGATGTGCTCGACCCGGCCAAGGACATCGCTTTCCCGTCCTCGGTCATCGAGATGCTACGGGGTGACCTCGGTCAGCCGCCGGGTGGGTGGCCGAAGGCTTTGCAGGAGCGCGTGCTCGGCGAGGCGTCGCCGATTACCGTGCGGCCGGCCAGCCAGCTCGGCGAGCAGGACCTCGCGGCGAGCCGAGCGGAAGCGGAGGCGCAGTGTGATCGCAGCTTAAGCGATGCCGACTTCGCCAGCTATCTGATGTATCCCAAGGTGTTCACCGCCTTCGCCGAGGCGCGGCGGCGGTTCGGGCCGGTCTCCGCGCTGCCTACCCCGATCTTCTTCTATGGCATGCAGCCGGGCGAAGAGGCCAACATCACGATCGAACAGGGCAAGACTTTGGTGATCCAACTGACAGCGATCGGCGAGGTTGAGGAAGACGGCATGGTCCGCCTGTTCTTCGAACTCAACGGACAGCCCCGGGTGGTCGCGGTGGCCGACCGTCGTCATGGCCCTAGAAAGGCCAGCCGCCGCGTCGCCGATTGCGCGGACGAAAACCAGATCGCGGCGCCGATGCCCGGTGTGGTCAGCGCGCTCGGCGTGCGGCAGGGCCAGAAAGTGTCGGTCGGCGAGCTGCTGCTCACCCTCGAGGCGATGAAGATGGAAACCGCCATCCTCGCCCCGCGCGATGGGATCGTCGGCGAACTGGTGGTGCGCGCCGGGCAATCGGTCGACGCGAAGGACTTGCTGCTGGTATTGGGCTGATCCAGTGCAATTCCGAGGAGATTGGCTCGGCTGTCGACATGCTGCGCAGGCTCAGCTTCTGCGGCGGTTTCGTTACCGTGACAGCGGCTTCGCCGTGAAGGCCGTGTGCACGAAGTTCGCCCCGAGCGGGGTGTCGGGGTTCTGCGCTAGGATGTGCAATCTGCCGCACGTAGCGCTCCACCATCTTCGGGAAAGTCCGCTTCCATGAGCATGCTGCTATTGAATCAGAGGGGAGAGCGCCGTCAGCCGGCAATCTGGGACGCATCGGTCGGCGCCCGCCATGCACCCGGGGGCAGTCTAGACTGTCCAGCAAGGCGCAAAGTTGTACCGCCGGCAGGGGTATTACGCCGTCTTGGATACTGATACCAACGTGCATTAATCATGACCCATGGGTCCATTGCCGGATGCCGATGGACATCAAGCGCCATGGTTAGCCGACGACTTTGTTCCATGCAAAGCAGCAGTGGTCGACGATGTCGTCGTAAGATTTGCAACCCTTGTTGGAAAGCCAGTTGTGGCGCATGAACTGCCAGACGTTTTCGACGGGATCGACCTCGGGACATCGCGGCGGCAGCAGGTTGATGTATCGCAGGTCACGCCGGCATCTGCGCCTCGGCCGATGCTCACCGACAGACGGTCGATCTCAAACTCGGCCGCACTCCCCTTCGAACGGCGATGCTTGCGGGCTAGACGAACGGGCGAAGAATCTGGCGGTGCAGCCACCTCGACTATGACCGTACGATTGAAGCTTTATGCGGCCTTGAAGTTAGCAAGAGGCACGCGGTCAACTTCGAGCCGATCGCGAAAATCCAGTCGTCAGGAGTAGACTTTTGAGGGATTAAGCCCATGCAGTCGCGCCACGGCGCTGACGCTCCGCAGTCAGAATAGCACTGCGCGACAATCGCAGCCTAAACCTCAGGTGGCCATTCACAACGCTTGCTTGAGCCAGCGAAGACTTCACTCCGCTGTGCGCCCTGCTCACAGAAACATCAACGAGATTGTCATAATAAGGGACACCCCAAGATCTGTTCGCCAATCGAAATGGTGGATGGCTCCCCCTCACCGGCTGAGGCAGTTGCATGGGCAACAATGTAGCGAGTAGTAGGTCACGGGCAGGATCGTCACGGTCCGGATCAGGGTTGTGTCGTTCGCCGGAGGTCTGCTAACCGCAGCATCAAGATCGTTGCAGCCGACAATGCGAACAAACCGGCGGAAAGCTGAACCGCGAGAATGTAGCTCCCGAACCGATCGACGAGTTGCGAAGCGCCCATGCCGCCAAGCGAGGTGCTGACCCCGGTGACCATCATGGTTATGCCAAACACTTTCCCAAAATTGGTCAGACCAAAGAGCCGCAGGCTGAAATATGCGCCAAAATCGACTTCGGCGCCATATGTCAGGCCGATTGCAGCGACGCACGCTACGAGCAGCCAATAATCCTCCAGCTGCAAGTGGAGCAAAAGGAAGGCGCCGACCGCGCCCACGCCTATCATGACGAACGTCACGGCGTAGGGCGAGAAGCGGTCTATCAGCAGACCCGCACTGGCACGACCGACCCCGATCGCCACGACGTAGACAGTCCCCAGAGCGGCTGCGCCCAGGGCCGTAAGACCCACCTGCCGCAATATCGGCTGCATGTGGTAGAGGTACACGCCCATTGCCAGTGAAGCCGAACTGACGAAAAGCATCAACCACCAGAATCGGGGGTCGGAAAGCACACCCTTAAGTGATGCAGCAGGTTCGCTGACGACTTCGCGCGTCTCATCCGAAGGTGTGACGTTGGGCTTCTCGCGAAAGAAAGCCAGTATCAGAGGAAGCATCACGAAAGCAGCTATCGCTGCCATAACGAGAAATCCCGCTCGCCATCCCCAATATTGGATAGCAGCCCCAACGAGCGGAAGTGCGACTAAACCTGCGATGGACGTCCCACTCGAGGTTATACCGAAGGCTGTAGCGGTATGTCGGTCGAACCAGCTTGCCACTCCGCGTAGGAAAGCTGTCGGCCCTCCTGATGCTCCCAGCAATCCCACAACGATCGTGACCAGATAAATGGTCGCCAATGTCATCGGCAAGATACTCATTGCCAGGTAGAAGAGCATGAAAAAGAGAGCGCCGAAGATCGCTACGCGCCTGGCGCCGACCCGGTCGATGATTCCCCCCGCGAACGGCGTAAGCAACGCAACAATCATCGTAGTATTGGGCGCGAATGCGGCCTGGCTGACCGTCCAGCCAAACTCGCGTTGAAATGGCTCGATGAACAGGCCGGTGGAGACGCCGAACAAGGGCATGCAACAGCCGTAACCGATGGTCGATGCCAGAACGACCTTCCAACCTTCCCGCCACTCCGGAGGGCTCGAGTTTCTTACGTCTTCATGTCCCTGGTTGGCCATATTAAATGTTCCTTGGCGAATCGATTGGATTCAGTCAAACTCTGCGCCTCAATGATCCGTGATAACCTGCGGCCAGTTATCTCCCGATCGTGTTTGGCATTCGTATGTCGGAGTAAAGACCAACCTTGTTTTCACTAAAGCGTTATCATTCTGGATCGACCAGGAGCTATGCGCTGGCCTTGCGTCACTGAAAAGATGATCAATCATAATTTTGAATAAATTTGCAATGCATCCGACCTCAGATGCCGAAATAGCTTGTTTGATCCGATTGAGTGCCTCGGCCGCCGCCGTCAACTGGGCACACAGATGCCGGCTGGCGTAGATTTATGTCAGCGGAGGGTCGATGAGGATCCGGCAGGAGGCGTCGGTATCGCAGAAGCTCGTGATCGGCCGCAAGAACTGAAACCGGGAAGACACGTACAATTCAGGAGGCTCGAGATGAGCGCTGCGGCGGACGAATTCGACTATGTGATCGTCGGCGCGGGTACAGCGGGATCGCTAGTGGCTGCGCGTCTCGCCGAGACGCCGGGGGTGACTGTCTGCATTTTGGAAGCCGGGCCGGCTGACACCGACCCCAATATCGGTTTTCCGCCCGGCTTCATCAAGTTGATCTTCAATCCCAGGTCGACCTGGAGTTTCATGTCGGAGCCGTGCCACGGGCTGGATGGACGGTCTATTCCGGCGATCCAGGGCCGCGTCGTCGGTGGGTCCATGGCGATCAATGGGATGATCTATACCCGCGGCCAAGCAGCGGACTTCGATAAATGGGCTCAGTTGGGCAATCCGGGGTGGGGCTATAACGACATCCTGCCCTATTTCCGCAAGACCGAGCGCAACATCGACAAAGGCGACCCGAAATTCCGTGGCCATGAGGGCAAGTTGCCGATCGTCGCGCTCAATTGGCAGAATGATCTGGTCGACGCCTTCATCAAGGCTGCGGGCGAACTCGGCATTCCGCACAATTCCGACTATAATGGCGCAATCCAGGCAGGCGCGGGTGTCTATCAATATAATATCGGCAAGGGGAAGCGCATCAACACCGCGCGCGCCTTCCTGCATCCGGCGCGCCGCTCGGGGCGCGTGGACCTGCGCGTCAATGCGCGAGCGATCAAGGTGATCTTCGAAGGCAAGGCAGCCAGGGGCATAGCGTACACGCAGGATCAGGGTGCCACGGTGAAGACCGTGACTGCCCGGCGCGAGGTCATCCTATGCTCGGGGGCGATCAACACGCCCCGCCTTTTACAGGTATCCGGTGTTGGCGATCCCGAGCATCTCAAGAGCATCGGCGTCGACGTCCTGCACGCCCTGTCCGGCGTCGGCCAGAATTTGCGCGATCACATCACCCCGCGAACCGTGGTCAAGGTGCAGGGTGCGACGTCGCTCAATCAGATCGCGCACAGCAAGGTGAAGATCGCGCGCCAGTTGTTCAACTGGCTGCGCAACAAGCCGAGCGTCATGGGCATCGGCGTCGTGCTTGGCCGGATCTTCTGGAAGTCCAATCCTGCGCTCAGTGATCCCGACATGCTGATCACGTTCACGCCGGCCAGCTTCAAAGAGGGGTTGTTCGGCGTGCTGGACGACATGCCCGGTATGACCCTGGGCGCATGGCAACTGCGGCCGGAAAGCTCGGGCTTTGTAAAGGCGAGGTCTACCGACCTGTTCGAGGCACCGGCGATCCAGCCCAATTATCTGGCGACCGAAACGGATCGCGAGGTCCTGCTGAGCGGGCAGAAGCTGATCCGTCGGCTGCTGGGAGAGACCAGTCTCAAGGACTATGTCGCGGAGGAACTGATGCCCGGCCCGTCGGTGCAGAGCGACGACGACCTCAAGGCCTATGCCCGGCGGCAGGCGCTGGCCGGCTATCATTATTGCGGAACGTGCAAGATGGGGCCGGTGAGCGATCCGCTTGCGGTGGTGGACGCCAGCCTGCGCATCCACGGGCTCCAGAACATCCGCGTGATCGACGCATCGATCATTCCGGACATGACCAGCGGCAACACCAACGCGCCGACGATGATGATCGCCGAGAAGGGCGCGGAGATGGTGCGCGCAGCATGACACGGTCCGTTTACGTGTTACCTGGTCCGGTGGGGCAACGAGCCGCAGGGGATGAGGCCGCGAGCCGGATGCCCGTACCGCGGCGGCGGTCCGGCCGCACGATCGTGTAACTCGATCCGGAGAACGCATTAGAAGGTCGCGCTACGACGCAGCGCGCCTGATCACGCGATGCGGCGAGCCCAGTTGAGCATGGCGACGTCGACCATCTTGCCGTCGACTAAGGCCACGCCTTCGACGCTCGCTGCGATATAACGGCGTGCCAAATCTCTATCGGCATCGCTGACCGAAAAGGCGCGGTTGATCTCATCGATCTGGGAAGGGTGGATCGCAGCCTTGGCGTGGAAGCCCAGCGCCATTGACGCGGCGCATTCCTCTGCCAGTCCGCTCGCATCCTTGGTATCGAACCATGGCGAGTCGAGCGCGGCGATGCCGCCCGCCGCCGCGGCGTTGACGATCGTCGTTCGTGCGAAGTCGGGTCGATAGCGCGCGACGGACTTGCCAAGGTCAGCAGCGTAGTCGGCAGCGCCGAACATGAGCGCGGCCATCTGAGGACTGGCGACCGCTAGCTGCGAGGCCATCGCCACCCCGCGACCGGATTCGATCAATGCGATGATGCTTGGATGGTCGATGGTCGGCGCAAGCATCTTGCCGATGAGGGCGAGTTCGGCGGCCTCCTCCGCCTTGGGCACGATGAGATAGTCCAGCCGATCGCCCAATTCGACCAGCATCGCCAGATCGTGCAGTCCGGCGAGCGTTGAGACCGGGTTCATCCGCACGGCAATCGCTGGACGGCTCGCATCGCGCGGCAGGTCCAGAAACTTGCGGACGGCAGCACGCGCCTCGGCCTTGCTGGCCGGAGCAACCGCATCTTCGAGATCGAGAATGACCGCACCGGCGCCGGACGAGCATGCCTTTCCGAAACGGTCGGGGCGGTCGCCAGGCACGAACAGCCAGCTTGAAGCAAACATCGTGATCACTCCTCCTTGCGCGCAGTTGCGCTCATGATCGCGCGCCCGTCATCGGCAAAGGCACCCAGTTCGATGCCAGACTCGCCGCGGCGGAGCGTCAGATGCAGTGGCTCTCCACAGATGGCCGGCGAGACACCCCGGAACGCGAACGTCGCGAGGGATTGCTCGCCCAGTTCTCGCCGGGCGAGGTCGAGCAGCAGCGTGGCGGTCAATGGGCCGTGAACGACCAGGCCACGGTAGCCCTCTTCGCTTGTAGTATAGGGTAGATCGTAATGGATTCGGTGGCTGTTAAAGGTGAGGGCGGAATAGCGGAACAGCAACGGCTCGCTTGTCGTGACGGTCCGAACCGCATCCCAAGGTGCCGGATTGAACTTCTCTGGTCCTAGCCGCGGCGGCACGGCGGCCGTGCCGGCGGGCGGCGCATCGCGATAGACGATCGACTGGACTTCGCGCAGGCAGGCCTGGCCGTCGCAAGTTGTCAAATGCTCCACTTCAAGGAACACGAGCTGGCCCGAACCGCCATGTTTGGGCGTGATCGAAGCGATGCGCGAAACGCGTTCGATCGGTTTGCCGATCTCCAACGGGCGAAGGAATTCTACTGAACTCGAAGCCCACATCCGGCGCGGCAGCGGGATGGGAGGGAGGAAGCTGTCGGGAGAGGCGTTCCGGCGCGGATGACCGTCCTGACCAAGATCGGCAGTGGGCGCATCGGGCAGCCCGAGGCACCAATGCAGTCCCTGCGGCGCGAGGCTGTCGACGGCAGGCGGCCGATCGAGCGTCACGCACCACCGTACCACCAGTTCCGAGTTCACGGTGTCCGTGCGCCGTTCTTCGCGTCCCAGCCAGTCATCCCATTGCATCATTCGGTCTCCATTCTCAGCCGCGCGGCTTCGCCAGGCCGCGTGCGATGACCTGCGCCTGGATTTCGGCAGCGCCTTCAAAAATGTTGAGGATACGGGCATCGCACAGCACTCGGCTGATCTCGTATTCCAGAGAATAGCCGTTGCCGCCGTGGATCTGGAGCGCCGCATCGGCATTGCTCCATGCCGTGCGCGCGGCAAGCAGTTTGGCCATGCCGGCTTCGATATCGCAGCGCTTTCCAGAATCCTTGGCGCGAGCCGCATCATAGGTGAGTTCGCGGGTAATCACGTAATCGACCAGGCTCATCGCGAGCTTGTCGGCGACGCGGGGAAAGCCCACGATCGCGCGCCCAAACTGCTTGCGGTCGAGTGCGTAAGCCAGACCGAGCTCGAGCGCGCGGCGGGCCACGCCAACCGCCCGGGCCGCAGTCTGTATCCGCGCACCCTCGAAGGTGCGCATCAGCTGCTTGAATCCTTGGCCTTCCGCGCCGCCGAGCAGAGCATCGGCGGGGGCCTGCATCCCATCGAACTGCAGCGCGTATTCGCGCATGCCCCGATAGCCGAGCACTTCGATCTCGCTGCCGGTCAACCCCGGCGCGGGGAAGAGATCCGCGTCGGTCCCACGCGGTTTGGGCACGAGCAACATCGACAGGCCCGAATAGCCCTTTTCATCGGGAAGCGTGCGCGCCAACAGGGTCATCAGATCGGAACGGCTGGCATGCGTGATCCAAGTCTTGGCGCCAGTGATCGTCCATCCGAGGTGCGGATCGCGCTGTGCTCGCGTTTGCAGCGAGCCAAGGTCGGACCCCGTGTCCGGCTCCGTGAAGACTGCTGTCGGCAGGATCTCACCGCTTGCGATCAGCGGAAGCCAATGTGCCTTCTGTTCGTCGGTTCCGCCCAGGACGATCAACTCCCCGGCAATCTCGGATCGCGTCCCCAGCGAGCCGGTACCGATCCAGCCGCGCGACAGCTCTTCGGTGACAAGACACATCACCAGCTTGCCCATGCCCAGCCCGCCGAATTCTTCAGGGATGCACACGCCGAATGTTCCAAGGTCAGCCATGCTGCGAACCAGGCTGTCGGGAATGAGCTCGTTCGCCAGGTGCCACTTATGGGCATGGGGAATGATCTCGGCATCGGTGAACTTCCGGAACTGATCGCGGATCGCATCCAGATCGGCGTCGCCGAAGCTCTCGCTCGGCCACTGGCCCTCACCGAGCGCTTGTGCCAATTCGGCGCGGGTTGCCGCATGGTCCTCGTCCAGCAGATCGCGCGCCGCCTCGTGCAACGTCCGGGCCGCTGCGCTCAGCCCGAGATCCGCGGGACGGAACAATTCATTCTGCCCCATCGGCAATCCGCCGACCAATTGCCCCAGTGTCTCGGCAAAGGCGAGCCGCGCGACCAGGGTATCCGATCGGTTGCCGTCGCCGTTGCGCTCGCTCCAGCCATGAACGGCTTCCAGCGCAGCGACGCTCGTGGCGATCCAGGCAAAACCGTGAGCCGCGCGCTGTTCCCGGTCGATCGAGTTAGCCTGCAGCCGTGCCTGCAGCGCCGACAGCGCGGTGTCTCGATAGGTGCGGGCCGCATTGAGGATGGATAACATCGTGAACCCTTTCAGCTATTATGGCGCTATGCGTCGCTGCGGCCGACGGTGCCGTTATCGACCAGGCGGCCAAATGCGGCGCCCGTTAGCCCCAGATATTTCGAGAGAATTTCTTCGCTATGCTGGCCGTTTCGCGGGGCGGGCCGCGGAGCGCCGCGATCGAGCTGCGGTATCGTCGCGAATGCGCCGGCCGCGGGATAGATGAGCCCGCTGGGATTCTCGGCGTTTCCGAAGATCGGGTTAGCATCGACGAGCGCAGGGTCTTGGGCCGCCTCCAACATCGTGCGATAGCTGGAATGGACAACTCCGCCCGCATCCAACGCCGCCGTCAGATCGGCATGGTTTCGTGCACCAATCGCCTGTTCGAACAGGGGAAACAGCGCATCGCGGTGCGAAAAGCGCGTGCCGTCATCCTTTGCGAAGCTGACACCGCGCTTGGCTTCGATCGCCGCGATGGCCTCGTTCAAGGCGAGCGCCTCGACCAGGTTCTTCCACTGTCGAGGGGTGACGACGACAATCATTGTACGCACGCCGTCGGCGGTGACGAAGTCCCTGCCGAACAGGCCGTAAACCACATTGCCGAGGCGAGGTCGGTTTTGCCCGGTGGCGAGAACTTCGGCAAGCCCCCCGAGATTGGCGACCGTCCCGATCGCGACGTCGGAAAGCGGTATCCGGGCTTCGCCTCCCTTGCCGGTGGCGGTGCGATGCAGGATGAGCGCGAGCAACGAGAACGCCGCGTGTGCGCCGGACAGCAGGTCCCAGGCGGGCAGGACGTGGTTGACCGGTTCGGGCCCTTGGCCCGTCATCATCGGATAACCGACGGCATTATTCACCGTGTAGTCGAGAGCGGGGCGGCCGTCGGGCCAACCCATCACCCTTACCGTGACAAGGTCGGCGCGATCGGCAGATAAGGCTTCATGCGACAGGAAGCCGTCAGCGGGAAAGTTGGTGATGAACTGCCCAGACTTTTTTACCAGCGCTTGGAGCAGTTCGCGTCCTTCGGGCCTAGCTAGGTCGATTGCAACGGACTTCTTGGCGCGATTGAGATTCTCCCAATAGAGCGAATCGTCGTTTGCAGTGACTGGCCAGCGATGAAAGTCAGGACCTCCGCCGATCTGATCGACCCGGATGACCTCCATGCCCATCTGCGCGCAGTAAAGTCCCGCAGACGGGGAAGCGACGAAGGAAGAAGCTTCGATCAAAGATAGACCTGAAAGCACGTCGTACATGGCTCATTCTCTCCCAGCCGGGCAGCCACAGCATCGTCGATCACCGACACATTAACTGCGGGATTCGATCAAAGTGCAGCCGACAGACGCCGCGACCGTGAAGCGCCTTTTATGCGCTTTGCGACATTGTGCAACATCTCTATTACAATTTCATAATGCTGAAAACATCGGAGTGGTTATGTGCAAGGTTCGATCCGTGTCCCAGGCTTTTGCCATCCTGCGTTTGCTTAGTGAGCGCGGCCCACTTTCGTTGTCCAACGTGGCGCGCTTGCAGGGCTTGAGCGCATCTAGTTGCCTCGCCATCTTGCGCACACTTGTGGCGGAGGGCGCGCTCGAACGGTGCGCTGCGTCCAAGTTATATCGCTTGACGCCGGAGTGGTCCGCCGCGGGCCCGCTGAGCACCGATCGGATGCAGCGCATGATCGATCGGTTGCGGCCGACCATGCAGAAAATCAGCAAGACCTACGAGGCGACGATCGGCCTTTGGAAAGAGGTTGCCGGGCAGCGCCTGAAGCTGGTCACACATGTGGAGAGCGGCGCGCCCATGCGTATCCAGATGGCGTCAGAGCAACGCCAGCCACTCGGTGGCGGGGTCGTGGGCCGCATCCTGTCGGCCGTTCAAGGAGTGGACGATGATGTCCTCGCATTGCGTTTTGCAGAGACCCGTTGGGAGCGGCCGATCAGCGTCGATCGCTATATCCAGGAGGTCAAACTGGCTCGTGAGCGGGGCTTCGCGGTAGATGACGGGATATTGCACGCCGGCATCTGTTCGGTTGCTGTGGCCCTTCCGGCATCCTGCTCCGATTTCCTGCTGTCGCTGTCGGTATTCGCCGGCTCACGCAGCGACGAAGAGATCGGTCGGATTGGTCGCGGCCTGGTCGAATGGTGCGGCAAGCTCGGCTGACGGGCAGGGCCGCGTCGCATGCCCTCTGCGATCCAAGTTCATTCTGCTGAAGAACGAACTCGCCTCCATTCCCTGCGGACTTGCAGGCAATGGAGAACGAGCGAGGCAGGCTGCTCTTGCCTAGCCAAGCCTACGACGGCTCAGAAGCGGACCGTCGCTTGCACCGTCACAGTGCGCGGATCGTACACCGAGCTGCGGACATCTGCGTGGACGCCCGTCGGCAATCCGGCGCGCGCTCCAGTGCCGGTAAGATCGAACGCAGCCGCTTGGATGAAGTGGTTAGTCAGGTTTTTGCCCAGAATCGCCAACTCCCAACGGTCATCCTTGCCGGACAACCGAATGCTCGCATCCAGCGCGGCGTAACCATTTTGGTAGAAGCGCGCGGCATCATCGCGAGCGAAGGCGTAAGTCTTGTACCGGCTGCTGTAGCGACCGTTCAGCGATATACCGAACTTCATCCCATTGCTGCCGACAGGCCCTTCGTAATCCACACCGAGCGTCCCCGTGAACTTGGGGGCCTGCGGCATCTCCTGGCCCGCTAGACTTTGTGCAGTGAAGGCACCGGTCGTCGGGTTCGGATTGAGAGTGCAGCCCTCCGCGGGCGTCTGTCCGGACAGACATGGTGCGAAAGGGAACTGCAGATAATTGGCGTCCGTATAAGCCGCCGACCCGCGCAGCGACAAGCCAGGGACGCTGTATGGGGCGTACTCGAGATCGAGTTCGGCGCCCTGGGTACGCGCAGAGCCGGCGTTTAGTGTCAGGAACCGGAGGGTCAACGGGTTGAAGTAATCGATCTGAAGGCCCGTATACTTGTACCGGTACACGCTGAAGTTTAGGCGCAGTTGATTGTCGAGCAGCGTGCTCTTGATACCGCCCTCGAAGCCGCTGACCTTCTCAGGCTCGAAATCCGCGTCCGATATAGTTGTCGTTGGCCCGATCGCACCAGAAATGGAATAGCCTCCTGACTTGTAGCCAGTCCTGTAGCTGGCGTAGATTGTGAGATTCCGATTCGGTTTGTATGTTATTGTAGCTTCCGGTGACGTGTTGTCGAATTTCTGGGTAAGAGTGAACGTCTTCTCCACGAACGATCCCGACGCGGCTGGATGGGCGTACGGCTGCGAAAGTTGCTGATCCTTCGTCTCGTGCGAATATCGTACACCGCCCGCGATGTTGAGTTCGGGCGTGATGTCCACCAAGATCTGGCCAAATGCCGAATAGGTCTTGCCGAATGTGTGACTTGACTTGCGCACGGTCAAGTAGCGCCATTCCGGGCGTGGTGCGGCCGAGTTCTCAGGCCCCCCGGCATTCAAGAACGCCTGTTCGAGGTAGAGGTCCGAATCTTGATAATAGCCACCCACCATGGCATTGATCATGCCGTCGAATTGTGTCCGGGCACGCGCCTCGATCGAGAAGGCGTTCTGCTTTTCCAGGTTGCCACCGATGTTGCCGCCGCTACCTCCCAGCGCGATGGGGCGCGTCAGGTTCCTTTCAGTATAGTCGGAATCGCCGAGCAAGTAGGTCGTCCAGGTAGTGTAGGCAGGAACCAAATTGAAGGAAACGTCCTCAAGCTCGTATTCAAGGTTCAGCGTCGTGTTAAACGCCTTGAAGTCCAGGAACGTGCGACCGCCATTACGATCGGCGCGGAGTTCCTGTATCGCCGCCATGTCTGGCGGCAGGGCGCCTTGTACGTTTTTAAAGACCCGGCCGCAGGGGGCGGTGGGATCGCTTTGAACGAAGCCTTGTTCGCAGACCCCGATGACTGTGCTGCTGTTCGGCGTTTGAGAGAAGTAGCTGTTGTAGGTCGCCTTGAGCGTGGCCGAGAGATTTTCATGTTGGAACTTCAGTGTGCCGCGAAAAGTCGCGCTGCGCTCGCCGTCGTCTACCGCGGCTGGATAGGGGTGAACGGTTGCAAGGCCAGTGACAATGTCTTTCGTTACGTGCTGGCCCCCGATCGAAACGTTCTCAATCAGCGCCTTAAATTGCTTGGAAAACCTTCCCGCCACGCGGAACGAAAGCGTGTCGCTCAATGGGCCGGAGACAAAGCTTTCGATGCTTGGGTTCTCGCCGCGGAATTCATAGCCGACGCGAACCATGCCCTCGAGGCTCGGCGTCGGATCCGCCGTAGTAAAAGATAGCGCACCTGCCGTCGTGTTCTTGCCGTAGAATAGCGACTGCGGCCCTTTCAGGAGCTCCACCTGCTGAAGATCGAACAGGCCGAGATTGAGCATGCGGCCACCGCTGTAGTAAACGCCGTCGACCACGACGGCGACTGACTGCTCGAGGCTGAGCGACGAGGCATTCACACTGATGCCGCGGAGACCGATCGAAGCACCGTTGCCCGAGCCGCTACGTCCGACAATAAGCTGCGGCGCAAGCGAAACCACCTTTTCGATTGACGAGATGCCAAAGTTTTCGATTTGCTCCTGGGAAACGACCGTCGCCGCAACCGGCACGTTCTGGATGTTTTCGACGCGCCTGCGCGCGGTGACGATGATGTCGGAAAGCCCGCCTTGCCGCTCCGCCTCGCCCGGCCCCGCCGTCTGGTCGGCCGACGAAATAGCTTCGGCTGTTCGAGCAGACTGCGCGAGCGCTGGGGTCGCCACCAGCGCGGTAGAAGCCATCAACGCCCGTGCAATGGTTGAAAGACGGATGCCGCCCATTGAAATCCTCCCCTGTTCGGTTCAAGCCGCTGCTCAATTGGCGGTTGCCCGCTGATCCTCAGCATAGCCCACGCGTCTGTCGAGCTTTGCCCGTTCCAGTCGCTACCATCTGCGCCCTTGTTGCCAACTTCTCGCCGAATTGCAACTTACAATTTTCAGACGGGATAACAATTCTGAGGGCAGAATTATCTGCGATGCGGCCATGACATTAAGGCGCGTCGGTGTTGTTGTTTAGCCGGCGAACTCGTGCCGCTGTTCGGAGTGCACGAATGCCGCCGATGGGCACGATCTCGCCAACGCCCGATACCGCTGCACCGCTACACCTACGGTGTTGTGGGGGCACAGGGTCGTAGTCTTCGCGCAGTGCCGGGACGCTGAGCAAGCAATCCGCTGAAGGCAGCCAGAAGTTCATATGCGACAATTCATTGTCAAGCCGGATCTCCGAATAGTGCGAGGATTTTCGAGCTTCGCTGTTGCTCTCCCTGGAAGTGTTCCCGACAGCGCGGGTTGGTCAAGCCTTTGGGAGCCGCCGCTGCAACATTCGGGCGTCGGACCGTGACGCGCGATCGGAGATCGGCTCGGCAATCAGTACTTTATCTGTTGGGGTGGCAGATATACGGTTTGGGCCGTCAGCTGCAGAGACGGCCCAGTCTCGCTCGGCTTGTGCCTAGCCAAACACGATCGGCGCTGCGATACGTCCGCCATCTACCGCAATCTCTGCTCCCGTCACGAAGCCAGCATCGTCCGATAACAGGAAAGCGATCATCGTTGCGATGTCTGCTGGCGTACCCAGCCGCCCAATGGGAATGAGGTTGGCGACTTCCTGCACCTTGTCGCCACCAAAGGCTCTCATCATCGGCGTAAGAATCGGTCCGGGCATGACCATATTTACCCGTATCCCCTCGCTGGCCAACTCGGCCGATGCCGTGCGCGTTTGGCCGGCGACCGCTGACTTAGTCCCGGCATAGACGATCATTCCGGGCATCGCGCGGGCGCCGGATTCTGATCCGACGTTCACGATCGATCCTCCGCCGGCCCGGCGCATCGCGGGAACTACATGCTTCATTCCGATAAGATGGCCGATCTGGTTGATGCGGATCACTTTGGCCGCGGCTTCGATGTCGAGATCCGCGATATTGGCTCCGATGAAGATGCCGGCATTGTTGACCATGCCATCTATCCGCCCGAAGCGATTTTCGGCCAGGCTGACGACCGTCTTCCAGTCGGCCTCCTCGCCCACGTCATGACGGCAGAAGACTGCCGCATCGCCAAGGTCGCCCGCAAGCTGCTCGCCGCCCTCGGCATCCACGTCCGTAATGACGACCTTCGCGCCAGACGTTGCAAGCAGACGAACCGTCGCCTCGCCGATTCCATTGGCACCACCGGTGACAATGACAACCTTGTTCAGCTCTCTCATTTTCTATCGATCCTCAACGTTCTGGGAGTTTCGTCCAACCATCTTCGGGTTGCGAGACCTGCACCTCGATCTTGGACACCTAGTCGACGCCGGACCGACGTCCTGGGTCGCTTCAGACCGGGCGCCAAAGACGCGCGGCTCATCGTCTCGCCTTATCTTGGCCTCTTCATTTCAGGCGTTGCGACCTCAGGCAACCCTGAGGCGGTTCACGTTCGATCCAAAAACTTCAGGCGAGTAGGGGCTCGAGTCGCCGGATCGGATCTTGTCCGTTCCACGTTTTGCCAACGTCATCGACAATTGCGTACATCCTCCGGCCGACTTCGGAATCGTCAGCAATCTCCAGATAACATCCGAGGGTATCCCGCGTATCTGCGTAGCAGAACCGAGGTCCGTTTTCACCAAATCGTGCCTCCGTAACGATGACGATGCCTTCGTCTCTCAGTGTTGCAACGGTCTCGTCATAAGCGCCGAGCGCCCGACAAAGATGGTGAAAGCCTGCGGCTCCGCAAGTGGCCCCTTCGGTGTAGACTGAAGGTTCTTCACCGATCTGCTGGATGAGCTCGATCTGGACGGGGCCGGCCTGAGCCATGGCGAGCGACATAATGAGGGAACTCGGCTGACCGCGGTACAAAACATTCGGCAAGTCGACATCAAGAGTGAAGAACGGACCTACGCCACGTTTCAACCACTGCGACATTGCCCGCTCGAGATCGTCCACCACCCAGGCCACTTGGACGATCGGAAGGCCCGCACCTCGACTGTTTACAAGCTCGTTCATGGATACTCCCCGCTTCAGGCCTCATTCATCAACGCGAAAGGTAATAGAACGCGGCAATTCTAATATCAGAACATACGCCTTATGGTGAAATGAGTAGTTGCATTTACCCCGGGAGTCGATAGCAATCGCAGGAACGGCAGTCGGGTGAGGTCGTAGCCCAATCGTTGGTGCGCATGGAGAGATAATCTCAGGTTCTACGCCTATGCCTTATACCAATGCTAAGTGCCATGAACAGTATTCGACCAAACGAATCCAGTGTCTGCAGCTCGATGGCGCATAAGAAACCGAGGTTGTAAAGGCCAGGTTTAGTATCGTAAGGGGAGGGTTAATTCGCTCAGCTCGATGCCGCCATTGCCGCGGATCAAGTAAAGCGACTCACCTCCCCTTCAACGGAATTGCGCCGCGTAGTGATCCGTGTGACATGGAAGCCTTCGGGAGAAGATGATGACAAAGACCGATATTGTTCAGTTAGCTTACCTTGTTAAGCCCGGCGGGATGAATTCCGCCCTGGATTTCTGGATCAACGTGTTGGGTGCGGGGCCTTTCTTTCGTGGCGTGTTCCCTCTGCAGGACGAGATCCACAAGGGTAAGCCGACCAATCTGGAGATGATTGTCGCTTTGGGCTATCACGGCGACGTGCAGATCGAATTGATCGAACCGACCAATGATGCTCAGGGACCATACAATGATTTCCTTGCCACCCATCCGACGCCGCCGGTAGGCGGGAGCTACCATCACATCATGCTGGGCGGGGAGGAGTCCTACGACGCATTGGTGAAGCGGCTGATCGACGGCGGCGCTAAGATCGCATACCAAGCGCGCAACAGCATGGGGCACCGCTTCTGCTATCTTGAATCGGATGACATCTTAGCGCCTTACATAGAAGCACTAGATGCTCCGCAGTGGTGGCCCGAGTTCAGCGATCGCATGCGGAAGGCGCGCTCCGAATGGCGGGGTGAACGGCCAGTGCGCGATTTTGGCGAGCTGTTCGGCGATGATTCCGCTCAGATTAGCCGAGATCACACCTCGGTGCTGCAAATTGATTGATAAAACGGTGACGCTAAATAGCATTGATACCTCAGCGCACGGGATGCCGAGAGATCCGTTGCTGAAGATTAACTCGTTTATCGGGTGGATTACCCTTTCGAGCTTGTGTTTGATCTTGGCCCCCGCGAAGGGAGCTATGGCCTTCTTTGTCGGTCCGTGAAATTTACTCTACGGAGGTTTCGTTGTCCCAGGCTCAGTCAAGGCGAATGCGCTTCTCCATGTTTTCGACCTTTTGCCCGGGGGCAGGACCTCCGAGCCATTGGCATCACCCGAAGGCGATCAATTTCGATTACACGAACCTCTCGCATTGGATCGAGCTCGCCCGAAAGATCGAGGAAGCCAAGTTCGATTGTTTCTTCTGGGCCGATTTCAACGGTGTCCACGATACCTACAAGAATTCGACGGCTCCGGCTATCGAGCTTGCACTCCAGTTTCCTGTTGCCGATCCCGTCACGTTGACCGCCGCTCTGGTGTCGGTCACCCAGAACCTCGGGTTCGTATTCAGCGCCAACGTCATCCAGACTCACCCTACGGAATTCAGCCGCAGAGTGAGCACCCTCGATCATCTATCGAATGGCCGGATTGGCTGGAACATCGTGGCCTCGTTCCAGAAATCGGCATGGCAGAACCTGGGCTATGACGATGTAGAGCCTCACGCAGTCCGCTATCGTCGGGCGGAAGAATACGTCAACGTGCTCTACAAGCTCGTCGAGGGCTCGTGGGAGGACGGAGCCGTGGTCCGCGACGTCGCGACGGGGATCTTCGGCGATCCGTCCAAAGTCCACCCGATTGGGCATAAGGGCGAGTTCTACAGGGTTCCGGGCATCCACGGCGTGGAGCCATCGCCACAGCGGGTGCCGGTGTTGTTTCAGGCCGGCTCGTCCAGTAACGGTCGCGACTTCTCCGCGCGCCACTCCGAAGCCATCTTCTTCGTCGGCAACGGCGACAATCCCCTGCCCACATTCGCCAATTTTCGCCGCGACATGGTTCAGCGGCTTAAAGGTTTTGGGCGCAAGCCGACTGACCTGCAGTTCTTCGTCGGGCGGAACTACGTCATCGGATCGACTGAGGAAGAAGCCCGCCGCAAGGATCGCGAGCTTCAGCAGTTTCTCAGAGATACCGAATACGTCACTGCCTACATGAGCTCAATCATGGGCGTGGATTTCAGCCAAGTGGACATGGACAAGCCGTTCGGTGATTTCCAGAGCGATGCGATCCAGGGCCTGTTCCGGCAAGTTGCGGAGAGCTATCCGGACAAGCAGGGAACCTTCCGCGATGTGGCCATGGTGCTTGCGCTAAACCGGTTCGTCGGTACTCCCGACCAGGCGGCGGACGAAGTTGAAACATTTCTCGACGCGGGTGTTGATGGTATAAATTACCAGCAGATGACCGGCACGCACGAAGTTTACGGCTTCATAGACCATGTTTGCCCGGTTCTAAAGAAACGTGGACTTATGCAATCAGAGTATGCTCCTGGGACATTCCGTGAAAAGCTGTTCGCCGGAACGGAGAGCGAGTCGGGTCCCCTTTTGAATGAGCGACACCCTGCGGCGCAGTTCCGTGCCCGTAAGGACGCCGAGGCACGCACCGGTGCGGCGTTGGCGGAGAGCACGGGCTAATCGCGCGTGCTCGCAGACGCGGCTTATTGGTCATCTGGTCGACCAGCTCCGCCAACCGGGCGAACACCCTGGCGCGGAGTTTGTCGAACACCTTAGGCCGCGTGTGCCTACGGAGGTGTGACTTTGCTGGCTCGGAGCTTGTTTTCAAGCGACATCGGAAAGAGGCCCCTTAGCGACACCTAAGACTGGCCCCTTTCATGATGGTTCGTTGCCTGCTGGATCAAGCGACGGAGTGGCCTTTTGCAAAAGGCCGCCTGTCGCATAGACATAGGCGACCATCGGTCGACCTGCGCCACCCCATGGTCGATCATCGCGGGCATAGGCCCATAGCTGACCGGTCTTCGTTCTGTCGCGTTCTGGATCAAGCACCGGCGCGGTAGTCTCGTCGGAGAACAAGCGCTCGGCTCGCCGCACCTCCTCAAGGGTCGGGTCGCGCAGCGGCCGCAGATACCATGCTGCCCGACCCACCCAGCCCGCCAGGGTGGAGCGATCGAGCCTGATATCCTGTCGAGCATAGATCTAAGCCTGCCGGTATAGCGGAACATGATCGGCATACTTCGACACCAGCAACTGTGCGATCAGCGCTTCGGTCAGGATCCCGCCTTCGACTATCCGCGCCGGAGCGGGCGCCTGGACGATCGCGCCTTCGCACGAGCGACAGCCATAGCGCGGGCGGCGCGTCACCAGCACGCGGAAGGTGGTGGGCGCGACGACCAGGCGCTCCGCGACGTCTTCGCCGATCTTGTGGAGCGGTCCCCTGCAGCAAGGGCAGGCCCCTTCGACAGGCACAGGACAGGCTTATCGTCGATATCGACAATCTGTCCGATCCGCTCGCGATGCGCGGGCAATGAGCTGCGGTTGGTCTTGCGGGGCTGATCGCTGCGGGAACGCGGCGCGACAGCTTCTCTGGCCGCGCAGGCGTGCCCAAGGGCGATCTCGACATCTTCCAGTCCCAGCTGGAGCTGATCGGCATCGAGCTGTTCGGACCGGCGGCCGAAACGATGCCGCATGAAGGCCTTGGTGATCGACTGGAGGCATTCGATCTCAGCGTTTGCTTCGCCCGTGGCGACGTTCAGCTCCGCCAGTCGGACCTCAGATGCGGCCCGCTCCTGCGCCAGCATCCGGAACTGCTCCAGTACGAGCGCACGGAGCGCGTAAATGTCGTCGGGCTGGACCGCTTGCGTGGGCATGACGACAGGAAAAACGAAGTTCAGCGCAGCTAATCAGGAGCGAAAAGCCCTGTCAACCGGCAATCTGCGGAGCTTGTGGTCGACGGCCGCCATGAACTCGGCGCCAGTCCAATCCCTCCAGAAGCGCACCCAACTGAGCGGCAAAAAGACGCATCACGCCATCCTGAATACTGGGCCACTTGAAGCCGCCTTGTTCCAGACGCTTAGCCATCAGGCATAGCCCGATCCCATCCCACCATATCAACTTGATCCGATCGGCGCGCTTGGCTCGAAAGACGTAGATCACGCCAGAAAATGCACCACCGCCATAGTTTGCGCTCACCAGCGCCGCCATGGCGTCCGGCCCTTTGCGAAAATCCACAGGGCGGGTCGCTACCATGACGCGTGCACCAACTCCTGGTCCAATCATCGCGTCGCCCTGGGCGCTTCGATGATCGCCACGATAATGCCAGCATTTGCGCCGCGACCGATCTTCACCGCTACGCCGTCAATCTCCAGCTCGACCGCGCCGTCCTTTGCACGCGCCTGCTTCCGCAGGCGCTTCGCCGAAGCCGGTTCGACCGACGGTGGCTCCTCGATAATCGCGGGAACGAACGCGGGCGCCATCATGGGGACGACTGGCAGCGCAACGCCGTGGGCCTACGCCGCCGCCAGGTGAACAGCTGCGATGGGCTAAGGCCGTGCCGACGGGCAACGGCGCAGACCGTCTCCTGCTTGGAATAGCTCTCCGCGATGATAGCGGCCTTCGATTCTGGCAGCCAGTCCCGCCGCTGGCCTGCGCCGGTGAAAACCTCGAACGGCTGAACCTTGCTAGTGCCAGCATCGTCACATGGCATCGTCATAGCACCAGCGTCCTCCGTCCTGATCAGGACGCGCAGACTCAGCGCTACCCTTCACGCCCGCAAGGTGGGGCTGCGGCTTCGCTTACGCCTCGCCCCTGCGGTGCTAAGGACCATTGCGGTCCCCAGGCAACAGCCGCAGATCCTGGCCGCGGCCACGCAAGTTGCGCTGGCGGATCGACCCTTATGAGATGAAGCGTTCGAGGCTGGGAAACTGGCCAACAGCGTCAGCTCGCCGGTCGCCTTCTCCTCGACATCGGCGATCAGCACGACGCGGTCGAGCGCAGAGCCTTCCTTCTGCTCGTTCTCGAACTTCTCGCCGAAATAGCCAAGCGATCCGACCTGATCTTCGAGATCCGTGAGGACGCGAAGTCCAGGTTCGGCTGACCAGCATCTTCAGCTCGAACGCGAGCTAAGACTAAATCGGCTGGCCAACGATAAGCAAAAGCTGCCCCAATCTATCCGACGCAGGGCCATGCCGATTTCCACGTGGTCTCCACCGTCGCCCTGCAGACGCCGGACAGCGCGACTTCTACGAGTTTAGTCGAACCGGCACCTCAGCGTCCATCCGGGCATCTCGAGGAGAAACGCCAAAACGTGCGCGATACGCATTACTAAAATGCGAAGCACTGCGGAACCCGCACATATATGCAATGTCGACTATGTTGAAGTGCCGAAATTCAGGATCGCTAAGCCATTGGCACGCCTGCTGCAGCCGTGCTTCCCACAGATAGTTGCCGAAGCTAATACCGTTGTTACTCAGCAGATAATGCAGGTAGCGGCGTGACATGCCGCAACCTTTAGCGACCCTCTCGGCGGTCAGCCCTTGCGTGGATAGATGCTGGTCAATGAAACGCAGCGTCCGCTCCAGATGCATTTTATTGTTGTCGATCTGAGTCGGTTGGTCGACCGTTACAAAGCGCATGCCGTCGCAAACCGCGTCCAAGGCGGCTAGGCTGAGATTGGACAAGCTGCCCATCGATATGTCCTGCGCTTCGCACAGCATCAGCCTGTATAGTTCCGCCCCGAGCTTGATAGCGCCGGATCGACCGGAAAAGCCACGCCCACACAGCCTGTCGACATTGGGCAGGCGGGAGCGAATGATGTGTGACGGTACGATCACGTGGATTTGATTGATGTTGGCAGCATCGGCTGAGATCGTGCGCACGTGGAACGGTCTGTCGCCACAACTGATCATGCACTCGCCGCTCTCGACCTTTGTATCATGAGCGAGATCCTGCGTGACGGTGATTGCGCCCTCGATCGGGAACCATATAACGTAGACATCACTCGGATTTTCACGGATATGGTTCCAGGTGCGGCGCAGGCCCAAGTGCCCGCCCGCAAACTGGGTCACCGGCAGCAGACCCGCCTGCACCGACCTCAGTGTGAAGCGCGCGTCGGGCGTGCCGCTTCCATAGGTGTCACCCCGGTAATAACGCTGCTCGATCAATGGCCTCAGTTCGTCGACGGAGGCGGCAATTTGCGTCGTCGTTTCCATGATCTCTCTCCTAAGGCCGTCCAACAGATTGTCTGGCCCATTGCGCGTTCAGCACGCTTATCGGTGCGATCAGTAACTGCTTGCGCGACTTTGGTAAAGCGGGGCTACAATGAGATGCTCGAAACTGGCATGCGCCGTCGTGCATTGACACGCAAGTCTGCCTGCCGTCCCAGCAAAATGCGGCGATAGCCGTCCCCTAGAGTGGCGCCGCCCCAGCCAAGCGGCACAAGCAGGCGTCGGCTCCTTTTGCCGACGTCATGGAGAGATTGACCAAATGCCCGTGACGGCCGACTGGCAGCCTTATACAACGCTGAGCGCACTGCTGGCCTATCAGGCCGCCTGCCAGCCTGACGCAATCGCGCTTAGCGACCGGGAGCGCGCGCTTACCTATGCAGCGCTGGATGCGTCGGTGCTGGAAGTGGCTCGGGGTCTGGTGTTCGAGGGCATCGGTGCTGAGGACCGAATTGGCTATATCGGACGGAACAGCCTCGCCTATTTTGAGCTGCTCTTCGCCGCGGCGAGAATAGGGGCGGTGATGGTTCCCGTGGGATGGCAGCTTTCCCCGCGCGAAGTTGCCGCCATCGTCACCGACGCCGGTCTGCGCCTGATGTTCGCAGAAGCCGACGTGCCTAAGTCCGCGCTGCTCGACCCGGCGATCGTACGGTCGATCGGCGTTCATGGCGATCCCCTCAACCATTGGCGACACGGTGGATCGTCAGTCCCACAGCGCTCGGACGACGAGCGGGACGTCGTTGTGCAGATCTATACGTCAGGAACGACGGGGGAGCCCAAGGGAGTCATGCTGACTCACCGCAACCTGCTTCGCCAGCGATTTCTGGACAAGCAGGCTGGCCTACCATGGGCTTGTTGGAAGGGTGACGACGCTAGTCTGATCTCGATGCCGGTCGCGCATATCAGCGGAACGGGCTGGGCGTTGTATGGCCTGAGTTATGGCGCGCACGGCATCATAGAGCGCGATTTCAACCCGGCCGATATCTTGGCGATCGTCGAAAAGGAATGCGTGACGAGGATGTTCGTCGTGCCGGCCGCGCTCGACATGCTGACTCAGGAACAGGCAGCCAGACCGCGCGCGATCGGTCTTCGCTGCATCAGCTATGGCGGCGCGCCGATCGGGCAGCGTTTGCTGCAGGAAGTGCGCGCCCATTTCGCTTGCGATCTGGTCCAACTCTATGGATTGACGGAAAGTACCGGCGCCGCCTTGGCGCTGTGGCCGCACGACCATCATTCCGCTGATCCGGCCGTCCTGCGTTCGGCGGGAGTCGCACTGCCCGATGTGGAAGTGCGCGTCGCCGACTTCGCCAGCGGGGCGCTTGAACCCCACGGCGTGGGCGAAGTGATGCTGCGCGGCTCCGGCGTAATGGCAGGTTATTGGCAGCGTCAGGCCGAGACTGCGGACGCGATCGACGCTGACGGGTGGTTGAAGACGGGCGACATCGGCGAGCTCAAGGACGACGGAAGGCTAATCATATTGGATCGCCGCAAGGACATGATCATAACGGGTGGCGAGAATGTTTATCCCGGTGAGGTCGAGGCCGCGATACTCGAGCATCCAGCAGTCAGGGAGTGCGCGGTGGTTGGTCACCCGGACGCGCGGTGGGGGGAGGCGGTCGTCGCTTATCTGGTGCTGGACGATGATGCGACCGTCGCGTTCGATGCCGAACTGCTGCAGGAGGGACTGCGCGAGCGGCTGGCCCGCTACAAATGCCCCAAGCAGGTAATCGTCACCCACGCATTGCCGCGAAATGCCACCGGCAAGGTGCTTCGGCGCATCCTTCGCGATGCGGCTGCCACCGCCGGTGCGCAGGATGCATATTGCGTGCGCAATGGCGGCTAAACGTAAAACGGCGCTGGTGGTTGGTGGTTCGGGCGTGCTCGGCCAAGCCATATGCCTGAAGCTTGCGTCCCATGGCATGGACGTGGCGTTCACTTATCATAGCAATCAAGCGGTAGCCGCAAATCTGATCGCGCGGCTTGAAGCGCTCGAAGCGGCGGCCGTGGCGGAACGGATCGCACTGACTGACCCTGCGGCAGTCACCGAGTTCATCGATGGCATCGCGGCGCGATTCGGTGCGCTGGACAGCTTTGTCTACGCCGCCGGGCCGAGCTTCGATTACGATCTGATCGCCAAGATCGAACCGGCGGAATGGGCGCGGGTCATGCAGCAGGATTTGATCGGCGGCTTCAATGCCATTCACGCCGCATTGCCAAGGATCAGGGAAGCGCGCGGCACGATCGTCGCCGTGCTGACGGCAGGCGTCAGTCGGTCGCCGCCGCGCGATATCCTCTCCGTCGCGCCCAAGGCGGGATTGCAGGCGCTAGTGCGCGGGATCGCGGTGGAAGAGGGGCGCAACGGCGTGCGCGCGAATTGCGTGGCCCCCGGTTTCGTTGGGGGTGGCCTGGGCAAGATGATCCTTGACAAGATCGGGGAAGAACGCGCACGCGCCATTATCGAAGCAATTCCGATGAAGCGCCGGGGAACAGCGGATGAAATGGCCACGGCGGTTCATTATCTATCTTCTGATCAGTCCAGTTACGTTACAGGGAACACGCTTTATGTTTCTGGAGGGCTGGAACTTTGATCTTCCCATCTAACGTCATGACATCGACTTTCAGACTGTTCTTTGATCGCCCGGTTCTGCTTGGAAAGGCAAGAAATGTATAACTCTCCCGTAATCGTAGATATCGCTCGATCCCCGATGGGCCGCGGCAAGCCAGGCGGAATATTGTCGAGCGTCCACCCGGCCGACCTGTTGCGACAGGTGCTGGTCGCGCTGGTCGAGCGCAACCGCCTTGATCCCGGTTCGGTCGATGACCTCATCATGGGTTGCGTCAGCCAGGCGGGCGAGCAAGCGTTGCCAGTGGGTCGTACGGCGTGGCTCGGCGCCGGCTACCCCACTCACGTGCCGTGCACGATGGTCGAGCGTCGGTGCGGTTCAAGCCAGCAGGCCGTGCACTTCGCCGCGCAGGGCATCGCGGCGGGGGCTTACGACATCGTCCTGGCGGGCGGAATCGAATCTATGAGCCGCGTGCCAATGGGCTCGGCCCGAATGGGTGCCGATCCGCATGGAAAAGCCTATGAAGAACGTTTTCCAGGCAGCGTGGGACAAGGCGTGTCGGCGGAACTGATCGCCGCGAAATGGGGCATCACGCGCGAGGAGATGGATGAGTATTCGGCGCGGTCCCACCAGCTCGCCGAAGCGACTCGTCTAGCCGGCGGTCTCGCGAATGAGATCGTGCCGATCGAGACGGCCGAGGGTGTCGTCTCAGTGGACGAGACGATTCGCGCGACCACGACAGCCGAAAGCCTTGGTCAATTGAAGACATCGTTCAACAACGATGCGCTCAAGGAGCGTTTCCCGCAGATCAACTGGAGCATCACGGCCGGCAACAGTTCGCAGATCACGGATGGCGCGTCGGCCGCGCTGCTGATGTCGGAAAATACGGCAAACCGCTTGGGTCTTCAGCCCAAGGCCCGGTTCGTCGCATTCGACGTGATCGGTGATGATCCGCTGCTGATGCTGACCGCGCCGATCCCGGCAACGGAGCGGGTGCTGAAAAAGGCTGGTATGACGATCGATGCCATCGATCATATCGAAGTGAACGAGGCCTTTGCGCCCGTTCCGCTGGCATGGCAGCGTGAATTCAAATCGGATCCTGCGCGCCTGAACCCGCGCGGCGGTGCGATTGCCCTCGGTCATCCGCTGGGTGCATCCGGAACCCGGCTGATGGGATCGATGCTCAATGGCTTGATCGAAACGGGGGGGCGCTATGGCCTCCAGACAATGTGCGAGGCCGGCGGCCTCGCGAATGCGACGATCATCGAACGTCTTTGAACGGGTGGAAGAAGATGGATATCAAGAAAAACGTAGCAGTGGTTACCGGTGGCGCATCGGGTCTGGGTCGCGCGACCGTGGAGCGCCTGGTGGCCGCGGGCGCCAAGGTCGTGATCGCCGACCTTGCCCCGAATGGACAGGAAGTCGCCGAGCAGATCGGCGCTGATGCGCGCTTCGTCAAAGCCGATGTGACGGACACGGATCAGATGAATGCCGTCTTCGACGCAGCGCAGGAACTCGGGTCGCTTCGCGCGGTCGTGCATTGCGCCGGTCGTGGTGCAGCGCTTCGAGTCATCGACAAGGAAGGCAATCCGGGTTCGCTCGAAACCTATGAATCGGTGATCCGGCTCAACCTGATCGGCAGTTTCAACGTGCTCCGCCTGGCCGCCGCCCGGATGGCGAGCAACGAACTGGTCGATGAGGAGCGCGGGGTGGTGATCCTGACCGCTTCGGTCGCGGCGTTCGAAGGTCAGATCGGCCAGATCCCCTATGCTTCTGCAAAGGCAGGCATCGTGGGCATGACGCTGGTCGCCGCGCGTGACCTTGCCGGGCGGGCCATTCGCGTGTGCACAATCGCGCCGGGAATTTTCGATACGCCGATCCTTGCAAAGGTGCGCGAAGATGTTCGCGCCGGCCTCGCCAAGTCGGTGCCGCACCCGTCGCGCCTGGGTCACCCAACCGAATTCGGCATGCTGGCGGCCCATATCATCGAAAACCCGATGATGAACGGTGAGACGATCCGCCTCGACGGTGCGATTCGGATGGCGCCGCGGTGAGCGAACTTGGCGTTTCCGAACTGTCCAAGGGCATCCTCACGCTGACCTCAACATGTCGGAGGCGCGTAATCCCATATCGGGGTGTCCGGCGGTCGACGCCCTGTGCGACCTGATCGAGCAAACTGATCGCGACCTGGACTGCCGCGTTGTGATCCTGACCGGTGCCGGCACCGCCTTTTCCACGGGCGGGGACATCAATTCGATGCGCCCCGGCCATGGATTGGGCGAGGCCCAGCCCGCGCGCACGCGACAGAACTACCGGCAGGGAATTCAGCGGCTTCCATTGCTGTTCGAGATCATCGAGGTGCCGGTCATCGCGGCCGTCAATGGCGCCGCGGTCGGTGCGGGCTGCGACCTGGCGTGCATGTGCGACGTGCGGATCGCGTCGGAGCAGGCTAAATTCGCCGAAAGTTTCGTGAAGCTCGTCCTCGTCCTCGTGCCGGGCGATGGCGGCGCGTGGCTGCTGCCGCGAGTCGTCGGCTGGTCAAAGGCGAGTGAAATGGCGTTGACCGGCGACTTGCTCGACGCGACGCAGGCCCTGGCTTGCGGGCTGGTTTCGAAGGTCGTCCCCGCCGACAAGCTGATCGAGGAGTCGCGTGCACTCGCACAGCGCATCGCCGCCAGTCCGTCACATGCCGTGCGCATGACGAAGCAGCTCATTCGAGAAAGCCGGCTCTCCAGCCTGTCGGTGATCCTGGAGGCTTCCGCGGCGGCGCAGTCACTCTGTCATACGACGGCGGACCATGACGAGGCGGTCAACGCCTTTCTGGAAAAGCGACAGCCGGTGTTCGCCGGGAACTGAACGACCTGCGTCGGGCAGCGGGGGTCGGACCTCCGTCTCGCTGTCTCCGGCTTTGCGCGCCCGCGCGCTGTGTCGTCGTGATGCGCAGCGGCGAATTCGACCCGCCAAGTAGGCAGGGTCGAGATTTCCCCCATGCGGACCCGCGTCGGCAATCGGGCGGCTTTCACTCCGACGACATACGGCTTGCACCCTTGGGAACCTCTGCGACCCGCGCCCTGTAGAGGAGGAAATCACAGGCGATGTCCGCCGGAGGATGGCAACCACCTTGACGCTTACGATCCACAATTTTCCACCAACGGTGATCCCCGCCCATGCGGAAGGACTGCGGGCTGAGGTGAAGGCTTTCATCACTCACCAGCTCGAAGGCGTCCCACCCCAAACGCGGGCGAAGACCTGGACCGGTTTTGACGCAGCGTTCAGCAAGGCGTTCGCCGATCGCGGCTGGATCGGCTTGACCCTGCCGAAGGAATATGGCGGCGCGGGGCTGGATGCCTTCAGCCGCTTCGTCGTCGTGGAGGAACTGCTGGCAGCCGGCGCGCCGGTTGCCGCGCATTGGATCGGCGACCGACAGAGCGCGCCGCTGATCCTCCACTACGGCACCGATGCGCAGCGCGCGTTTTTCCTGCCTCAAATCTGCCGCGGGGAGCTGTTCTTCTGCATCGGAATGAGCGAACCCAATTCAGGCTCCGACCTCGCTAGCGTGCGCACGCGGGCGGACCGGGTGGAGGGCGGTTGGAAGATCAACGGACAGAAGATTTGGACGACCTATGCGCACCAGTCTCACTACATGATCGCGCTAGTACGCACGTCGGGTACGTCGGAAGATCGGCAGAAAGGGCTGTCGCAGTTTCTGATTGACCTGTCGCTGCCGGGCGTGACGATCAATCCAATCACGATGGGCACCGGAGACTCGGACTTCAGCGAGGTGTTTTTCGATGACGTGATGCTTGGCGAGGATGCGCTGGTGGGCATCGAAGGCAATGGATGGCAACAGGTGAATGCCGAGCTGGCGTTCGAACGCAGCGGACCCGAGCGGATCTATTCAAGCCTCGTTTTGCTCGATCTTTGGGCCAACATGCTCGGTGACGATCCAGACCCGGCCGATGCGGCGCGGCTGGGAAAGTTTGTAGCCAGACTGGCGCCGCTGCGGGAAATGTCGGTGGCGATCACCGGATTGCTTGCTCAGGGGCAATCGCCGCTGAATGAGGCGGCGCTGTTCAAGGACCTGGGCACCGAGGTCGAGCAGCAGATACCGGCCGAGATTGCCGACGCAATCGCGGCGCGTCCTGACAAGGTGGCGGACCCCGATCTGCTGCGGACGCTCGCTTTTCTGATGCAGCTCAACCATGTCTTTTCACTGCGCGGCGGCACGCGCGAGATCCTGCGCGGCATGATTGCCAGGGGGCTCGGTCTGCGATGAACGACGACAATGAATTCCTGGTCGATAGCTTCCGGCGGCAATTGGCGGACGTGGTCACGAGCGAAAACGTGCGGTCCATCGAGGCGGGTGATCCCGGTGCGGCGTTGTGGCAGGAGCTCAAGGAAACCGGCTATCTCGATGCGACGGTGCCGGAGGACGCCGGCGGGGCAGGCCTCTCCCTGGCGCAACTCTTTCCGCTGATTTCTGCGGCGGGCGAATATGCCCTGCCGCTACCTTTTGCCGAAACGATGGTGGCGCGCGGCCTAGCGGCATCGCACGGCCTGACTATGCCGGACTATGCGATCGTCGTGCTTGCCGGGGCCGGCCATGTGGTGCCCGGCGCGCGCTTCGCCACGCACGCGCTGGTGGAGCAAAACGGCGCGCTCGCCTTTGCTGCCATGGCAGAAACCGAGTCCGACCTGTTCGGCACAGGCGCGGTAGCCGCCCTGAAATTGGGGTCCGGGGTGAGCGGCGACGGTACCGGCGCGGACACGGTGCAATTGGCCGCAGCCGCCGTTGCCAGCGCGCAGATGGCCGGCGCCATGGCGCGCGTTCTCGACATGACGATCAGTTTTGCCGGCGAGCGCCAGCAGTTCGGCCGTCCGCTCGGGAAGTTCCAGGCGATCCAGCAGCAACTCGCGGTTTTGGCGGAGCAGGTGATCTCCTCCCAAGTCGCGGCACGTGGCGCCTTTGCCGGCGCTCGGTTCGACCGGGCGCGGGTCGCCGCAGCCAAATGCCGTACGAGCGAGGCGGTGACGATCGTCTGCAACATCGCGCATGCAGTTCATGGCGCGATCGGCGTGACGGCGGAGTTCGATCTCCAGCTTTATACCCGGCGCCTGAAGCAGTGGCAGCTGGCCTTCGGCTCGGAAAGCTATTGGGCAAGGAAGCTCGGGCGTCTGCGCGTTGCAGCCGCAACGCCGACCACCGCTGACTTCCTGCGCCAGAACCTCGCCTGGATCAACCAGGTCGCGGAGGGCGCGTGATAAAGGCAGGGAACACAGCCGAGGCAGGGTGGGGGAGATAACAACGTGACGTTCAAGACTCGCATTACCGACATGCTGGCCATCCGACGTCCGATCGTCCAGGGTGGGATGATGAATGTCGGCTATGCCGAACTCGCGAGTGCGGTCTCGAACGCTGGCGGCCTTGGGCTGATCACGGCATTGACGCAACCCTCGCCCAATGCATTGCGTGACGAGATCGAGCGCTGCCGATCCATGACCGATCAGCCGTTCGGCGTGAACCTGACGGTGATGCCGGCGATCAATCCGCCGGATTACCCGGCCTATGCCCGCGCGATCATCGAAGGCGGTGTCAAGGTCGTTGAAACCGCGGGGACGGCTCAGGTGCGTGAAATCTGGGAGATGCTGAAGCCCCATGGCATCACGATTCTGCATAAATGCACCGCGGTGCGCCACGCGCTGTCCGCCGAGCGAGCCGGTTGCGACATCATCTCCATTGACGGCTTCGAATGCGCGGGGCACCCGGGTGAAGACGACATCCCGGCACTGATCCTGATCCCCGCCGCTGCCGACAAGGTGAAGATCCCGCTATTGGCCTCGGGCGGCTTCGGCGATGGGCGCGGGCTGGTGGCGGCGCTGGCCCTCGGCGCGGAGGGCATCAATATGGGCACGCGCTTTTGCGCCACGCGCGAAGCACCGATCCATGACAATGTGAAGCAAGCCTATCTCGACAACGACGAGCGCGGCAGCTTCCTGATCTTCCGCCAGTTCCACAATACTGCCCGCGTCGGGCGGAGCGCCGTCTCGGAGGAGGTTCAACGGCGCTTGGCGAAGCCGGATGCGGTGTTCGAGGACGTGCGCGAACTGGTTGCGGGCGCGGCAGGGCGCGAACTGCTGCAGACGGGCGATCTTAGCAAGGGCGTGTTCTGGGCAGGTATGGTTCAGGGTCTCATCCACGACATTCCGACCTGTCAGGAATTGATCGACCGCATCATGACGGAAGCAGATGAGATCATCCGCGGACGACTTGCGTCTGCGATCGGCTGACGACATCACGCAAGAAGATAGTCGTTTGACGGATCGAAGGCAGCACCGCGATGGTGCAGCGGCAAGTGCTCGATCTTCACATGCAGTGTCAATTGGCTGGGGCAGATGCTGAAGCAAGGGCTTAAACTGTACGCGTGCTACGCATTGAGATAACGGGAATTATTCATATCGCTGGAGACTGTCGCCAGCAGCATAGGCGGTCAATGTGTTGGTGGCAAGCTGACGATCACTCATCCGGACTGAACCCGCACTTGTCCCTAAGACCGCGTGATTGTCGGGATAGTGCACGCTGCATACGAGAATTTGCAGACCCACAGATTTTCGCAATGGTGCTTTTCGCAAAGAAAGCTTGGAAGCGCATATGGTTGGCGTATCGATCAAGACTCCGTCCGGCACCGGAGGTGAGAAGAAGTTTGCTCCCAAGGGCAACGTGAAGTTCCTGTCCGGAATTGATGCCCTGTTGGAGGGGATGGTCGCCGCCAGAAAGCTGGATGGCGAGGGCTATGCCGCGTTCGTCACGGGATATCGCGGATCGCCACTAGGCACGTTCGACTCGATGCTGTTCAAGGACGCCAGGCGCCTCGCTTCGCTGGCGATCACGTTCAAGCCTGGTCTGAACGAAGATCTCGCGGCGACCGCCTGTTGGGGGACGCAGCAGACCGACCTGATGGATGGCCCGCGCTATGAAGGCGTGACGGCGTTCTGGTATGGTAAAGGACCTGGCGTCGACCGCTCGGGCGACGCGCTAAAACATGGCAACATGGCGGGTGTGCATCCCAAGGGCGGGGTCGTCCTGTTCGTAGGCGACGATCACGGCGCGAAATCATCGACCGTCGCGCACCAGTCAGATCAGGTGCTGGCCGCCGCCTGCATCCCAGTGTTGTATCCTGCCAATCTGCAAGAATATCGCGATATCGTTCCAGTGGCAGTCGCCATGTCGCGTTTCTCGGGTGTCTGGGTCGCGATCAAATGCGTGACCGAGACGATCGAAGCCAATGCCCTGATCAATGTCGAGAACGAGATCGCAGCGACAGTATCCCCCCAGGTCGATGTCCCGCCGGGTGGCTATCACATTGGGCAAGGCCATGTTCCGGTGGCGCAGGAGCGGACGCTCTATGCGTATCGATTGCCGGCGGCGAAGCGGTTCGCGGAAGTAAACGGTCTCTATCGAGTTGAGCGAGATTCCGATCGCCGTACGCTTGGCATCATCGCGCCCGGCAAGTCCTATGTCGACACGATCGAGGCCCTGCGCCTGCTCGGCATCGACGAGCCTGCGGCGGCCCGGCTCGGCATTCGTGTGCTGCGCCCGCTCCTGGCCTGGCCGATCAGCGAAACGCCGATCACCGACTTCGCCGCCGGGCATGACGAAGTCATGGTGGTTGAGGAGAAGCGGTCGCAGATCGAAGAGCAGATCGGCGGATTCATCCTGCGCATGCCTGATGACGCGCGGCCGGTGCTGTCCGGCAAGCTCGATCCCAGCGGCGCGCCGCTATTGTCCGACCATGGCGAGCTCGATCCGCTTCAGATCGCCCGGGCGGTGGGTTCACGCCTGATCGCATGCGGTCTGGCTGACGAAGCCAGCGAAAAGTGCTGGCTGGAACTGGACGGCAACGCGATCGGTGCCCCGGTTGGCGCCCCACCGCGCATGCCGGCCTTCTGTTCGGGATGCCCGCATAATCGTTCGACCAAGCTGCCCGACGGCAGCATGGCGTTCGGCGGCATCGGCTGCCACGGAATGGCGCTGTTCGTGCCTGAATTGCGCACGCCCACCTCAACCCAGATGGGCGGCGAGGGCACGAACTGGATCGGCCTGGCTGACTATGTTGCGACGCCGCATATCTTTCAGAATATGGGCGAAGGCACCTATACGCACAGCGGCGCGCTGGCGATCCGCGCGGCAGTCGCCGCGAACGCGCGCATCACGTACAAGATCCTGCACAACGGCGCGACCGCGATGACCGGCGGCCAGGCTGTGGAAGGTGAATTCAGCGCCGGGCAGATCGCAGGCCAGCTGATCGCCGAGGGCGTGCGGCAGGTCGTCCTGGTCAATACGGATGGCGTTCGCCCCGCCGACGCTCCAGCCGCCGTGACCGTGCGCCCACGAACCGACCTGGATGCAGTGCAGCGCGAGTTGCGCCAAGTTGAGGGCGTCACGGCGCTGATCTTCGAACAAGGCTGCGCAACGGAGAAGCGGCGTCTGCGCAAACGTGGCCTGGCGCCCGATCCCGACATGCGGACTTACATCAATCCGGACGTCTGCGAAGGCTGCGGCGATTGCAGCCGCAAGTCGAATTGCGTCAGCATTCTGCCGCTGGAGACGGAGCAGGGGCGGAAGCGCGCGCTCGATCAGGAAAGCTGCAACAAAGATTACAGCTGCATCGAAGGCTTCTGCCCGTCATTCCTCTCGATCACCGGTGGCAAGCCGCGCGGCACGAGCATCAGTGCGGATCTGGTCGATCAAATGGGCGCCTCGATCGTCGAGCCGAAACGTCCGCTGGTCAGCGGCGCCTTCAATATTGTCTTCGCCGGCATCGGTGGATCGGGCGTCATCACGCTCGGGCGCAGCGTGGCGCTGGCCGCGCGCGCGGAGGAAAAGCGCATCAGCGCGTTCGACGTGACGGGACTCGCGCAGAAAAACGGGCCGGTCTACAGCCACGTCCGATTGTTCGACGCCCATGACGATGCCGATTATCAGGCCCGTATTCCCAGCGGACAGCTGGACCTGCTTATCGGTTGCGACATCATCGCCACGGCCAGCCAGCAGGTGACACCGCTGGTTTCCACCAGCCGGACCCGCGCCTTCATCAGCGAGGAGCTGGTTCCCACGGCCAGTTTCCAGACCAACCCCGATCAGAGCCTGGCACTGTCGCCTTATGCCGAACATCTGACCCGTGTTCTGCCGCGCGAGCGTCTCGAGTTCGTCAAGCCGGGCCCGATGCTGCGGACGCTGGTCGGAACGGGTGCGCATCACAACATCCTCGTGCTCGGCTATGCAACGCAGCGAGGAGCCGTGCCGGTATCGACCAGCGCGATCGAAGAGGCGCTGGGTGCCGGCACGAAGGCAGGCTTGAAAAACCTGTTCGCGTTTCGCGCGGGTCGCCTCCTCGCCCAAGATCCGGCTCTACTGGAGCGGCTGCTCGACAAGCATAGCGAAGCACCGGTCGTGCCGCTCGAAAAGTTGCCGCTCGACGCGCTGCTGGCACGGTGCCGCGCCTTGCTGGCCTCGTTTCAGAACGAAGCGTATGCCGATCGATACTCGGCGTTCGTGGCAAAGGTGCGTGACGCCGACCCGCAAGAGCGGTTTACCCATGCGGTAGCGCATGGACTGTTCCGCCTGATGCGCTACAAGGATGAATATGAGGTGGCCCGGCTGTTGACCGATCCGCAGCGCATGGCCGAGGTGCGCAGCCAGTTCTCCGGCGATCTCAAGATCTCCTACAATCTTGCCCCACCGTTGCTGGCCCGCCGCAGGGCGTCGGACGGGGAGCCGATCAAGATGAAGTTCGGCCCTTGGCTGGGCAAGGTCCTGCCTGTGCTGGCCAAGTTCAAATTCCTACGTGGAACCCCGTTCGACCCGTTCGGGATGTTCGCTGATCGTCGGCTGGAGCGGCAACTAATCCGTGACTACATCCATCGGACCGAGGCGTTGCTCGACCGATTGGGCATTGCGGATTACGCGACTGCTGTCGCGATCGCCAAACTGCCGCTTCTCGTACGGGGCTACGGTCCGGTCAAGGAGCGTAGCGTCGTGGCGATGGAGGCCGAGTACGACCGCTTGATTGCCAAGATCGGGGGTTGAAACGCAGTGCCGCTGTCCGTTTCTACCAAACCCAGCCGTCTTGCAGCACGCGGCGGCGGCGACCGTAAGCAGCCTGTCGGAACTTGCGCGATCAGCGAACCTGGCATGCGCAAAGGAACAAGGCCGGCAAGCCGGCGCCCTTAACAGGAACGATCAACGAGTTCGTCGCCACGCGGACTTATAGGAGATGACGTCATGAGCAGGTTTACGGGACGCATGGGGCAGGCCGGTGTGATGCCGATTGACCCCTGGACGCCCAATTACGAACAGGCACCTGGTGTTGCCGGTGGCCAGGAGAAGCAGCCCTACATCGATTTCGGCACGGATCGCTTGAGCGATAACGAAAAATATTACTCCTCCGACGTTCTCGCCAAGGAATGGGACAAGCTGCTGTCGAAGGCGTGGATCGTATGTGGCCACATTAACGACATCCCCGAAGAACATTGCTACATGAAGGTGGATTACGGTCGGGAGTCGATCCTGATCATCCGCGGCGAGGGCGATGATATCCGCGCATTCTACAATGTGTGCCAGCATCGCGGCACGCGGATCGTCAAGGACGACTTCGGCAAGGCGCGCAGCTTCACCTGCCCGTATCATGCTTGGTCGTTCACGAACGACGGCAAGCTAGCGCACCTACCCGGTCGTGAGACCTTCCGCGAGGAAGTGCTCTGCCGCAATCTCGACCTTGAGCCCGTCCGCGTCGACCAGTGGAAGGGGTGGATCTTTTTTAGCCTCGATCCGAATGTCGGGCCGCTTGACGACTACCTGGGTGAGCGGTTCCGCGCGTCGGTTGGCGCATACGACTTCCGCAATTTCGTCCGCGTCTATGACGTGCGTCAGACCTGGACCACGAATTGGAAGGCCTCGATCGAAGCCTTTATCGAGGGCTACCATGTGTCGTCGGTGCATTCGGCGACACTGACCCCGGTGATGGACGATTACTATACCCAGCATGACATGTACGAAAATGGTCATGGCCGGACGATCTTCCCGTTCATGGAGCCCGCGCAATCCTATTTGCGCAGCGTCGACGGCAAGGTCGAGGGCATCAACGAGGAGATGAAGCTGTTCCTCAAGGCGGCAGGCGTTCCCGAAGACGATTATCCCACCAAATGGCAGGACGTGAAGGCTGCCGTCATCAAGGGCAAGCGCGAGAATCAGGCCAAGCTCGGATTTGACTTTTCCGGCTTCTCCGACGACCAGTTGGTGGACGACTGGAACATGTCGATGTTCCCACTCGCCACCTTCAACGCCCATCCCGAAGGCGTGCTCTTCCAGCGCTGGTGGCCGGATGAGGAGGATCCCCGCAAGACCCATTATTCGCTCCAGATCTACGCGATGAGGGGCGAATGCGTGATCCCCAGCTACATGCCGATCCACCCGGATGCCGACCGCGAAGGCAAGAAGGTGCTGCAGCCGATGTATCTGGAAGGGATGGGCAGCGAAGCGCTGGGCCCCGTCGTCATGGAGGACGTCGCCTTTGTGCCGCAGTTCCAGAAGGGCATCGAATCCCGCGGCTTTCGCGGCGCCAATTATGGCGAGCAGGAGGTCCGCAATCGCCAGTTCTACCATGAATATTACCGATACATGAACGGTGCTCGGAACGCCTGATTTGGCGCTGCCCATAATTGACTGAGGACGACTGCGTGAAACTGACCCCCCTGTGCACGATGACTGCCTATGTCGACAACGTGACCACGACCGGCCGTATGGCGATTGGAAACCGCCAGCTTTATGTCGTTCGCGACGGGGTGGTCGAGGGCGAGCGGATCAAGGGCAAGGTCCAAGCCGGAGGCGGCGACAATCTGTTGGTCGACCCCTCCGGTATGGGTCATGTCGATGCACGCGTGGTTTGGGAAACCGATGACGGCGTGATAATCTATGTCCAGTATTTCGGTCGCGTGATGATGAACGAGAAGGTGGGTGCCGCCTTTAAGGCAGGTGCCGGTACCGAGTTCGGTGACTGCCACTTCGTTACGCAGCCACGCTTCGAGTGCGGCGATCCGCGCTATGCCTGGCTCAATGAAACCGTCGCTATCGCCGAAGGCCGGGTCGCCGAGGGTCGGGCGATTCAGTACAAGATGTATGCCTGCGACGTAGGGGAGTAATCGTGGATCTGAGGCTGACCCCTGAGCAGGAAGACCTGAAGAAGCGTGCTTATGCCGCCGGCCTGGAATTTCGCGAGGCCGCGTTCAAATGGGACGAGGAGGACGCCGTCGATTATCGGGCGGTATCAGACCGATTCGGCGAGTTGGGTTTTTTCGGCCTCACCGCGCCAAAGGAATGGGGCGGCCAGGGCGGCGATTGCATGTCGTATCTGCTGGCCGTGTCCGAGGCAATCCGGGCGTCGGGCAGTTGGATAGTGGGCGAGCCCATGTTCTGCACCACCGGCCCCGGCCCATCGATGATCATGCTGTCCGAGAGCCAAGCGCTCAAGGATCAATATCTGCGCGACGTCCTGACGGGCAAGCTGGGCTGCGCCATCGCGCTGACCGAGCCTGCGCATGGATCGGACCTCACCTATCTGGAAACCACGGCTGTCCGCGACGGCGACAGCTGGGTCGTAAACGGTTCGAAAAGCTACGTTACCGGTGCGATTTACAACGAGCTGTATGCGACGTTCGTACGGTTTGACGGGATTCCGGGACCGCGCGGGATCGGCGCTGTGCTGATCCCCGCCGACTCGCCCGGCTTTACGATGTCGCGCGGTCCGGTATTCCTGGGCACCCGCTCGATCCCGCACGGCGATATCGAACTGAAGGATTGCCGCATTCCGCTTGAGAACCTCATCATCGGCCCTGGGCATTTCGCGCGTCTGATGACCGCGTTCAACATGGAAAGACTGCATAACTGTGCAGTCAGCCTGGGCGGCATGCTGTGCGCTTATGATGAGGCGAGCGAGCATGTGCAGCAGCGCGAGCAGTTCGGCCGCCCGGTGATCGAGTTTCAACACGTCTACCATACGTTGGCCGATGTTGCAGTCACGATCGAGGCGCATCGCCTGCTGTCATACAAAGCGGCAGCGAATGCCATCGACGGGAAATATCCCGAACTGCAGGACGTTTCGATCGCAAAGCTGTTTGGCGGCACGAGAATCCCCGAAGTTGCGATGAAATGTGCCGAGTTGATGGGCGGCAAGGGCGTGACGTCGGTTACCCGTACGCAGCGTATTGTCCGCGACGCGGTCACCAACGTGGTTGCCGGCGGTGCGCCTGCGGTACTGCGCAATTCCATTGCCGCGGCACTCTTTCCGGGCCGGAAGTTCCCGCAAACTCGCGGCTGATATGGCAAGCGCCTTTCTTCCTGCGATTGAGGCGCTGCTGGGCACCGGGGGCGTCTTGACCGGCGATGACGTGCGCATGCGTTCGTCCGACCCCTTCCGTCAGGTGCCGATCGAGGCGGACGTGATCGTGCGCCCTCGCACGACGCAGGAGGTCGCGGGCGTCCTAAGGATCGCTGCCGAACATGGCGCAACGGTCGTGACTCATGGCGGACGCACTGGCGTTTCTGGCGGAGCCCACAGCGTGGCTGGCGAGATCATCCTGTCATTGGAGCGGATGAACCAGATCGAGAGCATCGATCCGGTCGGCCAGATCATCGTCGCGCAGGCTGGCGTCACCCTGGGGGCGCTGCAGCAGGCGGCGGAGGAGGCGGGGCTTTACTACCCCGTGGACCTCGGCGCGCGCGGCACGGCGACGGTCGGCGGCACCATCTCGACCAATGCGGGCGGCAACCGTACGCTGCGCTGGGGCATGACTCGCGATCGCGTGCTGGGCCTAGAGGCGGTGCTTGCCGATGGGACGATCGTCTCATCGATGAACCGGCTGGTAAAGAACAACACCGGCTATGACCTCAAGCATCTTTTCGTGGGTGCGGAGGGCACGCTGGGCATCGTGACGCGCGCGATATTCCGGAGTGTGGCCAAGCCCACGTCGCACGACGTCGCGCTGGTGGCGGTACCTGACAACGACGCCATGCTTGCCCTGTTCACCAGGTTGCAGCGTCTGCCGAGCTTGAGCGCGTTCGAGATCATGTATCCCGATCTGTACCGGATCGTGACCGAACCTGAGGTGCAGCCAAGGCCGCTGCCGCTGGGCGCGCATGTCTATGTACTGGTCGAATCGATGGGATATCACGCGGCAAGCGACCGCGATCAGTTCGAAGCGGTGCTGGTCGAGCTGTTGGAGAGCGGCGTAGCGACTGACGCCGTGGTTGCCCAATCGGACGCGCAGCGCGCGGCCCTGTGGAGAGTGCGGGAAAGCGTCGAAGTCGCGGTTCACGCGATCGCGCCGCTGGTGATGTTCGACGTCAGCCTGGGCGTATCCGATATCGACAGATATGTCGGTGACGTGCGCGCCAAGCTGGACGAGCAATTTCCCGGCGCCAAGCTGATCGTGCAGGGCCATGTTGGCGACAACAACATTCACCTGGGCATATCGGTCGGGGCTGATACGGCGGCGCAGGCGCATGCGATCGATGCGATCGTCTATCGCGGCCTCATTCCCTATGAGGGGTCGATGTCCGCTGAACATGGCATCGGCACGGAAAAGAATGCCTGGCTGCACGTCAGCCGCAACGGGGCCGAAATCGCACTGATGCGCGTGATCAAGAATGCGCTGGATCCTGACAACCGCCTGAATCCACGTGTCCTCTTCTAGACTCGACAAGGCGACAGCCATGAATTTCGAATTGAACGACGAGCAGGTTGGACTGGCCGCGACCCTGTCGCGCTTTGCCGCTGACCGCTATGATGCGTCTGCGCGTGAGGGCTATTCCAGGATGCCCGGCGGTTATGATCCCGCGATATGGCGGGAGCTGGCAGGCCTGGGGCTAGTGATGCTGACCGTTCCAGAAGATCAGGATGGTCTTGGCGCCGGGATGGTCGACCTCATGGCGGCGATGCAGGCCTTGGGGCCTGGGCTCTTGCTTGATCCCTGGTTGCCGACGGTAATCGCGGTCAATCTGCTGGGGTCATTGGGGTCGGACGACCAGAAGGCGCATTGGCTGCCTTCGCTGATGACCGGTGAGAAAGTCATCGGCATTGCATTTACCGAAGCCGGGTTGGACCACCCCCTGGAGGCTATCAGGACGCGAGTGCAGGCCGGTGCGCTGACCGGGCGCAAGGTGGCGGCGCTGGGGCAGGATGTGGCGGCTTGGCTGGTACTGGCGCAGGCAGAAGGCGAGCCGGAGCTGTATCTGGCCGAGCCGGCCGCACAGGGGCTCTTCAGCCGCACGCTGCGCCTGGCGGACGGCTCGGCGGCAAGTGAGCTGATCCTTGAGGATTGCCCCGCTGAATGGGTAGGCGGCGGCCGGGCGGCGATCGAGACGGCGCTCGCCCAGGCTTATCTCGCCTTGTGTGCCGAAGCGGTAGGCATCATGGACGAGGCCATTCGCCAGACCATCGACTATCTCAAAGTGCGCAAGCAGTTCGGGGTCCCGCTGGCGACCTTCCAGGTGATTCAGCACCGGATGGCGGATTGCGCCGCCGAATTCGAGCTGGCCAAGAGCCTTACCCTGCGCGCCGCATTGCTTGCGGACGATCCCGCGCAGCCGCACATGGCAAAGTGCGCCGCAGCATTCGGCGCGAAAGCCTTAGTATCGCGGATTGCGCGGCGGGTGGCGGAGGAGGTGGTCCAGTTCCATGGCGCGATCGGCATAACCGAGGAATTGTGGGTCGGTCGGGCGATGAAACGGCTGCTGGTGGTCGGCGGGCTGTTCGGCGACGAGCGCGCGCATACGGCTTACGCGGAACTTTTCGCAACCTTAATTGGCGAACCGGTCGAGTTCAGCCTGGATGATGATGACCGCATGTTTCGTAACGAGGTCAGGGCATTCTTGGCGGAGAAGCTGCCCGAAGGCTTGCGCGCGCGTGCGCGTCACACGCCTGGCGCCTTTCCTGGCAAGGACGATTGGTTGGAATGGCAAGCGATCCTTAACGCACGGGGCTGGTTGCCTTACAACTGGCCGAAAGAGATCGGCGGACCGGGTTGGAGCGCGACCCAGCGCTACATATTCGAACGCGAATGCGCCATGGCGCGGACGCCGGCGCTTGCCGCGCAAGGCTTGCGCATGTTGGCCCCGGTGCTCGCCAAGTTCGGGACCGAAGCCCAGAAAATGCACTTTCTGCCGCGCATCCTGTCTGGCGAGACGCTGTGGTGCCAGGGCTATTCCGAGCCGGAGGCGGGGTCTGACCTTGCTTCGCTGAAAACCCGCGCGGTTCGCGACGGTGACGAGTATGTGGTCGACGGGACCAAGATCTGGACCACCTTCGGGCATTTCGCCGACTGGATTTTCTGCCTGGTTCGGACCAACCCCGACGTCAAGCCACAGGCAGGCATCAGCTTTCTTCTGATCGATATGCAGACGCCGGGTGTGTCGGTCGAACCGATCCGGCTGATTTCGGGCGATCACGAGCTCAATCAGGTCTTTTTCGACAATGTACGCGTCCCTGTCGCCAATCTCGTGGGAGAAGAGAATCACGGCTGGACGATCGCCAAGTTCCTGTTGGAACATGAACGCGGCGGCTCAGCGCAAGCGCCGGGCCTGCTGGCGAAGCTGAAGGACCTGCGCGAGGCAATTGCGACGCTACGCGGACGGCGAGGGTTTAGCCTGTCACAGGATCCGGATTTCTGTCATCGCCTGGCTATGCTGGAGGCCGAGACATTGGCGATGGAAATGCTGGAGTTACGGCTCCTTTCTCAGATTGCGGCCGGCAGTGCGCCAGGACCACAAACTGCGATCGTTGGACTACTAATGGCGAACATCACCCAGGCGATCGACGTGCTCGCTCTGGAAGCCTATGGCTCTCAGGCACTGGAACTCGAGCGTGACGAGCGACCATTGGCGCGCGATACACAAATGCCAATGCCAGCCTATCTCAACAATCGTGCCTGGTCGATCATGGCCGGGTCCAGCGAGGTGATGCGGACCATCATCGCAAAGACAGTGTTGGGCATCTGAACGCGAGCAGGGCCCGCCGATATTACAGAATAGGAATCGAAGATGGCACTGCAAATTCATCAGTTCCCGTGCCTCAGTGACAACTACGCCTTTCTTGTCCGTGACGAGGCGAGCGGAAAGGTCGCGTCGATTGATACACCCGATGCAGGCGCGATCCTGGCTGAGGCTGATGCGCTCGGCTGGCGCATCGACATGATCCTGAACACGCATTGGCATCCGGACCACGCCGGGGGAAATGCGAAGATCAAGGCGCGGTTCGGTTCGGTGGTCGTCGCACCCGAAGAAGTGCGCCAGCTGAGCGAGATCGATCAGGTCGTCACGCACGGCGACAGCGTCTGGTTGGGCGATACTCGGTTCGACGTGATTGACACGGGCGGGCATACGCTGGGACATGTGTGCTTCCATGCGCCGTCCGAGGCCACGGTGTTCGTGGGGGACACGCTGTTCCCCATGGGCTGCGGCCGCTTGTTCGAAGGTACCCCGGATCAGATGTGGGCCAGCCTGTCGCGCCTTGTCAGATTGCCTGATGCCACGCTCGTATATTCGGCGCACGAATATACATTGGCCAATGCGCGGTTCGCCGTGTCGGTCGACACGTCCGAAAGTGTCGCCCAACGTGTCGCGGCGGTAGAACTCGCCAGGGCAAACGATCGGCCAACGGTGCCCACCACGATTGGCGAGGAAAAGGCGACGAACCCGTTCCTGCGCGCGCCGCTACTGGTGCAGAGCGTTTCGGACGTCGAGGCATTTGCGCAAATACGTCAGCGCAAGGACGTGTTCTGACCCGTCTCCGCCGGCGGAACAGCATTCACGATGCCATGGCGTGGCGGGCGGGCGCTCTTTGCGGCGAGTTGCCTGTTAGGGAATGCACAATTGTGTGGGCGTGCTTGGGCCCTTGCTGTGGCTATCCTTGGCCTGTCTAACACGCTCATCTCATCTCGAAACAGCGCCTGCACATAGGGGACTTACGTGGCCGCCATAGATCTGCCCACACCAGCGTTCATGGACAGCGACGAATTGCGGATGCTGCAGGATGCGGTTGACCAGTTCCTGTCGGTGCATGCAGACACCGAGGCGTTGGCGCGCTGGCGCGAGCAGGGGTATGTCGATCGCGCGACATGGGAGGCGGCGGGGCAGGCGGGCCTGCTCGGCATGATGATCCCGGAGGCCTATGGCGGTGCCGGCGCGGATTTTCGCTACGAGGCGATCCTGATGGAGCGGCTCGGGCTACGCAACGCGCTCAATTTTGCGGTGCCGCTGCATAACGCCGCCGTCGTACCCTACCTCGTCGATTATGCGAACGAGGCGCAAAAAGCGCGTTGGCTTCCCGGCCTCGTGACCGGTGAGAATATCCTTGCCATCGCGATGAGCGAGCCGGGTGCTGGATCGGACCTCCAATCGATGCGCACCACCGCGTGCAAGGACGGCGACTCCTACGTCATCAACGGCCAGAAGACGTTCATCTCCAACGGCTACCACGCCAACGTCATCATCGTCGCGGCGAAGACCGACGCCAATGCTGGTTCCAAAGGCATTTCGCTGTTCGTGGTCGATACTGACAAGGTCGCGGGGTTCGAGCGCGGACGGCTGCTGCACAAGCTAGGGCAGGAAGGCCGCGATACCGCCGAACTCTACTTTTCCGATATGCGAGTGCCGGCCGACTGCCTGCTCGGCGGCGAAGGGCAGGGTTTTTCCATGCTGATGGCAAAGCTGCCACAGGAACGCCTCGTCATCGGCTGGCAGGCGATCGGCATGATCGAGGCGGCCCTGCAAGCAACCATCGATTACGTCAAGGACCGCAATGCCTTTGGTAAGACATTGTTCGATTTCCAGAACACTCAGTTCAAGCTCGCGGAATGCAAGACGCAAGCGACCATCGCCAAGACGTTCCTCTATCATTGCACTGAGCAGTTGCTGGCGGGCAAGCTGGACGCTGCGACTGCCTCGATGGCCAAATACTGGATTACCGAAGCGCAGGGCAAGATCATCGACGAGTGCCTGCAGTTTTTTGGTGGCTATGGATATATTCTCGATTACCCTATCGCGGAAATGTATAAGGATGCTCGCGCATTCCGTATATATGGTGGCGCGAACGAAGTCATGAAGCTCCTCATTGCTCGATCGCTATGATTGCAGCTGCTCAAAGTCAGGGAAAATCAACCGTGCCAGTTAACTTCGAAATCATCAATGGCGTCGCTACTATCACCATCGATCGGCCCGAGGCGCGCAACTCGATCGATCGCGAGGCAGCGATAGCGATCGATGCAGCGATCAAGCAGATCGAGAGCGACAGCGCGATCCGTGTAGGCATCATCACCGGCGCGGGTGGCAACTTCTGCGCGGGAATGGACCTGAAGGCATTCCTGCGCGGCGAAACCGTCCGCCTGCCTGACAGCGGTTTTGCCGGGGTCACCCAGGCCAAGCGAACGAAGCCGCTGATCGCCGCTGTGGAAGGCTATGCGCTGGCTGGCGGGTTCGAAATCGCGCTAGCGTGCGACATGGTCGTGGCTTCCGAAGAGGCGCAGTTCGGCCTCACGGAAGCCAAGCGCGGCTTGGTCGCCAATGCCGGCGGTCTTGTGCGCCTGCCACGGCAACTGCCGATCAAGATCGCAACCCAGCTGGTGCTGGTCGGTGACCTTCATCCTGCCTCGCTGCTGGCAACGCATGGCCTGATCAATGTGGTGACGCCCAAGGGCGGTGCACTTGACGGCGCGCTGGAGCTGGCGCGCAAGATCGCGGCGAATGGTCCGTTGGCTGTTGCTGTCGGTCGGCAAGTGTTGAACGAGAGCCTGGAATGGCCCGCCGACGAACTGTTTGACCGGCAGAATGCGATCACCGCCGCGGTTTTCGCGTCGGAAGACGCCAAGGAAGGCGCGCGCGCCTTCGCCGAGAAGCGCGCGCCGGTCTGGCGCGGGGTGTAACCATCTAGAGCAGAATCCGTTCACTCTGGTTCATACCCGGTGGCAGTAAAGTAATTTGCGCATTCTTCGGGAGTGAAGCGGGGCAGAGCCTCGCGAATTACATCCCATAGCTCGGGGACGGTTCGGGCGGCGGCTTTCCGCAGGATGGCCTTGAGCTTCGAGAAGGCGTTTTCGATTGGATTGAAGTCGGGACTGTATGGCGGAAGGAACAGCATTCGCGCCCCGACTGCTTCGATGGCTTCACGGGCCGCCATGGTTTTATGAGCTGGCAGATTGTCGAGGATGACGATATCGCCGGGACGCAGCGTTGGCGCCAGAACCTGCGCTGCATAGGCAGCGAACCATTCGCCAGTCATGGGACCGTCCAGGACCATGGGTGCGGTCATGCCCGTTAGACGCAGCGCGCCGGTGAAGGTGGTGGTTTTCCAATGGCCGTGCGGGATTGGGGAGCGACAGCGCATGCCGCGCTGGGCCCGTCCCCGCAGACGCGCCATTTTCGTCGATGCGCCGGTCTCATCGATGAACACCAACCGTTCGGGATCGAGATCAGGTTGGGCCTTGAACCATGCGCGTCGCCGCGTGAGAACGTCGGGCCGCTCCTGCTCGCTGGCGTGCGCTGTTTTTTTTCACGGTCATTGAGTGACGATCAAGGAAACGCCAGATCGTGCTCGTTGCAAATACGGCTCCATGCTGCGATCGAAGCATCTCGGCCAGTTCAACGAGCGTGATGTCCACCTGCTCCTCGATCGCACCGAGAATAATGTCGCGATGGGCTTCAATCCGCCGCGACCGCATGTCGCCGCCCTGCGGCTTCGCCCGCGTCGATCCAGTCTCCCGCCATTCGCGAACCCAACGGATCGCGCTCGCCGCCGCAACTCCAAAACGCTCAGCTGCCGCGCGCCGTGACAGGCCCCCATCAACCGCCGCAATCACCCGCGAACGTAAATCCTCTGAGATGGACTTCGTCATGCCAGGCTGGCCTCCTTGTCCAGCTGACATCTTGAATCAGATTTTCCAACGAAAAGGAATCGTCCAGATTCAGTTAGGTCGGATTATGCTCTAGCGCGCCGGCGGGTCCCCCCGGCGCGCTGCCTTCCAATCAGGAAATAGCGAAATCGTCAGCCCAGCATGACAGCGCCGCGTCGGGATCGCGATTGATCGGACGAGGCGGCCATTGGACGGCCGCCGGCGTTGCCGAGAACCGCGGCGCGGGGGCGGGCAGGGTAACACCGTCGAGATCTATGAAGGTGCTACGCGCAACGTTGTGCGAATGCTGCGGCGCTTCATCGAGCGTCAGCACGGGTGCAAAGCAGGCGTCGGTTCCGTCCATGAGGGCGCACCACTCGTCACGCGTCTTAGTCGCGAATACGGCCGCAAACTGCGCCTTGTATTCAGGCCAGTTGGCCTTCTCCATTTGCGGTCCGGTCAGCGTGTCGGCCATCCCGGTCAAGTCGAGCAGCAGTCGATAGAACTGCGGTTCGAGCGAACCAATCGCAATCCAGCGGTCGTCGGAACAGCGGTATGTGTCATAGAATGGCGCGCCGCCGTCGAGCAGGTTCGATGCCCGCTGATCCTTCCAGTCGCCCGAGGCTCGCCGCCCGTAGAAGGGCGACATGAGATAGGCGGCGCAGTCGGTCATCGCGACATCCACCACCTGCCCCTGGCCGGTCGTGCGCGCATGCAGCAGCGCCGCCAACATGCCTGCGACGAGGAACATCGCGCCGCCGTAATCGCCCACGAGGTTCAGCGGTGCGATTGGCTTGTCCGGCGTGCCGATGGCGTGAAGCGCGCCACTGATAGCGAGGTAATTAATGTCGTGGCCGGCCGCCGCCGATTGCGGGCCGTACTGGCCCCAGCCGGTCATCCGGCCATAGACGAGCGCCGGATTGCGCGCCAGCATTGCGTCGGGCCCCAGTCCCAGCCGCTCCATGACGCCCGGCCGATTGCCTTCCAACACTAGTTCGGCCTTTTCGGCCAAGGCTAGAACCTTGTCGATATCGGCCGGGTCCTTGAGGTCGAGCGCGATGGCACGTCGGCCGCGACCATCGAAGCGAAACTTGTCAGGATCGACGGCGCCCTTGCGGTAGATACGCACGACATCCGCCCCGAAATCGGACAGGAGGGTGCCTGCGAAGGGCCCCGGCCCCAGCCCGGCAAATTCGAGCACCCTGATACCGGCCAACGGGCCCTGCACCGTAATCATTCATTCGTCTCCGTCCAACGACCTCGTCGGGTCATGCACCCGTGAAATTCGGCGGCCGCTTCTCGCGGAAGGCTGCGACCCCTTCCTGAAAGTCGCACGTCTCGCCCGCCTCCTTCTGCAGCCGGCGCTCCAGTGCCAGCGCGTCGCTCAGCGTCTGTTCGGACGCTAGGCGAACGCCCTGCCGGATCATCGCATAGGCGCGGGTGGGGCCGCGCGCAAGCTTGTGCGCGATTGAATTGACCCGGCTGTAAAGCGCATCTTCGTCCACAACCTCGTAGATCATGCCCCAGTCAAGCGCGGTTGCGGCCGGGATGCGCTCGGCGAGCATCATCATGGCCTGCGCCCGGGCGCGGCCGATCAATCGCGGCAACAGCCACAAGCTGCCAGCATCCGGCACCAGGCCCACCTTCGCAAAAGCCTGAAGGAAGAAGGCGGACTGTGCTGCCACAGTGATGTCGGCGGCAAGCGCCAGCATGCAGGCGGCGCCGGCAACCGCGCCGTGTACGCCGGCGACGATCGGTACTGGAAGGGCGAACATCCGCTCGATCAGCGGATTGTAATAGTCCTCTAACACTTGGCCCGCATCGAGCAGGCCGGGCTCCTGAGGAATGCCGCCGCTGCTGAGATCGGCGCCGCTGGAAAAGCCGCGCCCCTTGCCGGTGAGCAGCAGGACACGGACATTGCCGCCATCGCGTACTCTGTCGAGCGCATCGATGACTTCGCCCAGTAGCGGGCGGTTGAGCGCATTCAACGCGTCCGGCCGCGCCAGCTGAAGATGGGCGATGCCCCCTTCTTCGACGAAAACAATCGTTTCGTAGGTCACTTAATTCCCCGTCCCCGGGCAAATACCCGGCAAGCGCCGCTGTTCCGGCTCATCCGTGACCGCAAGCGCAGTCAACCTCGCCATTCAATCTTCAAATTGAACGCCAGGCCTTACTGGCTCACCCACTCCACTGCATCGGCGATGCTGGCGCGGCGCGAGCGGAAACTGTTCGCCGGATGGGCTTCATCGGGATAACCGAACGATGCGCCGAGCACGACCATGCGATCGTCGGGCACGTTAAAATGTTCGTGGATCAGCGGGCCGTAAATGGCGAGCGCGGCCTGCGGGATCATGCCGAGGCCGAGGCTCTGTGCGGCGAGTAGTAGGCTGCCGACATACAGGCCGCAATCGATGGCGCCGTAGGTGCCGAGGTCCCGCGGGGAGGTAACGATCAGCGCATTGGGTGCGCCGAACAGCCGGAAATTCTCCAGCACCTGCCTGCCGGATGCGACGCGGTCGCCAAAGGCGATGCCCACGCTTTCATAGAGTTGCCAGCCTACTTCGCGCTGGCGTTCCTTGTACACCCCGCGATAGGCGGTAGGGAAGGGAAAGTCCGGGGCGAACACAGGTCCGCCGCTCGCAGCAGCGTCAGCGGCTGCTTGATCGAACAACAACTGGCGCAGGCGCTCGGTCCCTGCGCCTTCGGTGACGATCACCTGCCAAGGCTGCGAGTTGCACCACGACGCCGACATCTGAGCGATCTCGAGCATGCGTTCGATTTCGGGCCGCGATACGGGCTCGGGCCGGTAGCTGCGGCAGCTGTAGCGCTCTGCCAGCAGCCGCGACAGAACCGCAGATTCCTCGGTCCATTTGCCCTGATCGGTGTCCAGCGGCTTGCGATCAATCTGTTCCAAGCTCTTTGTTTCCTACTCGATGCTTCAATCTGCAGGGAAGGTGGTGATGTCGGGCACCAGATCAATCCATTGTGCCTCACTGCGGTTCTGGCTTTGATCGACGATTGGCTGGCCAGGATTCAGCGCCCGCTTCCTTCCCTGCCTGCGCAATTATTCATTCCGTGTGCGCAATATCGCGTGTTTCCACTTCAGCGGACAGGCGGAACTGTGGGATGGCGAAATCGCCGCGCTGCTCGAACAGCAGCTCAACGCGCTGTCCGATCTCAACGGAATGCGGATCGCAATCCACGACATTGCTCATCATCGTCACACCCTCGTCCAGTTCGACAAGCGCCAGGACATAGGGTGTACGTGCCGCCATCGCTTCATAGGGCGCCGCCTCGACGACGACGCGCGCCACCACCTTGCCGCTACCTGCTGATACCTCCCACGCCGGATTGCTCGACCAGCACCGCGGACACAGTTCACGAACGAAGCGGAAGCGCGTGCCACAATTCGTGCAGACACACAGCCGCAGTTCGTTGGTCGCCGTACCTTCCCAGTAAAGTGCATTGATCGGCGTCACCGGTGGAATGGGTGCGCCGTTCATGGCTCGCGTCCGAAGATCAGGGTGGCATGATCGGCCATCATTCCTCCATAGACGTGGACCAGCGATGTGTCCGCCTTTTCCACCTGGTTGGGTCCTGCTTCGCCCATCACCTGCCGGATCCCCTCCAAGAGAACCGACATGCCGGATGCTTCGCCGGTGTGGCCAAAGGATAGAAGGCCGCCGCTGGTGTTCATCGGCAGCCGTCCGCCGGGATCGGTCGCCCCGCTTTCGACGAACGCACCGGCTTCACCCGGCGCGCAGAATCCCACATTTTCCAGCAGGATGAGCGGAGTGACGGAAAAGGCGTCATACAGTTGCACCAGGTCGATGTCGGCGTGGCTCAACCCGGCCCGGCGAAATGCTTCCGCTGCGGTCTGTGCCGCCCGGGTGTCGATCAACCGCGGCCCGGCTTCGCTCAGCGACCCCGGACTATGCGCCTCGCCATAGCCGAGGACATAGGCTGGCTGCGGTGACAGGCGCCGCGCGACGTCGGCACGCGTCACCAGGAGTGCGCCGCCCCCGTCGGTCGGGATGGAACAATCGAGATAGCGAAATGGGTTGGCGATAACGCGCGAATTCAACACATCCTCGACAGTGATCTCACCGCGCTCGTGCATTAATGCCATTGGATTGCGCAACGCCCATTTCCGCGCCGAAACGGCGACCCGCGCCAGATGTTCTGACGTCGCCCCCCGCTCGTGCATGAACTGCGAGGCAATCAACCCGTAAAGTGAAGGGACGGCCGGTCCGTATGGCATCTCGAAATCCTGCTCGCTCAGGATCCGCGCCATTAGCTCTCCCGCACCTGCGCCCTGTTTGACGAACTGGCCGGTGCCCACGCAAAGGACTGCGCTCGCCATGCCATCCCGGATAGCGGCAGCGGCCCGCATCACCATAATGCCGAAGCTCGCTCCACCCGCGCTCAAGGTCTCGGCGATGTTCGCCTGGATGCCAAACTCCCCGATCAACCGCTCGTGAGAGACGACGTCGATATTACCTCCGGCGATGCCAGAGGGCGCCGTTAGCAAGCCGTCTACATCCTTCGGATGGAGCTGCCACTGCCGAAGTGCTTGCTTGACCACTTCGCTGTACAACGTCGCCGGTGAATATTGGGGGTAGCGTCCAGGCTTCAGTTCGAACGTGGCGGCGACAGCGATATCGGACATCACGGTTGCCGCCGCCGTGCCACCAAGCCGAACGCATGGGCATCCCAAGTCGCCGAAGTATGCCCTTCCTCGCGTAGGATATGCTTCTGGACGCGCCCGGTCGGCGTCTTGGGAAATCCTTCGCGGAATTCGACATAGCGAGGCACTGCGAAGTGCGGCAACTGATCCATCGACCAGCGGCACAGCTCTTCCTCCGTGCACGCTTGCCCAGAACGAAGCACGACCGTAACCTTCAGCTCCTCTTCGCCGCCCTCGGTCACCGAGACCGAATGGAATGCGACTTCGCTTACTGCTGGATGACGCAGGAACGCCCGTTCGACCTCCATGCTCGAGATATTCTCGCCCCGGCTGCGGACATAATCCTTCTTGCGATCGACGAAATATAGATAGCCCTGCTCGTCCACACGGCCAAGGTCGCCGGTGTGCATCCACAGGTTCTGCCATACGCGGACGGTATCTTCGGGCCGCTTCCAATAGCCGTTGAACATGACGTTAGGCCGACGCGGGCGGACGAGGATTTCACCGGGCGCACCGGTCGCCACTTGGTTCCCGTAATCGTCGGAGATCATCAGGTCAAAGTCCTTCGAAACCGGACCCGCCGATCCGGCGGGTGGCATCGGCGCGCCGTGGGGCAGGTAGCAGACCTTGGTCGCCTCGGTTTGCCCATAGCCATAGCTGTCGATCCGCGCGACTCCGAACCGTTCAGACCAGATTTCGCGATCCGCCGGCGAAATCGGCACACCGGTGATGGCACGAAGCTGACCGCGACATCGAAGCATTGCTTCGTTGTCAGGCGCCTGCGCAAGCAACTGGAACATCGCGCCCATCAGGATTGCTGACGTCGCTCGCGATTCCTCAATGTCGTTCCAGAAATTGGTGACGGAGAATGTGCTCATAACCCTTGCGCGCGATTGGGCGAGCAATGCCGCCAGCACGACATAGGCCGAACCGCTGAGGTGGAATAGCGGCAAGGCCGTCCAGACCGTGTCGCCCGGCCGGGGCGGTACGCTGTCGTTCGACTGGCGCGCGCAGGCGCACAGATAGTTGTAGCTGATGATGCAACCCTTGGACGCACCCGTCGTGCCCGAGGTGTAGATCAGGCATGCGGTATCGCCCGGTTTAGGGCGCGTGTCGATCGGCGTATCGTCGGTGCCGCGATGATCGTCCAGCGAGCGAACGCGGATGTCGCCGGCGTTCGACTTCCCCTGGCCATTTCGGGTCAGGATCAGGCGAACTTCGGGAAGATCGCCCGCGATCATTCCGACCGCGGGAAGATAATGCTCCTCGCAAACAACCAGCGCCGCAGAAGAGTCTGCCATCTGGTGGCGAAGGAATTCGCCGCGATACGCCGTGTTCAGCGGCACCCAAATGGCGCCAAGGCGGTTCACAGCGAACCAAATCACCACGGCGTCGGCGCTGCTGTCCAGCATCGTACAGACAGTATGACCAGCACCCACGCCCAACTCGCGCAACGCATTGGCCATGCGCGTCGAACGACGGTCCACCTCGCCAAAGGTGATCGGTCCCTCTGCGAAGCTCAGAAACTCTGCGTCCGGCGACGTCGCGACGGCCCGATCGAGATGCTCGAGATAGGTTTCACCATGCGGCGCCGACGGTGCCGGTTGATGCACTTCAGAACGAACCTCGGCTTGCGCTTGCGTCATTTTGCTCGATCATCCTTGTCGTTCGCGGTCGTGCCGCTGAGCCGGTACAGGCCAGTGTGTTGCGAGCTTCATGAGCTGACAATGCGCTCGGCCGTCGGGTAGTCATTGTGCGAGCGCTGGACCGCTTTAATCAAGTCCTTCGAGCGATTTGCACCGACGCGGCATAGAGCCTGCACGGTAGCCAAAATCCGGTCTGGCGTAGGCACGTCCAGCTGAGCGGAGTGCCGAGCGCGTCACCTTCCGCGTTTGCAGCCCGCGTTTTGAGCGCGCTGACGTGTTAGGACCATCGCGTCCGCAGACCGGTCATCGCTGCGACAGTCAGTCCAGCGAGACCTGAAAGACCTAATACTGCCCATCGTCCTTGCGACGCCGGCTCTCAGATGCGGTGAAGACGAAAGGTGCCTGGACCTTCCCACCGGATAGCGACGCCAGCGCCTGCCGGCTGCGGCAGGTGCTGGACCTTGCGATCAGTCCAACTCAGCGCTCGATGTTGAAGAACTTCGCCGCATTGAGCCCGAGGACCTTTTCGCGCGCCGTTTCGGACAACGACCCCATCTGACGCGCAATCGCAGCCTTGGTATGCGGAAATGAGCCCTCATGATGCGGATAGTCGTTCGACCAGACGATGTTGTCCTCCAGTCCCGCTTCGACCAGTGCTTCCAGCGCTTCGGTTTCCTCGATGAAGGAGGCGAAACAGTTGCGCTTGAAGTAGAAGCTCGGTTCCTGCGGGATGACGGGCCGCACCCACATGTGATGGGCGCGATAGCTATAGTCCATCTGCTGAAGCAGCCACGCGATCCAACCGATGCCGCTCTCGATCGTGCCGAGACGCAACGACGGATGACGTTCAAATACGCCCGACGAAATCATCTGCACCATGGGTTCCATGGTCGTGACCATCGAGTGGCAGACAAAGTTCGTGATCGCACCGCCGGCACCGCGAACCGCGCGCGGATCCTGACCGGTTGAAACGTGCAGCACCATCGGTAGCCCGGTCTCGGCGATGGCGGCCCACAGCGGCTCAAAAAACTTGTCACAATATTCGAGTGTATTACGCGGCTGATTGAGGCGATTGTAGATCGGCCGATTAGGTAGCCACAAGCCATGGAATCCATTCGAGGCCGCCCACTGCACTTCCGAGATTGCCTCGTCCAGCGTGGCCGGCGCGATCATCGCCATCGGCATCACCGATTTGTCGCTGGAAAAAGTGTCGTGCGCCCACCTGTTCCAGGCACGCGTCATCTGTCCTGCAAACTCGGGATCCGGCGTTGCAAAAGCGAGCGTGCCCTTCTGACCGAACACGATTTCCGCATCCACGCCTTGGGTGCGTTGATCGGCCACACGCTGCTCAAGGCTGAACCCCGCCTTGGCGCGGATCATGTCCTCGTCTTCCATCTTCTTACTGTACGGGCTGATCACCTCCTGCGTCTCGAAATCCTCCGCGGTCGGAATAAGATCCTCGCGGGTTGGAGCGATTCGAACCGGCTGCGGGTCGGAACCCTCCGTGATCAGCCACTGGGTGCCGTCGTCATCGATCTGCACGCGTGGCACGCGATCATGATAGCGCTTGTCGAGGCGCGAAGTCAGAAAGTCCATTGGCTCGCTGGCGTGATTGTCGCAGCTCACGATAAAATACTTGTTCGGAGAGTCGGGATCTAGCCGATCTTGCCATTCTGCGTTGGTAGCCACTTGGCTACGCCAACTATTCTTCGTGTTGATCGCGGTCATTAAGACTCTCCAAGTTTACGAGCGACGCGCCGCCGAGCGGCATTAGCTTTATGATTCTAAGTCGGCCCAAATCCTGATCGACGGCAAGCGTTGAATGGTCGATTCTCGACAGCAGTCCGACTACTCTTCCCATGCCAGACTTCGGCCGCACCATAACTCATCAGCGCACAGTGGCGTATGAGTTTGAGATCGGGGACGCAGAAGCCGCAAGCGCCTCGGGTTCGGCATCGGCAAAATAGCCCCGCTTCATTGCCGCCAGCATGAGCCACGATGCCAGCACGAACCAGCCCGCGAACGCGCTCAACGGCAGCCAGAACCCGAATAAACCATTCCAGGCGAACGGTCCGGTCTTGAAGAAAAAGAGCAGCTGGTCGGGAAGGATCATAAGGAACAACCAGATCGACGTCCAGCCCGACCAACGCGGAAACACCGGATTGGCACTACGGTCGCAAAGCGCCGCCACCGCCATACCCAGCGGCAATGGCCAGAAAATCGTCGCGCCACCGATCAATTGCAGCCACGCCCAGTCATTGAGCATGAGGATGACATCGGGCGACCGGTCCGGGCGATAGGCCGCAACCAACCAGAAGATCGCCGGGTAGAATGTAAGCACGATCGTGCCGATGCCGCCGAGCACGATCGAATAGGTAAGGACCCCTGGCCCGCCCTCGATCCGCGAGATATATTGGGCAAGGATGGCGGTGAAAGGCGCGCACATCGCGGCGCCGATCATGACGATGATCATGCCGAGTTGAATGCGCGTGACGTTGCCCTGGTACACCGCTGCGATTTCTTCGGCGCCGGCGCTGGGGCGGTGCGGCGGCACGAACCCGGCAACGGCAACCCAGCCAAGAAGAAGCAGGGCCACATACCAGTACCCGCTGGTGGCACCGAAGCGCTGGATTGCTCGCCTTGCAGATGCACTCATCATCGGATCAATCCTTCTCCTGCAACCGGCGACTGTTCAATGGCACAACCGCATGACGTTTCTAAGCTGTGCCGACTGTCCTCGTCCGCTGACTCGTTAGCGGGCCGGTGAGCACGCTTATCTATATGGCCAGCTGCCATTCCGAAAGGCGATGTGGAAGCACTTTGCACAATTGCGACAGACGTTACGCTCGCTAGGGGCAGGGCATCGACGTGGACCGATGCTGGCTGCTGTTCATCGGGCGCGGCAGATCGGTGGGCGCTTGATCGAAGAGCATCACGCTCGCCGCTTCTCCAGGCGTGCACGGTGCTCCTGCGCTGGCCCTTCTATACCGCTGTGTCTGCGCCCGCTGACAAGGTTTCGTGCGTTTTCTCGCTATTCTCGATAGGAGCGGGGAGTTGGCAAAACGGCTCCACCGCGTACAACTCCGAGGAGTAAAGGCATTAGTCCAGGAGACCAGGATGACCGTATATTTCATTGCCGCGATCGACCGGCAGAATCTCGAGGCTTATGGCGAGTATGAGGCCGGCTCTTTCGCGAGCCTTGAGGGCCAGGATGTCGAGGCGCTGGCCGTCACGGACAGCCCGGAATTGCTCGAGGGTGCCATCCCCGCCCAACGCATGATCCTGATGAAGTTCAAGGATCGCGACGCCTTGCAGCGGTGGTATGATTCGCCCATCTACCAGAAGGTGCTGCCCATCCGGCATGCGAATGCGGACACGAAGTTTATCGTAGCGATCGACGGGCTGGCTTGAAACTCGCGGGCACCATGCGGTGGGCTCGCAATGCTGAAACTCGGATCGATGCCTTGAGTTCGCATCGCCGGCTTCGAATGTGGATGGCGCGTGGCAGATATTGAGCACCGAATGTTCAGAACGGCTGACGGCATCACGCTAGTCGCAGATGTGGCCGGCTCGCCCGATGCTCCGACCGTTGTGCTGGCGCACGGCGGCGGACAGACCCGGCACAGCTGGAAGCAGCTCTTCATGGGATTGGTCAACCGGGGCTATTCGGTCGTCAATTACGACGCGCGGGGACATGGCGACAGCGATTGGGCGGCGGATGGAGACTATACCATTCCAGCGCTTTCGCGCGACCTGTGCACCATCCTGCCGACGATCAAGGGGCCAGTGGCATTGGTCGGCGCGTCGATGGGTGGCGCAAGCGCCTTCTATGCGATTGGGTCCAGCCCGCAACCGATCGCGAAGGCTCTGATCATGGTGGATATCGTGCCGCGGCCTGCAAAGAAGGGCACGGATCATATTCATGCTTTCATGACGGCGCATCCCGACGGGTTCGAGACGCTGGAGGAAGCGGCTGATGCGGTCGCTACCTACTATCCAGACCGCGAGCGGCCCAAGGATTCGACCGGCCTGAACAAGAATTTGCGGGCAAGCCCCGACGGACGGCTGCGCTGGCACTGGGATCCTGCATTACTGAACGCCAATCCAAGCTCAGAACCGCCTTTGTTCACCGAGCACATGATTGGGGTCGCCGCACGGGTGACGTTGCCAACGCTGCTGATACGTGGGGGCCGCAGCGATATTGTAGACGAAGCCGGCGTGGCGGAAATGCGGGCGCTGGTGCCTCAGACGGAAGTCTTCGAAGTGCCCGATGCGGGACATATGGTTGCGGGCGATCGAAATGATGCGTTCAACGAAGGGGTTTTTGCGTTTCTCGATCGACGCCTTCCTCTGCATTAGATGGTCGGTATGGCGCTCAGGTTTGAGAGCGTTGGGGATGGAACATTTAGCATGGCGGCCATGCTGAGCATTATCATGTGCGGTTTCGAGCCCGTCCTGCGCGCACGAGCCGGAGCGCAGGATGAACATGAAAGGATATGAGCATGACAAAGGTTGCCGAGATTGACCCGTTCTGGGCTTGGGGGGACGACACGGATCAGCCGCGGGTGCTGCACACGATGCTGCGCGTCCGGGATGTCGATCAGTCGCTATGCTTTTACCGTGACGGTCTGGGTATGACGCTGCTCGATCGCTACGACGTCGAGCAGGGCCGGTTCTCGATCCTGTTCCTGTCATTCGCCGGATATCGCGATGGGCCCGCGGCGGTTGAACTGACCTATAATTGGGATGCGGACATCGACTACACCCACGGATCTGGTTTTGGGCATATCGCGATCGGCGTGCCTGACGTGACCAAGATGTACACTCGCCTTGCGGATTATGGCGGGACACAGATCACCGCCCCCAAGACGCTGTTTGCCGGCGGGCCCCAACTTGCCTTCGTTAAGGATCCCGATGGCTATCCTATTGAACTCATCCAGATCCGGCGGGGTACCGACAGCAACTGAAGACAAGGCGCAGGCGCGAGTTCTCAATCGTCGGGCGAACGCTCTGCCGCGCCTGATCCAAGCCCGGATAGCCCCGTCTTCGTCCGACTTCACGATGATTGATGATCGTTCTGGCGAAAGGCCCGGCACGCTTAGTGGTCACATCATGGATCCCTGAACTGCCCCTCGATTTTGCATGATTGAGGCTCAAAGCCAGGATCGGGCGCGATGTATGCAGAACGATAAAGGCAAGCTGATAACAGCTGCCCCCATGTAATTAGCGGAAGAGGAGCCCAGACTTGAAGGATGAACGACAGCTGACCTCCGGGAAAATTCCTGGTGAACCTGGTCTGTGGGTCATGATACTCGGCGACCTGTTCGTATTCGCATTGCTGTTCGGAACGGTTGCTTATTATCGCATGGAACAGCCTGCGGTATTCCATGCCTCGCATCCCACGCTCAACCAGGCGCTCGGCCTGACGAACACCTTTGTTCTATTGACGAGTTCGTTGCTAGTCGTTCTGGGGCTAGAGGCTGCCCGCAAGGGAGAAGACACTGCGGCGATACGGTGGATCACTAACGCCAAGGTACTCGGACTGATTTTCATCTGTATTAAGTCAGTCGAATATTATCAAAAGTGGGCGGAAGGGCTTCTTCCGAGCACCAACATATTTTTTATGCTTTACTTCGTTATTACCGGCATTCACTTGATACATGTGCTGATTGGGCTGGCAGCCCTGCAATATTTTGGCAGGTTGGTCTCCGGAAAGACGCAGAGCACGAACCTGGAGCTCATTGAGTGCTGCGCTTTGTTTTGGCATCTCGTCGATGTTCTCTGGGTCTTCCTGTTTGCCATTTTCTACATCCACAGGTGAAACTGATGATATCCTTTTCAGGTCGCCCGGTCCTCATCTGGGTGATACTCGTGGCTGCCACGTTGCTGTCCTATCTCACTTGGATCAATCCAGCGATCCTGAACCCGAGCATTGCCGGATCAATCGTGATGCTCATGGCGATGGCCAAGGCGTGGCTCATCGGGATGCACTTCATGGAACTGAGAGCTGCGGTACGGCCGCTGCGACTGGCCTATTCGGTCTGGGTCCTTGTGGTCGGCGTGGTATTACTCGTGATGCTTGACGTGAGTTGAGCCAATATTGCGTTAATTGAGCGCTGATCACCCGGAACAATAGCGGACGGAATGAAGGTGATCGTGCCGGTCTAGCCTGTGCTTGACCGTAAATGTGAAACCGCGCGTGAAAGCGGATGGGATGGGCGTCGATCTGGCGAACGTCAAGATGAGCATGAACCCGTTCGACGAGATCGCGGTCGAGGAAGCCATTCGCCTCAAGGAAAGGGGCGCCGCGAGCGAGATCGTCGTCGTCTCGATCGGCGAACAGAAAGCGCGGGAGACGCTGCGCACCGCACTTGCGATGGGCGCGGACCGTGCGATCTTGATCGTGGCCGAGGACAAAGTCGAGCCGCTCGGCGTGGCCAAGCTGCTGGCCAAGGTCGCGGAAGCCGAACAGCCAGGCTTGGTGATTCTGGGCAAGCAGGCGATTGACGATGACAACAACCAACGGCCAGATGCCCGCAGCGCTGCTCGGCTGGGGCCAGGGCACCTTCGCCAGCAAGGTCGAAGTGTCGTGTGGCAGCGTCGATGTGACCCGTGAAGTTGATGGCGGGCTCGAGACGGTCAAGCTCAAGACCCCGGCGATTGTGACGACCGACCTTCGCCCCCAGACCGTCACGCTCGCCATCGGCAGCCGCAACCAGGCGCGGCGCATAGACGCGCAGAGTCTATGAGAAGCGCTTGGCCGCGTCTGATGTTCTGCACTACGCCGTCGTTGCGAATGTAAGAACGATGGCCCAGCCTCCTGTGACGGCGCAAAGTAGAAAAGTGGGGAAGGGGCCCGTCAGTCGCAACCGTAGATAGACGCACGGGACAACGATAGCATGGCATCGCCGACCGACGTGTCGTGATCCGCTCTAAGAAGTTGCCGCAAGTCGCAGACTCTCGAGTAACGAGCCCCCACCATATTGACATTGGAAACTCATGGCACGGCAGAGCCTAACCTGCGCTGTATCCGCCATCCACGTAGATCACCTGACCCGTGATGAAGCTGGCTGCGGGAGACGCCAGGAACACGACCAATCCGGTGACCTCCTCTGGCTTTCCGAAGCGTCCGAGCGGGGTTCGACGCAGCAAGCCCTCATAGGATTGCGGCTGCTGTGCCAGAAAGTCGCGGTTCAAGTCGCTTTCAATCACGCCGGGACAAACGGCATTGACCGTAACATCGTTCGACCCGAATTCCACTGCGAGCGTACGGGTCAGGTTTGCGACCGCGGCCTTGCTGGATGCGTAAGCCGAGCGGTTCGCAAGGCCGCCCCAGCCGGCAACGGATCCCATGTTGATGATGCGGCCCGCTCGTTGCGCAAGCATGAGCGGGGCAACGGCCTTGGTACACAGGACGAGGCCCTTTATGTTGGCCTCGAAGATTTGCGTCCATTCCTCCTCGACGCTCTCCAAAAACGGCTTGAGCGACGCAACGCCTGCATTGTTGAACAGCACGTCGACGCGGCCGAATTCCGCGACGGTCCTGTCGACCATGCGTCGGACATCCCCATCGCTGGTGATATCGACCTCTACCGCGAGCGCTTGAGCGCCGCTCGCCCGCAACTTCTCGGCCGTCTGCTCGCACTTGGCAAGCGTCCGGCCGGCGACGACAACGGCGGCACCTGCTTCGGCGAGTGCCATGGAGCATTGGGTGCCGAGACTGCCGCCGCCGCCGGTGACGATCGCCACCTTTCCATCGATGCGCATGGAAGGGGTCATGGTCATGACTTCAGGAAGATCTTGGCATCCACGGCCACCAGACCGCTGCCATCGGGCTGTACCAGTAGCGGATTGATGTCCAGCGAGTCCAGCCGCGGCTCTGCCAGGGCGACGGCGCCAAGTTTGACGGCCAGTTTAACGAGGGCGCCGGCATCATATTTCCGGCCGCGATACCCCTCGAGAAGACGGCCGAAACGAGTGCGTGACAGCGCTTCCTGCACCTCTGCGGCGCCGAACGGCGGGATCAGGACCACGGCGTCGTCGAGCAGTTCGACCAGGATGCCGCCCGCGCCCACCACGACCACGGGTCCGATCACGGGATCGCGCTGAACGCCGATGATCGCTTCCAGACCCGTCCCGATCTGCTCCTCGATTAGGATGCGGTCGCTTGATGGATCAGCCTTTGCCAGTGCCGCTTGGATCCGGTCCCACGCCGCCTGCATGTCCGCGTCGGTACGCAGTCCAAGTTCGACCAGCCCGTGCTCCGTCTTGTGCGCGATGCGATCGGACAGCCCCTTCATCACCACGGGACGGGTCAGCGGAGCAACCGCTTCCAAGTCGAGATTCCGCGCGAGCACGCGCGAAGCCGGTACGCGAACGCCCAGTTCCTGCAGCCAGGACTTGCTGCGAGCCTCGTCGAGCAGTCCGTCCTGCGACGGCAGCGCAATGCTCGGCGCATCCTGTTCCGAAGCAGCGCGTGCGGACCGTGCGGCGTTCCAGGCGCTGTCGTCGCGTAACGCGCGCAAGGCGAAGAGCAGCGGACGCAGATCGGTGGCGACCGCAATCCCTTTGCTGTTGAGGTAGGCTCGGTCCTCGCGCGACAGGTCCGGTGTCGCCACGAAGATTTTGTCAAAGCCTGCCTGCTTAGCTTCGACGAGCATGTCCATCACGGACTTGCGCGCCTCGTCTCTCAGCAAGGCCAGGCCGAAAATGAGCTGGTCGTAGCCATCCCGTTTGAAGATGTCGATGATCGTGGGAATGAGCGCGTTCTGGGCTGCAATGTCATACGGATTGACCGGGTGACTCTGGGTCGGCAGAGCGCTCAGCTCGGCTGCTGCCTGCTCGGACGGCTCCGCGAGTGCCAACCCCATGCGCGCCATGCCATCGGCCGCCTGCGCCGCGAAGCCGCCGGAAATCGACACGATACAGGTCTTGGCGGCGTCGCCCGGAGCCCAGTTGTATCGCAGCGCGCATTCCACGAGCGCGGCGAGCGTCTCGCCATCTTCCGCAACAATAGCGCCCTGGGCGCGCAGAAAGGAAACGGTGTTGCGGTACGAGCCGGCGATGGCTCCGGTATGCGACAACGCTGCACGCTGTCCCCCCGCGGATTCACCGATCGTGAGCGCGACCACCCGCTTGCCGCGCTCGCGGCAGGTCTCCAGGGCTGCCCGCAGGGCCGCCGGATCGCGGATGGTTTCGACGTATAGGAGGATGATGTCGGTCTCGGGGTCCTCGGCCAAATATTCGAGATAGTCGGCCATCGATAGGATGAGTTCGTTGCCGCACGTGACTGTCTTGGAGATGCCCACCCCCCGCGCTGAAAGCTGGGACAGGACCGTGCTCACCATAGCGCCGCTCTGCGAGACGATGCTCACCTTGCCCGGTTGAACGATTCCCTTGGTCGCGTAGGCCGGCGCAAAGGTCATGGCCAGGCCGGCCGGAACGTTCGAGAAGCCGTTCGTGTTCGGCCCGCAGATCGCGAGGCCGTACTGCTCCGCCATCGCAGTCAACTGAGCGTCGCGCTCCAGTCCTTCTCCACCAGCTTCACCGAACCCCTGCGCGAGAATCGCAAGGCCCTGGATGCCGCGCTCACCACAGTCCCGCACGGCCTGGACGGCAAGTTCCGCGGGAAGGACGATCAGCGCGGTGTCGACCTCGTCCGGCAACTCCGCGATCGCGTGGAAACATTGCCGCCCAAATATGGTCTCATGGCGGGGATTCACGGCATAGACCGGACCTTTGAAGCCCAGGTTTTCAAGCGCGAACAGCGGATGGCTGCTGAGCTTTGTCCGATCAGGCGAGGCCCCGACGATCGCAACGGCCCGCGGATTGAACAGATTATGGATCTGATCTCGCTTGGAGGTGGTTGACGTGGTCATGGGATTCTCCAGTTTTCGACTTTATGTGGGTTGGTGGGCCGAGACAGCGGTCAGCGGCTGTTGCGCGCCGGGCTCGTCATGCGGATTTCGAGCGGCAGTGACTCGACAAGGCCGGGATCGCCCAGCGTCGAAGCGAGCTTCGTGTCGTGCGCGCCAAGTTCATGCAGGTGGCTCTGCAAGCCTGAAGCGCGGAATGGTCACGCCGTCCGAGATATCGTCGAAGACGACACGCACCGGTGCACCGACGTGGACCGATGAAAGCGGCGCTTCGACGATGTTCGATATCAGTCGAACGCCGCCGGCATCGGCCAGTTCAACGACAGCGGTAATGTAGGGGACCGAGTCTGCCATCTCCGGAAAAATGGGAACTGCGACGACCGAGTATGAGTACACGGTGCCCTCGCCCGAGAGCTGCACCCAATCGATCCGCTGCGAGCGGCAATTGGGGCAGAATGGGGTGGGCGGCATGCGAAACTTGCCGCATTCCGCGCAGCGCGGAGCCACCAGCCGATGTGCAGCGGCGGCTGACCAATAGGGCTCAGTCCACTGGTCCGTGACAAGGGAGAACAGATGGTCGGGCGGTCGCTTGGAGACAGGCTCTTGCATGCGTCAGACCCCCAAGATCAGGCCGCTCACCGGCAAGCTGGCCGGACCGCCAGTTACCAGCGCGACCTCGGCCCCGCTTACCTGGTTGACCGCGGTGCCGCGCAGCTGTTCGACTGCCTCCTGCACATGCGTCATCCCCCAAATATAGGCCCCGGAAAGCTGACCGCCGTCGGTGTTCACAGGTATCTTGCCTCCATCTAATCGGATGGCGCCGCTGGCCACGAATGGACCGCCTTCGCCCTTGTCGCAAAACCCATAGTCTTCAAGCTGCATGATCACCTGCGAGGTGAAATGATCGTAGATCTGGGCGACATCGATGTCGTTCGGGCCAACGCCTGCCATCTCATAGAGTCTGCGTGCCACGGCGGCGTGCCCGGAGGATGCGAACGTGTCGTCGGACATGTTCATCGTGTAGATGGAGCGGCCCCACTCTCCGGCGCCGCCATGCGTGCTCGCCAACACTTGCACGGGCCGCTGTCTAAGGTCCTTGGCCCGTTCGGCACTCGTGACGATTACGGCGACGGCACCGTCGGATTCAAGGCAGAAATCGTAGAGGCAATGCGGATCGGCGATCGGCGGCGCCGCCATATACTGGTCCAGCGTGAGCGGCTTGCGCATCAACGCCCTCGGATGATTGGCCGCATTCGCTCGCGCAGTAAGTGCGACTTCGGCGAAATGTTCGCGGCGCGTTCCGTACAGGTGCATATGCCGGCGCGCGAGCAGCGCGAACATGTGGCCGGGCCCGACCAGCGCTGCGCTCTTGTAGAAGGCGGACTGGGGGGTTGCGGCATACGCCGTGGTCATCGCGCCGTAGCGCACCTGTGTCTGCTGAACCGCGCCGACGCACACCACCACCTCGGCCAGCCCGGAGACGATGGCCGACGCGGCAAGTCCGACGATTCCGGCCGATCCGCCACCGCTGCCGGTTAGGCTCGCGGTATAGCGTACTTCCGGAATGCCGAGCGTTTCGACGAGGAACGGCGTGTCGAAGCCACCGGCGAAATAGGCGAAGCCATCGATTTCGGGCACTGCGATGCCGGCGTCGTCAGCAGCGGCGATGATTGCCTTGCAGACCAGTTCGTCAAGCGTCTGGGGGGCGGATCCCCCGCGCTTGGTAAACGGCGTTGCGCCAACGCCGACAATGGCCGTCTGCTTTCGCATGATTGTCGATAACGGATTCACCTCAGCTGCCCGATCGGCATCGCCACACTGACATGTTCACGGCGCATGGCATGAGGCGCGATTAAGATAAGCGGAGGTCTCACGAAAAATCCTTAAATACTGGTTGGGCGGCTCCGCAATGTAGCATCACCGCCCAAATTGCCGCAACTGAACTGGCAGGTCCTTAGTAGGACTTGGGCATGCCCAGCTGCCGCTCCGCGATGAAGGAGAGCATCAATGGAGGCGGGATCGGGCCGATACGAAGAATCTGCAGCTCACGCAGATAACGCTCAACATGGTATTCCTTCGCATATCCCATGCCGCCGTGCGTCATGATGGCCTGCTGGCAGGCGTCGAACCCTGCTTCGGCAGCGAGCCATTTGGCCGCATTGGCTTCAACCCCGCATGACTTGCCGTTGTCGTAGAGCCATGCAGCCTTCAGCATCATCAGGTTCGCTGCTTCGAGCTGGCACCAGTTCGCCGCAAGCGGATGCTGAATGGCCTGGTTCTTGCCGATCGGCCGGTCGAAAACCACTCGTTCCCTGGCGTAATCCGACGCGCGGCGCAGCGCTGCACGCCCCATGCCCACACATTCAGCTGCAGCAAGGATGCGTTCGGCATTGAGGCTGCTGAACAGATATTCCAGTCCGCGCCCTTCTTCGCCGATCAGGTCTTCCTTCCGCACGGGCAAGCCGTCGAAGAAGACGGCGTTGGAGTCGACGGCGTGACGGCCCATCTTGTCGATCAACTGAACATCGACGTAATCGCGGTCGAGATCGGTGTAGAAGAGGCTGAGCCCGTCTGCCGGCCGGCTGGTCTTCTCCAGGGGCGTGGTGCGCGCGAGCACCATGATCTTGTTCGCCTGCTGCGCCACGGAGATCCAGACCTTCTGGCCGGAGATCAGGTACCGCTGGCGCTCGGCATTCCATTCCGCCCTGGTAGTGATGTGCGTGGTGTCGATCCCGGCGCCTGGCTCGGTGACGCAGAATGCAGCACGATCCTGGAGCGTCATCAACCTCGAGATCCAGCGCTCCTTCTGCTCCGGCGAGGCATGCTTGCGAATGGCGCCGGGCATGAAGATGTTGACGTGGATCGACGTGCAGCCGGCCATGCAGGCGCCCGACTCGGCAATCGCCTGCATCATCAGGGCCGCTTCGGTATAACCGAGACCAGCGCCGCCATATTCCTCGGGCATCATGATGCCGAAATAGCCCCCGTCACACACCGCCTGGGCGAAATCGTGCGGGAACTCGTGCTTGTTGTCCTTTTCCAGCCAATAGGAATCCGGAAAATCTGCGCAGATCTTGTTAATTCCGTCCACGACGGCCAACTGCGTTTCGTTTAGCTCAAAATCCATTCAAAACTCCAATGCAGCATAGACGCTGCCTCTAATTGCCGATCCATGCCGCCCTGGATACCGTGGGGCGTCGTTTAGCTCAGCTCGCTAAATGATTGCTGCCACTACCGCGTTACCTGCCTGTTCCGTCAGGCAAGTACGCGGCGAGTGCGTCAGCATATGACAAGCTCAAAGGTCTTCTTCAGCCGGAATTTCCATTCCACAACGGCGCGCGTCCGCAATCACCTTCTCCGCTAGAGCGACGTTGGCGCGATCGATCATCATTCCCCTGTAGCGGACCGCGTACAGGCCCGCGGCCTCAGCCTCTCGCATGGCCTTCAGCGCACCGACCTGGAACTTCAGTTCGCTCGGCGTCGGGCGAAAGATCTCGTTGGCGACGGCCACGTGATTGGGGTGGATGGCGACGCAGCCGGTAAAGCCGGTCGCCTTCATGCGCTTAGCAATCCGAACCGCGGCCTCGCGGTCCTGGAGGTCGGTGCCGATCAGCGACGCCATCGGATAGGCTGCCCCGCCAGCGCGCGATTCGACGCAAAGCTTGGAAGTCAGATAGATCTGCTCAAAGCCCTCCCTGGTCGGGATGAACCCTGCCGCCAAGACCGTGTCCCCGGTGAACACCACGTCATCGCTGACGCGATCGATGATGGCAGTCAGCACGGACTTGACCCGCGGACTGGCGCTGGCGAGTTGCCGAACGTCGCAAAGCCCTTCCGCCGTTTCCGGAATGGCCATGATCGAAACTTCGCCGCGCTCCATCCCCGCCTTGCCTTCTGCATAGGAAAGCAGGTCGGCCAACTCGCGAACCTGGTCGGCATCTCTCAACTTGGGAAGGAGGATACAGGTCAGACCGGCCGTGGTCACGGAAAGCACGTCCTCGACGCCGCCTTCGTCTAGTGGGTTTATGCGCACGAAGGCGCCGACACCGGTGGTCTTCAGGAAGGCGATGCCATCCCTCGTGATCGCCCTAGCGCCCACCTTCTCGGCGGGCGGTACGGCGTCTTCGAGATCCAGGATCAACCCTTCGGGGCCGTAGCCCACGGCCTTCCTGATCCAGTCAGGCTTGTGCCCCGGGACGAACAGAAGCGAGCGAAAAGGCCACTGATTCGGTTCACTTGCGGACGTCAACGTTGGAACTCCCCGTTATTTGACTGGTCGACCGTCGAAGCGGCGGGCCTGCCGCGCAGGCGCACCTTGCGCGTGAACGTCGCAACGACCTCGCCATTCTGATTAAGGCCCTTGTGAGCCAATTCCACGACGCCGCCGCCCTCTCCCGAAGGGCTTGCCTCCAGACTCCTAACCTCGGTCTCCGTATAGAGCGTGTCGCCCGCGAACACCGACCTTGGGAATTCGATATCCGTGACCAAAGCTGTTTCCACCAGGGTCCCGCGGGTAAGCTCCTGCGATGCCTGGCCGATCAGGATCAACATCGTGTACACGCTGTTGAAGAGCGGCTTGCCATGCAACCCCTGCTTCTCGGAGAAGTCGAAGTTTATATGCAGCGGCTGCGTGTTGTGCGTCATGCACGCCATCCAGATATTGTCGTAATCAGTGACCGAGCGCGACGTCATGTGGCGATAGGTCTTACCGACCACGAAATCCTCGAAATAAAGTCCGGGCATGTTTATCCTCTCCTCAGACCCGGGGATGCCGTCGAAGCATCATGCCCTTGCGCATGCAGCTGGCGATCAGCTTCCCTTCCTGATTGAATCCCTCGTGGAAGAACTCGACCACGCCCCGGTCAGCCTTGCTCTTGCTTACCGTCTTGCCAAGTATGGTGGTCTGACCCCGCAGGGAGTCACCAGGAAACACTGGATGGGGGAACGTAATGCCGCCCATCGCCAGATTTCCAAGCGTGGTTCCTTGCGTGAGTTCGGTCACTTGAACCGCCATGACGATCGCCAGTGCATAATAAGGATACACCTCGATCCGGCCGTGACGCCCGTTGCGCTTTGCCCAGTCCTCATCGATGTAAGTCGGTTCCGTCTCCATGCACAAGCAGGCGAACTGAATGCTGTCAGCCAACGTCACCGTCCGGGTGACCTCATGCCTGTAAACGTTCCCGGGCTCAAAATCCTCGAAATATAGCCCGGCCATTCGTGACTCCCCTAAAGTTATACCATTTGCGGCGTCGGTGATTTACCGGATGAACGAAACGTGCGCCCGAGAGATTTGCCGGGTCCCAACTCGACAAGCGAGCTGCGGGCGGGAAATCTCCTGACTCACCTGAACTGGTCTCCGCCGATCCTGGGCTTTGAGCACCGTACCTGCTGCTGTGTGCACAATTGTTTATCGGTGTCGGCGGAGAATGGCAACTCCCAATTCCGCTATCCGATAATATTTCTATATTCAGAATATTTCGAAGCGGGTGGGCTGGTTAATTTTCCGCGTTGCGGACGGGGGCAAGATACAAACGTCGGTCTGTTCTGGCTTTGCTCCTGAACCGAGAACATCGCAGACGCGTCGAGCTCGAAGGGTAGTCCATCGTCCCTCGGCGACTTTCTTCGGCGCCTTGGATTAGCGTTGCGTCGCTCTCAGATGCCGTGAAAAGCCAGTGAATCGGGGCTCGCCGGATCGACCGAGCTGCGTACTCGACAGATCCATAGGGAACTCAAGGGCGCTGCGATCCAGGCCCCTATCTCTATGTGGTGGCCGAGCGCCGCGCCCTCTCCACTTGGAAGGAAATGGACGAGCCGACCATCGTGGGCTTGGAGGCAGCGCTATGAAATGATCTCGCTCATACGCTGTATGAGCGCGTCGGCTGCGCTCCAGCTGTGAACGTTCTGCTCGCCCTGTGATCGTGCCGTTCCGTTGGGGTGGACCAGCTGAGTAAATGCTGGCCATCATGGCAGCGGGTGTGCAAATATAAAGTCGATCGATTAGGGTTCACGGAGGATTAGATATGGCCATAAAGACCGAGATCCTAAGCTATGAGGCTGACGGATTGACCATGATCAGTCATTTCTTCGTGGAAGAATCGGTCGCGGGCTTACGGCCAGGCGTACTGGTTTTCCCCGAAGCATTTGGGCTTGGAGACCATGCGAAGGCGAGAGCGGAGCAGCTGGCCGCGCTCGGATATGCGGCTCTCGCATGTGATCTTCATGGAAGCGGTCGGGTGATTTCCAGCGTCGAGGAGGTGATGGGCATCCTCGGTCCGATGAGGCAGGATCTGACCAGAACGCGTGCTCGCGCTCGTGGTGGCCTCGACGCGTTGCTCACCCGTCCGGAGGTAAATGGATCCAAAGTTGCAGCCATCGGATTTTGTTTTGGCGGCACCATGGCCCTCGAACTCGCGCGAAGTGGTGCCGATCTCGCAGCCGCCGTGGGCTTCCATAGCGGATTGGCCACAGTAGCTGCCCAGGATGCAAAGAACATTGTGGGCAAGGTGCTGGTCTGCATCGGGGCCGATGATCCTGGCGTGCCACCTGAGGAGCGCGCAGGGTTCGAGAAGGAGATGCGCGAGGGTGGCGTTGATTGGCGTATGCACCTCTATGGAAAGGTCGTGCACAGCTTCACAAACCGCAATGCCGACGAATTGGGGCAACCTGAGCTCGCACGCTACGATGCGAGTGCGGATGCCCGATCTTGGTTGGAGATGCTCGCTCTTTTCGACGAAGTTTTCGGCAGAACCCCAGTCGCATAGCCTGCAGCCAGAGGTGACTGGTCATCGTGTTTCCGCTCTGGGGTTGCTAACGGTCAGGCGGATTTCTGTATCTGCGATACCCACTGCGTTCTTGCCATGGCCAACAAGGCGGCGGAGAGGAGTGATGGGATACTCGCACTACGATGCTGCCGCACAGTGTTAGCCCCCGTGGAAAGCCGCCAAGACGGTCGGCACCAAACGATCGCTCACGCAATAATAGATCTGGGTTGCTCACTTTTTCCTAGACCGGGAGGGCGCCATCGCGATAGAGCGCTCTTTGAACTGGCGATCGACAGCAAACTACGCAGCTGCGACTTAGTGAAGATTGAGGTGATAGGGTCCTAGTCGACAGACTTGGCTGGCCCAGTTCCTTGAGCGCAAGTCCGCAACGATCGCCACGGTCGGGCCCGCCAACAAGACAGCCCGGATTGCCTAGGAGTATCGGCGCGTAAGGAGACCTATGCGGGGGTTGCCGCGTGACCGCTGTCCTTGCGGTCCGCTGAAGCCGCCGGGGGAATAGTGCAAGGGCAGCTGAGTGATCATGACAAACAGACCGGACCGGGGATCGAGCAAGCCTAGGGAGCACAGCGCTTCGAGCGGGATGACATGATTGGGAGCCTGGTCCGCGGACTTTGTGAGCGCCGGGAGCCATGCGGTGCTACACGAGCCGGCCGAATACATGGGTGCACCCAACCCATGCTCTTCACTTCCCAAAAGCTCTTCCACCGCAGGGGCGTTCCCTAATCGCCATTCATTCGCCGACTTCTATTTTCTGAAATTGCTGCCGGGGCTCACGGTTCTCTTCGCGGTCGATAAAGTCGCCGCAGCATCTGGTCTTAAGTCGAGGCACTGCAAGGCCTACAACGGACTTTCCCGACGGAACGACAAGCCCAGGCCCTCTGCGCAGTCACCTACGTACTCGCCCAATTTGGCAAGCATTCCGTTTGGATTGTGGCCGAACAGGAATCCTGAGATCGGCAGTTTATCAGCTGGCTACTGGTTCATCAGCCCAACGGAAAGGCTTACCTGAACGCCATATGCTGTGAAGGATGACCGAGCTTGCGTGCTAAAGCCACGCGCGCTTTGCCGATGCCGGCTCGCTTCGCGATAGCCTTTGCCCAATCCTAAGGCCACAAGCGCGCTTGAGCCTGATCAGGATGACTGCCTCAATTTGCTCCGGCGTTGAATGGCATTGTCCAAGCCAAACGCGAGATCCTTCAGCATTGACCATACAAACTGCGGTCAATTTTTGAGGTACGTCCAGCTCAAAAAATGCCTCATGATAGCCTCCGATGGTCGAACCACTCGAATCGTCCGCTCGCGCCACTACAGCAACTCAGCGGCGGCCGCGATTACCGATGTCCACACATGAAGCACGAACTTCATGCCCGCCCACGGCTGAGTTAATTCTCGTGTCAGAATTTTTATTCTCATATGAAATTACAGTTTGCTTTTTGGCCGAAAGTGGCTAGCAGGGTACGCGCTATGCGTCTGCGACATTCGAGCACAGTCAGCGCTTAAAAGTGCGTTCTTGTGTGCAGGCAATATGCGTGTCAGCGATTGAACTGAAATTCTTTTCGTAGGGTTCGGCGGATGAAACTTCTGGTACCGGTCAAGCGCGTGCTTGACTACAACGTAAAGCCCCGCGTGAAAGCGGACGGGATGGGGGTCGATCTGGCGAACGTCAAGATGAGCATGAACCCGTTCGACGAGATCGCGGTCGAGGAAGCCATTCGCCTCAAGGAAAGGGGCGCCGCGAGCGAGATCGTCGTCGTCTCGATCGGCGAACAGAAAGCGCAGGAGACGCTGCGCACCGCACTTGCGATGGGCGCCGACCGTGCGATCTTGATCGTGGCCGAGGACAAAGTCGAGCCGCTCGGCGTGGCCAAGCTGCTGGCCAAGGTCGCGGAAGCCGAAAAGCCAGGCCTGGTGATTCTGGGCAAGCAGGCGATTGACGATGACAACAACCAGACCGGCCAGATGCTCGCAGCGTTGCTCGGCTGGGGCCAGGGTACCTTCGCCAGCAAGGTCGAAGTGTCGTGTGACAGCGTTGATGTGACCCGTGAAGTTGATGGCGGGCTCGAGACGGTCAAGCTCAAGACCCCGGCAATTGTGACAACCGACCTTCGCCTCAACGAGCCGCGCTATGCTTCGCTGCCCAACATCATGAAGGCCAAGTCTAAGCCGTTGGAGCAGAAGACGCCGGCCGATTACGGCGTCGACGTGACCCCGCGCCTCATCACCGTGAAGGTCGAGGAGCCGCCCAAGCGCCAGGCCGGCGTCAAGGTCGGTGATGTCGATGAACTGATCGGCAAACTCAAGACGCTGGGAGTTGTAGCATGAGCGTTCTCGTCTGGGTCGAACACGACAATGCGTCGGTGAAGGACGCGACGCTGGCGGCGGTGACCGCCGGCACGAAGCTGGGCGACGTGGTCGCGCTGGTCGCGGGCCAGGGCGCGCAAAGTGCCGCCGATGCCGCCGCGAAGATCGCGGGCGTGTCGAAAGTGCTGCTCGCCGACGACGCGGCCTATGGCCATGCGCTCGCCGAAAACGTCGCGCCGCTGATCGCCGAACTGATGAGCGGCTATGACGCGTTCGTCGCGCCGGCCACCACCAGCGGCAAGAACATCGCGCCTCGCGTCGCCGCGCTGCTCGACGTGATGCAGGTGAGTGAAGTGCTCAGCGTGGAGAGCGCCGACACCTTCACCCGCCCGATCTATGCCGGCAACGCGATCGCCACGGTCAAGTCGTCGGACGCGAAGAAGGTGCTGACGATCCGCGGCACCGCGTTCGAGAAGGCGGGAAGTGCGGGCGGCAGCGCCAGCGTCGAAACCGTCACGGGCGGCGGCGACAAGGGGCTGTCCAGCTTCGTCGGCGCCGAGATCGCCAAGAGCGAGCGACCCGAACTCACCAGCGCCAAGATCATCGTGTCGGGCGGCCGCGCGCTCGGCTCGGGCGAGCAGTTCCACGCGCTGATCGACCCGCTCGCCGACAAGCTCGGCGCCGGCGTCGGCGCGAGCCGCGCGGCAGTGGATGCTGGCTATGTTTCCAACGACTATCAGGTCGGCCAAACCGGCAAGATCGTGGCACCCGAAGTCTATATCGCGGTCGGCATCTCCGGCGCGATCCAGCATCTCGCCGGCATGAAGGACTCCAAGGTCATCATCGCCATCAACAAGGACGAGGACGCCCCGATCTTCCAGGTCGCCGATGTCGGCTTAGTGGGCGATCTTTTCAAAATTGTGCCGGAACTGACCGAGAAGTTGTGAACTGACATTGGGTGGCACATAAAGGTTACACCTGGATGAGAGCGGACACGAACATAGGAGATGAACAGGCTCATCAATCGGGACTGCTTGACGGCAGCTTTGCACGTTTCGAAGTCTTGCTTGGGATTGCGGGGACGCGAGGCGACTGATCGAGATGAGCCGGTACACGATTCATGGAAGCGGAAGAATGACTTGATCGCCGCTAATCGAGCATTTCGGGATCGCGCCGTATTATCTCGATCCTGTTCGATAAGGTCGAGGAAGGACAGGGTCATCGGTACACCAATATCTTCGACTTCCAGTTGGGACGGCGTCTTCTTCAGCTGCCGCGCCGTAAAGATGACGAGCAATTGAAAGCCGTAGGCAGGCATCACAGGTGTGCGGGCTGGCACGATGATCGCGAGGAAGGTGCTCCTTGAGGAACCGGGAAAGTGGAGAGGGGAGCGCGGTTATGCGGCGCCTACATCCCGATGTCCGGGCAGATGTCGATGCCTCGCTGGTGCCCGCGCCGAAGCAACGCAATACCGAGGGCGAACGCGAGGCGATCAAGTCGGGCAAGAGCGCGGAGATTTGGCCAGACGAGCCGAACAAGGCCGCGCAGAAGGACACTGATGCACGCTGGACGCTCAAGATCGGCGGCAAGGTGCGTCATCGCGAGGACGACACGCCGTTGCTCATGATTGCCCTGCCGGTCTTCAGCTACAAATCGCATATCAGCAGCGACCGGCGTTATGGCTTCATGCGGGAGATGGCGGTCACTTCTGCATCGACCGCGGATGGGCGTTTCCCTCGCCACGTCGTGAGCACCGATAACACCAGCTGCGAGGTCTGGGCTGATAGCGCCTATCGCTCGAAGCGTAACGAGAAGTGGTTGTCTGATCGGATGCTCACATCCCGAATTCACCGGCGCAAACCCAAGGGCAAGCCCATGCCGAGAGCGATCGCCAGGGCCAACGCCGCAAAGTCGTCGATCCGGGCCCATGTCGAACATGTCTTCGCGCATCAGAAGAACCGGTTCGGGCTGTTCATCCGCACCATCGGCTTGGCCCGTGTCGAAGCGAAGCTCACCCTTTGCAACCTGGCCTATAACTTTAACCGGCTGATCTTCCACGAACGCCGCGAAAGCATGGGATGACTCTGCCTGAAACCCGGAGGATCCGGGACAAACCGCTCAAAATGACGCCGGAAAAGACCAGCGGCGCGCCCACTATGGCCGGGCAGCGTAGGAGGCGGTCCGCGCCACGGCGACCTGCCTCAAACTACCCGGGTTTTGCGGGTCTCCAGCTGCTATGCTGGCATAGAGAATAAGACGCTTTCGAAACGTGTACCCGATCTTCGATACACGGGCGGGGAAGGGGTGAAGGCTCCTCCAGGCTGAAAAAAATTGCTGTTCGAACCACAACTTAGGACACAACCTACACAACTGTCAAAGGCTTAAAGGCTTTTTTGGGGGCAGTTTTGGGGGCATTGTTCAAGCCTGTATTGAAAAGATTCAGTATGAACATAGGCATAGATCGAGAATTTGTGTCCCGTAAGCTTCCGCGTCGCAGGAGCCAGGACCCTCGTTACCTGCATTCCCCAGCAAGACCAACCGGGGACTCGGCAAGACGTCCTTTCGCGTGGCGAGCCCCAAGCCAGAAAGCTATCATAAAGCGGCACCGTAGTCTGGTGGAGCGCGGCGCCGTTCGCGCTCAGGAAATTCGCGAACTTGAGACATGGCGAACGTAGGCCCGAACGGTGTTGGGCGACGCGTGAGTCGCAAGATGAAAGATCCAGCGACGACAGCATTCTACGATATCGCTGCGGTCATCCAGCACCGTCCATGATCGACGGCCATCGGGCAACTCGATGCCCGCGGCCTGCCAAGGCGACGGTGAAGACGCAGGGACATGGTGGCAGATAGTGTTGAAACATGCCCCAGACCGCAAGCTTTCCGCCCTCACAGTGGACACACTGGACATGGACAGTTGTGGTATTGCTATTAACATAATTCTTATTATCGATCTATCTCGTTGTAAGCACCATTTAGAAATGTCACCCCCTGCAAATTAGAGATGTCACTGGTGGCATGGTGCTCCCTGGATGCAGGGAGTGCGCGGATGACGGTGGTATCCATGAGCCATGGCGAGCTTACACGCTTCGATACGCTACTACGGGTTGAACGTCGCGAGTTGCGAGCCGAGGATGCAGCGACGCTGCTCGGATTGTCCCGGCGGCAGGTTTATCGGTTGCTGATACGCATGCGTGCAGACGGTGCGCCAGGCCTGGTTTCGCGTCGTCGCGGGCGCCGTAGCAACCGTTGGCTTGGCGATAGCTTTCGCAACCATGCGATTGCGTTGGTCCGGGAGCATTATCATGATTTCGGGCCGACGCTGGCCGCCGAGTATCTGGCGGAGCGCCATGATGTGCATATTTCCCGTGAGACGCTGCGCAAGCTGATGATCGAGGCGGGGTTGTGGAAGGATCGAGCAGCGCGTCGCCCGCGCCCATATCAGCCGCGTTACCGGCGGGATTGCCGCGGCGAACTGGTCCAGATCGACGGTTCGAAGCATTGGTGGTTCGAGGATCGCGGCCCGCAATGCACCCTGCTCGTCTATATCGACGATGCGACCAGTGAGTTGATGCATCTCCAGATGGTCGAGAGCGAGAGTACCTTTTCCTACATGGAAGCAACGCGCGCCTATATCGAGCGGCACGGCAAGCCGGTGGCTTTCTACTCCGACCAGCACAGCGTGTTCCGCAATTCCCGCGCCAGCGCGGCGCGCGGCGATGGCATGACGCATTTCGGCCGCGCGCTTGATGCGCTGAACATCGAGATCATCTGCGCCAACTCGCCGCAGGCCAAAGGCCGGGTTGAGCGGGCCAATGGCACGCTGCAGGACCGGCTGGTCAAGGCGATGCGGCTGGAGGGCATATCGTCGATTGGAGAAGCGAACGCTTTTCTGCCGAGCTATATGGTTCGCCACAATGCGCGCTTCGCTCGTCCTGCTTTCGACAGTCGTGATCTCCACCGTCCGCTTGCCCCGCATGACGATCTGCACGCGATCATGGTGTGGCGCGAACAGCGGACAGTCACGGCGGCGCTAACGCTCCATTACAACAAGACGATGTTCATCCTGGAACCGACCGAAATCGCGAGGGAGCTGGTGCGCAAGCGGGTGCTGGTGTGCGAATATCCCGATGGCCGGCTGGAGATCCAGCATGAGGGCCATGTGTTGCCCTATCGCCAGTTCGACAAGATGCGTCAGGTGAAGCAGCCCGCGATCGTGGACAACCGCCATCTCGACGCGGCCTTGCTGCTGGCGAAGCAGATCCAGGCGATCGCCCCGCATCATCGGCAGCGCAACAATAATGCCCCTACCCGCCGCGACCAGCCCACGCACCTGTTCCCCGAACCGGAGGCAACTGTGAAGATCGATGGGCGCCGGTTGGGCGGGACTAAGCTCAAACGCGGTCCCCGGCTCAGCCAGGCGGAGTTACGGGCGCGCGGCACACTGGAATTTGTGAAGGCGCGCTGACCTGGTTGACCGGCGCTGACCGAGCCCGCTGCCTGCGCAGCGGGTCCATGCCCCTCCCCCCAAATGTCACGCCATCAGCAGGGTCTGCGCTGCGCTATCCCGAGGGCTCCACGCAGCCCCTGCTGGCCTCAATCGGTGACATCTCTAATTTGCGGAAATTGTGACTTCTCTAACCGGCAGGAACAGCGATTGTAAGCGGGTGGACTCTATTTCGAAGTGCGAAACCCTAGGATTTATCGGGGCTTGAACCCCCTTTCCAGGAAGGCCCAGGATGAACGGCTATCAGCATCTGGGTTTGGACGAGCGGCGACAGATTTATCAATTGGCTGCAACCGCGCGGTCCGTGCAGCAGATAGCAGTGGCGCTGGAGCGACATCGTTCGACCATCTATCGTGAGATCAAACGTAACCGGCACCTCGATGAAGAACCAATCTTTCGCGGCCATTTCCCACCTCCGCACAAACAATGGCGGGACAGGTGCCGGGTGCGCGGCCACAAGATTGCGCTTACATGCGGCGACGATCTAGCGCCTAAACAATCGTGTGCCGCTGATCGGGCGATTATTCTGGCAACCCTCCTCCGCAAACCGGAAAGCACTCGAGCCTAGTGTAAAATAATTTGCTGTAGCTGCCTGAGCAATCCAGTGCGCAAACAGAAACATAGATGTGGCTATCGCGGATGGATTTCGTATCTGTTTGCTGCTTTGCGATGCAAAGCAAAACAAGTCTCATTTGAACGTTGTCGAGATGAAGGCGCACGGAGTGGCACTCTGCACTTCCCAAAGCTATGAGGCCACCCAAAGGAGATTGTGCCAAATGCAAATCAGAAATGGGCGAGCATCTGCGGCGCCATCATTGTCAACACTTGATGAAAAAATCATCGCGGCTTTGCGGAAGAATGGCAGAGCGACCAATCAGGACATCGCCGATCAACTGTCGATAACGTCTGCAACCGTGTCAGCCCGACTGCAAAAAATGGAAGAAGCGCGCGCCATGCGCGTGGTTGCGGTCTCCGACTTCAGCGCATGGGGCTATAATGTCATCATCGCTGTAGGTGTGCGGGTGCAAGGGAGAGACGTCCACGATGTCGGCCGCGAGCTCGCGACATTCGCTGAGATCCTCAGTGTAAATGTGATGAGCGGCACCTATGATCTAGAACTTCTCGTCGCCCTTCACGATTTCAGTGAAATCCAGGAATTCCTCTATCAGCATATCTCTGCGGTTGAGGGTGTTGCGCAAATCGATTCCGGGATCGCCGTCGACATCGTGAAATTTGAATTCAACGTGGCACCGCTATGACGAACATGAGCCAAGCGAAGCTCGATCCAATTGATCGAGAGATCGTGGGAAACCTGTCTCAGGATGCGCGCGTCTCGAACCGATCGATTGCAAAGAAACTTGGTGTTACTGAAGGAACCATCCGTCAGCGCATCAAACGTCTTCAGAATGAGGGTTTGATCCAGTTCACGGTTGTTACCGACTTCCGAATGGCCGGATCTCCCAACCTCTGCATGTTGGGAATCGATGCCGATCCGTCCTCTGTGAAGGACCTGGCGGAAAAGCTGAGGAGCATTCCTCAGATCAACTGCGTCGTATTGCTCCTTGGCCGCTTCAACCTGCTTGCGATGGGGCTGTTCACGAACATTGAGCAGCTGGATCATCTGGTGAAAACACAAATCCGCACTTTGCCCGGCGTGCAGCGTGTCGAAACGGCGATCTCGGTCCATAATCTCAAATATGACGCCGGTGTTGCTCGGATCGCACCCGACGCTAATGCTGTCCCTCTGCTTGAACAAAGCCCGTCGCATGATGGATCTGCATCATCTCGCGCTGCCAAGCGTCCCGAACGCAGGCGCACATAAGCTGCTGAATTTGGCGCGGCATTAAACAGGCGGGTGAGCCGGTTAAGTAGCGTTCACCGTGAGCGGCTTATACCCGTCCTCGTCTTAGTGGATGACGCCGCCCATCGACTATTTGGTCGCAAATAAGGGCGGGCATAGAAATTGTCCGCCTCGTCCTCAGTCAAGGCCATTGCAAGTGAATGCAATATTGTGAGACGCCGTCGATCAGCAACTCTGTCCGGTAACCATCATGTTTGATCACATGGATCCGCTGCTTGCCCCGAACAGTTCAGCCACAAGCGCCGGCTGCATCGCGGCACGAAATTGAAGTGATGCGGAATGGCCTGTCTCAACATGACCCAGCGATTCCTGCCGGACGAGTCGAGTTCCCTCGCATGCAAAAAGCCCCGCCTCGAGGGAGACGGAGCCAGTGGCAGCTACCAACCGCCTGTTTTGCGCGTGATGTGCGGGTTGGTTACGCCATGGTCGACATCGACATGTACTCTCTGCCCATCGAAGCGCAGCGCAGCGGGAACGATGAGGGCGGTCGTAGATTCATTGCTTGAAAGGAGCATCCAGGATGGCAGACAGCAAAAGCAAACGTGGTGGCGCTGACCGCCGGCAGGTTGCCGCCGGCGAAGGATATGAAGTGAGCTATTTCGCGCGCAAGCATGGGATCACGTCGGACCAAGCGCGCGACATCATCAAGAAAGTTGGCAATGACCGCGAAAAGCTCAATGCAGCAGCGGAGAAGATGAAAGGTAAATAGGCCTCATCTTCTTGGCGCGTGGCGTTCGGCGCACGACAACCCACAGCTGACGCTAGGAACTGTGGCAGCCTTCAGCGACATCACTCAGCATGCCGCTCCAGCATGCGATGATCTGTCCTTCTTCCTCTGAAACCTCACTTGCGACAGCAGCATAGGTCGCCAGGAACTTGGCGAATTCCCCCACTGACATCGGTGATCGCCGAGACAGTGAGGCGGTGACACCGGCAAGAACGCCGCCAATTGCACGCACGAGGGCTGCGTTGTGAGGACAATCCCCTGATGGCGATGGAGTGTGAGATGCGTCAGCCCGGTGGCGAGGGCCGCCAGGAGCCAACGTGTCAATCGCGCCTTGGAGGCGCGCAGCAGCGATTTCCTCATGCGCTTCGTCGAGCAGCGCCAGCGCATTCTGCATCAGCAGGAACGCACGCGACCGAAGTGAATCCAAGTCTTTCATTTCGCATACTCGGCAATGAGCTGGGTGTCTGGCGGAGAGTTTATTTCGTTCGACCGCTCTGTCTCATAGGATCGGACCCTATCCTTCCCTGCCCTCTTTGCATCATACATAGCGAAGTCAGCGGCATGCGTGAGTTGCTTGAAAGTCTGGCGGCCGCCAGGGGCGATGAGTTGTACGCCGAGGCTGCATGTCACCGGGTAGCGTCCTTTCGCCAGGACAGCGGTGAGGCAAGCATGAAGGCTGCTTGCAACATCTGCGCCCTCTTTTGCGGACGCCACCCGCGTAAGGTAGGAAAACTCGTCCCCTCCGATCCGACCGACAAGATCCTCTTTGCGGCGTGCGGCTAAAAGCCCTGCGGCAAATTTCCTGATCACCTCGTCGCCTGCCTGATGCCCGCCGCGGCTGTTCACGCTTTTGAAATCGTCCAGATCAAGAACGATGAGGAGCAGCATGATGCCTTCGCAAGCAGCATCATCGATTAGCTTTTGCGCGCGTTGCTCAAAAGCCTCCTTGTTGAGCACACGGGTCATCGGGTCGTGGTGCGCGAGAAAGCGCTGTCGATCGTAGGACCGCCGAAAGCTTGTGATGGTAGCGGCGAGGAACAGGAATGCTACAACTCGGATCCCCACGCGCATGATGATGTCGGGATTAGTGAGAGGACCATCTTGGAAGGCAGAGGCGGCGCTCAGAAACGCTGCATTGGCAGCGACAAAATAGCCTTCGCGCGCGCCAAGCCCCCACGAGGCGCCGCAGATTATCACGATGTACACCGACGTCATCCCCGCCGCTGGCATATGATAGTCAAGAAAGGCCACGACCGCCGTACCAGCCACGATGGCCAGCCAGACGCCTTCCCTGGACAGCGCTTCGAGTTGAGCGGCCAATCGGCCGCCCGGCAAATGGCTGCTCACACACATACCCCAGTTCACGATCGGTAGGCTCATAATAGTCGCCGCTGATGAATTGATGCTTAAAACCCGTCGCCTTATAACCATCGAGTAGGCGATTTGTGAAGCGTGAAACGCACCCACCCCGGACGGCTACGCATGATCGTGGCCACAAATATTCGCCGATTTCGCATGGAAACCGGCCTCAGCCAGCAAGACTTTGCCTATGAGATCGAGATGGATAGGACCTATTTTGGGGGGATCGAGCGCGGTGAACGCAACGTCTCCATCGACAATATCGAGCGGATTGCAAAAGGCCTGAAGATAAAGCCGTTCCTCTTATTGGTTGAGGCTGATCCTGAAGACTCGATCACCGGGAGTCGCCTCGGTCGGTGATATTATGGTCGTTACGCGACCTGGCCCATTCGACCATGATGGACGGCATTGCCTGGGACGAAGTGACAAGGCCTCAGCGGCCACTGCTTTGTCGCTCATCAACACTGCAAACTCGGTGCACTGACGAAACTGCAGCCAAGCCGCCCCGTCAAGATTGGTTTTAATTCTGAGGACTGCATGCGGTGCACCGCAATTACTGTGTCGTGTCGCCCATGGTCGCTCTGCTGAATTTCTGTTGACACAAGGGTCACATCAACAACGCGACATTTACATTTGCACGGTTATAGCTAAAGCAGGCGTCATCACTGAAAAATGGGTCGATCCTCATGGCAGACGAAAACAAGTCCGACATCACTGCGCTCACCGTTCAACTTCTGAGCGCCTTTGTATCCAAGAACACCGTTTCAAGCGAAAGTCTTGCTGAGCTGATCAAGACGACGCGGGCTGCGTTGACCGAAGAACCCACCCCGGCCCGGAGCGAAACGCCCGAACAGCAATTTGTGCCGGCAGTCTCCATCCGCAAGAGCCTGTCTTCTCCAGATCACATCATCAGTCTCATCGATGGAAAGTCCTACAAGACGCTCAAGCGGCACCTTGCCACGCATGGGCTGACGCCAGAACAATATCGCGAACGCTATAAGCTGCCCAAGTCCTACCCGCTGGTGGCAGCAAACTATTCCGACGCACGCCGTGCTGTAGCGCAGAGGCTTGGTCTTGGCAGGAAGCCAACCGCTGCTCCTGCCTCCAGCAATGGAGCGGCTGAAGCCACGTCTGCGACCGAGAGCAAGAGCGCTGCCAACAAAGCACCAGCCAAGTCCGCAAAGCCCAAGGCCGCAGCAGCAGCCGCTGAGAAGCCCGAACTAAAGGCGCCTGCAGCCGCAAAACCGGCTCCGCGCAAGCGGCTTTCGCTCGCCTTGGCCAAAGAAGAAAAAGCTCCTGTTCCGGTCAGCGAGCAAGCCCAGAACGTCGGTGCCGTCGTGAGCGCTCCCCAGAGCGAGACTGGCAAGTCCTCCAATCCCAAGGCGCGCGCTGACAAGGCAAAGCCTGCACCGAAGGTCAAAGCAGCCGACAAGCCGAAGCCGTCGAAAGCCAAGACAAAGACCGGTGCTGCAGGCGGGGCCGCAAAGGCGCCTGAGCCGGTGACGAACTGACCAAAGAAAGGGCAGCCTACCATCAGGTGGCGCTGCCCCTTCATAGGCAGCCACCTTGCCCTGGACTTTACTAGTCGCAGCTACCCCTTGCCTGTCTGGACCACCTAGCGGCCCTTCTCCTAAGCACCTTCTATGCCACAAGAACTCAGTCTTGCTGTCGTCGGAGCGCTGCACCCTAATGCCGACGGCACGAACCGGCTGTTCGAGATCCGGATGCTCAATTTCGGTGATCCAATATCCCTCGTGCTGGAGCCCAACAACAAAGCCGACAACTCAGCTGTTGCGGTATACTCGTTCCGCGGATTGCAGATCGGCTATCTATCGGCTGAGCGCTGTGGCTGGATTGGTTCAAAGATCAGCCAAGGTCAGGATGTGCGCGCCATTTTCCAAGCTGCCACAAAGGAGGGTGCGATCATTCGGGTGCATCTCGATGGCGGCACGCCTACCCTACCGCCGCCGCCCCCTGCATCAGTCGCAGGCCACGAAGCGTTGCATGAGAGCGAGGCCGATCGGGATTCTGGCTTCTGGCCGGATTATATTCCACCGGATGATTGAAGCAGGCGGGTGCGCTAGGAGGGAGCTTTAGTGCACGCGGCCTAAAGCTCTCCTCGCCTCCGGGGTGATCGTGTAGACAGCCTCCCGCTGCGCGCCGCGGTTCGCATGATCGACCCGGTACCCCTTATAATGGCGCCGGAGTAAACCCGCCCGCACCAGATCAGACGCCGCGCGGCTGATGCTTGTCCGCCCCGACCGCAATATCCGCGCCTTCACCTCATGAGCGAGCACGATCTCCGCTGCAGCAGGATCCTCCGGCAGTTTGCCTTTGGCAACCAGGTCGGCGCGCACCGCCTCTATGAGCGTGCGCCGCCGACCGTCACGCTGCGCGAGCGGGATCAGCGCCTCGCAGAGCCAATCCCGTACCGGAAGCAGCGCGCCGCCATAGCGTACATAAGGTCCAACGCTGTCGCCTTGGCCGACGGCTTTGTAGATGAGGTTCAGCACCATGAACGCATATCGGGGTCGCTTTGAGACCTGCGATATACGTTCTATGAGATCGGGCAGCGAACCCAGGTTGGACGCTGCTTCATAGGGCGCGAAAAGATCAGCCTGCTGGAACATATCAGGAATCTAGCACAAGCTGCCCGCATGTGAATCCCCCCGCACGAGTGGCAAACGACAAAAAACACACGTGTCACTTTACCGGAGAACGGGATGCCTCTCTCGCCCCGCAAATTTCGTTGCCGGAGGCAAAAAAGCCGATAGATATGACCGCTCCATTTTTATCGGAGACCTTCATGAACAATAGCGCTCTCGCCGAAGCCATCGCGACCGAACATGGCCTTAGCAAAGCCGACGCCCGCTCCTATGTCGATGCGGTGTTCAATGCCATTGCCAGTGCCGCTGCCAACGGCAATGAAGTGAGCTTGAATGGCTTTGGCAAGTTCAAGGTGAAGGATAGCCCTGCACGTGAAGGCCGCAATCCGGCAAATGGACAGACGATTCAGATCGCAGCGTCAAAGAAGCTCACATTCACGCCTGCCAAGGCGGTCAAAGATCAGCTGAACGGCTGAGGAAGTGAGCGCCGCCGGACGCGGCGGTGCTCCACCCTTTTTACGATGTCACTTTTTCTTAGCGGGTAAAGTGACACTTCTGACATTCCGTCCGACGATCGGCAGCATCTTCCATGCGGCGCCGCTTGCACTTTGTGCAATCGCTTGCTCACGCTTCGCATTTGTCGGAAGGAAGATGTGATGCGAAAGGGGGGCTGCCTTTCAGGCATCCTCTCCTAAGACTTAGTGGGCTGGTCGTTCTCGATCGGCCCTTTTTTTGTCGTTCCCTGTTGGCCGCGAAATTCCTATGCGTCGCTCGAACGATCAGTCGCTGCACCGGTCCTTCATTCCCGCGTGGCGGCACATAGCCTCGTTTTGCATTCTAAACTGCTGAGCTGCTGCATGCGCGATTTGAACATGGTTTTTGCCAGCCTGGCTCGTTCCCGTTTCCGTTCAAGATTCCGGCTGGGCACTGCTGAGCTCGCATATCTCAACGCTCGCGGACTCCCTGTCATTTTGACCCATGCCGCCGATTTTGTTTCTAAGCGTCTTGCACCAGCGGAGCCGACTAACGACGGCAAACAGACACCAATGCGTGGCCATCCTGTATTTGTCGCCCAACATGCTACCGCGACCTGTTGTCGTTCATGTCTAGATAAGTGGCACGCCATTCCTAAAGGTCAGCCACTGACGCAAAGCGAGCAGAGCCACATCATCGCGGCCATTGCACGTTGGCTCGAGGAACAATGTGGATAGCCGATCCTGCGATCGTCCCACTGAAACTGTGTATCTTTGAGCCCTGCAAATCAAATTACGTTTTGCGGGGGTAAATCATGGTCGTTCAGTCATTCTTTGCGCTCCAGGAAAGCCGGCCAGACTGACACCGATCGATCCAGATCGGCTTTTGAAGGATCGCATGACGACACCGCCAGTTCCCCCTCACAGCGCCCCAAGGGCATCGTCGGCGTAGCCGTCGAACACATAATCGTTGAGGAATGACCTGCGCCACAGGAACATCCGGTCGACCTCACTCAGCTCCGCCTCGTCGCAGACCACCATCCATCTGTTCCGGATGATTGCGACCTGTCTTGCTATCAGATCGCGCGCGTCGGCATCGCTCATGAGGAAGTTCGCGGCCGAGAGTCGGCAGCTTTCCAGCAGGCTACGGCGATCCTCACCATGGACCGCCATCGCCTGATTTGCCTCTCGGCCCGTTCGCGCCTGCGGGCAGATGTCGTAGGCAGGAGTCAGCGTCAGGTTCGCACCGTCCCAGAAGGCGGCGTGATTGCGGGCATGATCGTCCGTATTTCCGGCGAGTATGTTGAACGTCATGCGCGCAAAAAGTTCGCGCAGCGTCGCCTGCGCATCGGTGAAGCGAGCGCGCACGATCTGCGCAAGCTCGACATAGCTGGCATAGCGGGCCTGCATCTCGCTAAGGCCGAGCATAGTTAGCGCAGACACCATCCCCCGCCGCAACCACGCACCGTTCCGATACTCTCGATCGAAGCGTTGCACCAACAGGACGTCCTTGCCACTAGCCTTGGCCAGCTTGACCGGCGCGACTTGCAATCCCACCAGCGCGGCCAGACGCATCGCGACAAATTCGGCCTTCACCACCGCATAGGTGTCGTTGGTAGCCGAAAATTTGGCAATGAATTTGACGCCGCCATCTTGGATCAAAGCCTTGGGCCGCGCACCGCCGATCGAGCTGCCGTGGAACAGAGCCTTGTCGAGCGCAGGCGGGATAGGCTCACCGCGCTCGACCCGTTCGGCCGCTTCGAGCAATTCCTCCAGTGTCGCATTCTCCTGCTCGCGCGGGACATAGCGCTCTGCCGATGCCTGAAAATCGAGCGCACCGATCCGGTCGGAACCGGAATTAAGCATGAAGGTCAGCTCGTCGAACTCGACATCCTGCGCCGCCGGGCCGCCCAGTCCGGTCAAGCGATTGATGATGACGCGCCTGCCCCAGGCATCCGGCGCACCATCCCGAAGGCAACTGGCCATATCGAGCGGCGGGGTCGGTGCGATCTCGCCCCGTCCTAGAGGTAGCTCGGGCAGATAGATCGGAGCCGCATCAGCGCGATCTACATAGGAGCGACCGTAGTTAAAGACATAGGTGGCGCCATTCATCGCGATGCGGCCTGCCACGACGGGTTCGACCGCACCGGGCAGCCATATCCAGACATAGGCTTCGTCCACCGGCCTGCGCTCCCCGGCGCTGGGATCAGAAGTCATCCTTCACCTCCGAGCGGCGCCGGCGCACCGATTGCGGCAACAAGGCCAGCTTGTCCTCGACGCGCTCAATCTGCGAGGTCAGCCGCGACGGCTCGGATACGAACAAGGGAACTCCGACCAGCGTAGCGGCCTCGAACACCAGGCCGATCTCGACCCGAGGGCTTCCCTTCTCAATCAGTTGTAGCGTGCTGCGAGCGATGCCGATACGCGTCGCGAGGTCCGTTTCGGACATCTTGCGCTGCTTACGCGCGAGGCGAACCAGCCCCCCATAAGGATTAGAGCTTCACGTGTGCTGCGCGAATAGGTGCGGATATGCGCCATACTCTTTTTGCCTTATGCTCGTCTCGTCGGTCATGAAACGACCCTGTGACTGCCGGAACGGTCAATTACATCACGAGGGTCTGAAAATCAAGAAATTGACCGATATTTCCGCCATAAGACCCCTTGGCGACCGATATAACGGTCAAATAGGCTTTTTCTATCGGGAGGGCATAATTAGTTTCCTCAAGCCCCCTACGTATTGCCGCTGCGACACCCTCCTGCGTGATCGGCGATGCGTCGGCTGCATGCCACCTATGTTATCCCTGTTCCTGAACAATATCGGTAATCTTGGGTGGCGCGCGGATCGCTTCCGGTGCAGCGTCATTGAAGCTCGCCTTCGATTAGAATTGGCAGAGGCTCGGGCGTTGACAAATATCGCCCTCATGACCTCGACTTCTCCAACACACAGGGAGAAACCTCATGAATTTTAAGTTGGCCCCGGTCGCGCTGATCGGGGCGCTTGCCAGCACGCCAACGCTCGCGCGGGACAGTGCGGGCCGCACAGTGCAGCTGATCACGCTGACGCGCAGCCCACCTATCGACGTGCGTCAGCCACGTTCGGATCCGGAAAATGAAAACCCATTCAGCCCGATTTTCAAGCCCACCATTGCGCCGGGCGCTGAAGCTTTCCGCATCCATGATCTGAGCCGCCGCTGGGTAGAGTTCCAAATGGCGAGCAGCATTTCTCAACCTTCAGAGCGGTCAGTGCCGACCTATGCCGCTTCTTCTATGACTGACCGTCTCGCCATCCCCACCTGGATGCGCAATGGCTCTTCCCTGCCCTCGATGGTTGTGCCGAGCTATACGCCCGGCTGTAACCGGTTGGGGTACCGGCCGACCGGCTTTCTCGCGCCGGCGGCGGAAAGGAGGCGCCAGAGCTATTTCGCGCTCATGAGCAGCATCGCCTGCGAACATGGCCTTCCAACCGGCCTTTTCGATGCCATGATCATTCAGGAGAGCCGCTACAATCCCCTCGCCCTCTCCCCAAAGCGCGCGTTTGGCCTCGCACAGCTTATGCCAGGTACCGCTACTATGCTCGGCGTCAACCGCTTCGATGTGGTCGATAATCTACGTGGCGGCGCGAGATATTTGCGCAGTCACCTCGACCAGTTCCGCCGATATGATTTGGCGTTGGCCGCCTATAATGCAGGTCCAGGAAGCGTTCGTAACGGCCAGGTTCCAGCATTTCGCGAAACGCGCGGCTATGTCGCCAATATCCTTGATTTCTGGCGGAGGTTGTCCGCTCCGCTCCCAGCGCAGCATCTAAAATTGCCGCGCACTGCGGAAGCGAAGTTCGGACGTAGCGCTACGCTGTCAGTCTTCTGAAAAGCGTTTCAATGATCCTCGAGAGCGAATTCGTCGCGTGCGCGGCGGCGCCGTTCCAGCTCGTGAAGCACCCGCTGAATCAGCAGCGCCGCCAATGGCCGCGACCATTCCTTTCGAAACTCTACCCCCTCCATCTCTGGTGTGTTCAGCATCATCTCCGGGAAGGTCACATTGAATTCCACGAGAAACTCGTACAGAGCGTTGAAGCTCTTATCCTGAACAATGTCCGAGCTTTCCAGCTTCTTTGCGCCCGCCCAAGCATGAACCAATTCAAAGCCCAAGGCGTGCAGTATGGCGATAAATTCGGGCAGCTGCATGATGACGCGCTTAGTCGGCTGCCGATGCAGGATGATGCCGAGCCGGCTTTTTGAGATTTGGGAGCGAACCGCAAGATCGCGAAGGGTCATCTTTCGCTCGTCGAGCATGCCGTGGATCACTGGAATATAGCGGTTCATCTCGGCAAGAACCGCAGGGCTTTGCCCCTCACCCCTAACACTCATGTCCATGAATATGCCCCTGTTGCGAACTGATCGCAGGTTGCAAAAGCATATCAAGACACGCGTGGCAAGACCTCATTTAGGGGTTAAGTTATTGATTATAGGTCAATACAAAGTTGATCGATGGTTGTTATTTGGTTTCTATCGCGTCAACTAAAGACACTGCGGCGTGCTCGATGACATAGTCGATCAGCAACACCGTGACGGCTTGGGCATCACTGATCTCCTGACCGAGATGCTGGGCGATCATCGCCTTGCGTTGCTCAAACAGTTCACGACCCACCCAAGGCAGATCAAGCCGGACCGGCAAAGTTGCGTCGCCACTTGTGACGACGAGATAATCCCGAAGATCGCTGGCCGAAGTCGCAGTGATCGGCCGCCCCTGATTTTGCAGGCGGTCGGCGATAATGGAGGTGAGGGCTTCCTGCCTATTCGTGTCAGGCGAGAAGATCTTGAAGCTTGCCAGCGACAGTCCATAGAGCGGCACAGAGATATCGAATTTCAACGCAACTTTCCCCGATGCCATTCTCAAACCCTACATCCACGAATAATATTATCGAATAACCACTTCACGACCCTGCAGGCGTGTTTCTGCCGGCCGATTCGGCTCGACATGACAGTGCCTCCGCTCCGCCCTGATATGCGGTCCCGAATGCCGGGACAAGCCGCCCCGGTCGCAGGGACAGTCATCTTCCACTCCGGGACAGTAGTCCTGTCTACAAGGACGCCTGACAACTTAAGCACGCCTGAACGAACTTTTTTTCGCCCCAGCACAGCTGTCGGAGCGGCTTTCGCTTGGCGAGTGAAATTTGAGCGACCCAATGTCCCTTGCGGCACAAGTGACGTGCCATCCTTCAATAAGGGAATTGCTGATGCAATCTGTAAAGAAATTTGCTCGAAGGGGCGAAGTCGCAGTGCTGGCGGCCGCTTCGGCGGTGGTGGGCATAGCTGCTATGGCCTCCCCTGCCCTTGCCGGCGCTGACACCACCTTCGACACCGCCCTTACTCAGTTCACCGGCTTCCTCGAGGGTTCAGGCGGCAAGATTATCACGGTCCTCTCTCTTGCAGGCGGCATCGTTGGCTTGGCCAGCGGTCGCTTCAGCCTTGCCCAGGTCGCCATTCCCGTAGGTGTGGGCGTCGGCGCGGGGACCGGCATCCCGATCGTCACCTCGACCGTGACTGCAACGATCTAACGTACTTTGGCAGGGCCGGTAATAGCAGCACCGGTACTGCCATTTGGGGGGTGGTGTTATGGCCCAGCAAAAATATGTCATACCCTCTCATCTAGACGATCCTGAACTGATCGGATTGTGGACACTGGATGAGTTCCTGGCGATGGTGGCCCCATTCATCTGGGGAATCCTGTCTCAGCACATCATCATCGGCATAGCGTCTGGCGGCGCTGCATGGTGGGGATTACGAAAGGCTAAGGCAGGCCGCACCGCCTCGTGGCTTTTGCACTGGGCCTATTGGCATCTTCCGGCCGGACTTACTGGCCTTAATGCCACACCACCTTCCTACCTTCGCCTGATGGCAGGATGATATGGACCTTTTGTTCCAACATTCCCAAGCGCAGCGCATTCTACGCCAGCGCAATATCCTGGCAGCAACCAGCGTCGCTTTGGCCGGTCTCGCGCTTGTGATGGTGTTCATCAGCATGTCACGCGACCGCGAGATCGTGCTGCAACCGGTACTGCGCTCGCCAGTGACGGTGAGCAGCGCCGGCGTCAGCCGCGACTATCTCGAGATGATCACACGCGACGTCGTGATCCTCACACTCGATCGTAGCCCGCAGAATCTCGACTATTGGATGAATGCAGTGCTCGATATCACAGCGCCGCGCGTCCACGGGAAGATCAAGGCCGATCTCCTCAAAATCGTTGACGAGCAGCGCGGGTCCTCGATCGCGCAGTTCTTCACAATCCAGTCGATGAAGCTCGATCCTGCCGGCCTTCACTCGGAGGTGAGCGGCGATCTCACCACAATCGTCGGCAGCAAGGTGGTGTCCAAGCAGCCGCGCACGTTCCGCTACGACTGGGAATATTCAGGCCTCAGCTTGAAGCTGATCGGCTTTGGCCTCGTCGACAAATCGCAAACCAAGGATTGATGATGTCCTATTTTGCCATTGGCAGCGCCGCGACCGGCGCCGCCCTCCTGTCGCGCCCGTGCATCGGTCACCGGACGATCGGCGCGTCCTTGTTACTGTTCGCCGCTGCGCTCGCAGTGCCCTCCGCTTGGGCCGACCAGCATATCGTCGCCGCCGACAGTGCGCAGGTCGATTGCCAAGCCTCGGCCAAGGATTTGACCCGCATCAGCCTTGTCGAGGACGAGTTTGCCAGCGTCTCCAAAATCTCGACCGGCAACAGCGCGGACGACTTCTCGGTCGTCAACGAACCGGTGCGCGGCGACATCTATCTCTCCGTCCCCGATGGCTTTAAGCGGCCAATGCTCTCCTTCTTCGGGACCAGCAAGCGCGGCTATGTCTACAAATTTGCGTGCCGTATCGCTGGCGACCAGGCAGTGCAGCTGTTTGTCTCCAATCCCGCCATCGCGCGGGAGAAGGCGGCCGAAGCGGCGCCCGGCGACGGGGCGCCCGATCCCCAGGAAGCCGCCGTCCAATTGGTGCAAGCCATGTATGCGGGGGGCGCGACGGCAGGCTATGACATGCTCCAGCGCTCGCTGCGTGCCGTCTATGTAGGCGACCTCAAGGTACAGATGATCGCTGAATACCGCGGCGCCGATCTCACCGGCAAGGTGCTGCGCATCGAGAACAAGGGCAAAGCGCCCATTGAGCTCAATGAAGCGACCGTTGCGCCAGCCAGCGCACTCGCCGTCTCGATCGCTGAGCCCAAGCTCGCTCCAGGCAAGGTCACGACCGCCTATCTCGTATCGCAAAATGGGAGGCCATGATGGCGCTCGCCGATCTCTTTTCGCGTAAAGCCACATCCACCATTCCGCCAAGCGATGGCGTGTCGCCGGTCGCGGCGGATCTACAGGCTAATGAGGATGTACGCCGCAAGCAAATGACCCTGCTCGCCGGTGTTGCAGGCGTCGGCCTCATCGCATCCTGCTTCTGGATTTTCAGCGACGACAAGAAGGCCGACGAGGTCGAAACCGGCAGCGTCACTGACGTCGATGTCTCCACCAAGGATCTCGTGAACCGCAACCTCTCCCAGCAGGAGTGGATGGCGATGTCCGAAAACCAGTTCCAGGCCCAGGAAAATCAGCTGAAGGCGGTTGGCGGCCAGCAGGAACGCATGGACGCGCTGACGGCGCAGGTGGAGGCACTGAAAGGACAGAACCAGGCCATGCAGGCCGACGGGCAGCGGGTGCTCTCTGCCTATCAGGCTGAGAATGACCAACTGCGCCGTCAAGTTTCGCAAGCCCGGCCTGGGCCAGCAGCAGGGCCGACGGCCCTTTATGGCCCTGGCGGCACGCAAGTCTATCAGCGGCCGGAAGCGCCCGAAGGCAAGGGTACGCCTCTAACGCTCACCCGCGCCAATGAAGTGAAGATGGTGAGCTTCGCCGGTGGCGAGGGCGGGACGGCTTCCAAGGTCGAGCGGGGCAACACCGTCTATACTGACAGTCCCAACTATCTTCCGCCCAACAGTTTCGCGCGGGCGCGCGTGATCGTTGGCGTTGATGCCAGCGCCGGGGTCAACAGCCAGACCGATCCACTGCCGGTGGTCCTGCGCGTCACGGGCCCCGCGCGCTCGGTCTTTGCCAATGGCAAGCTGCTCACGACCAAGATCGAGGGCTGCCTCGTCAATGGCGCGGCGCGCGGCGATCTCTCGAGCGAGAAGGTCTATGTGAAGCTCCAGAAGATGACCTGCCCGCAGCCCGGCGGCCGCTATGCTGTGTCAGAGGTGAAGGGCTTCATCGCCTTTGCGGGCAAGACTGGCGTGCGCGGCCGCGTGGTGTCGCGCGAAGGCTCCCTTGTCACCCAGGCATTCCTGGCCGGCATGATGGGCGGCTTTGGCCGGGGCTTCTCCGCCAACAGCAACAGCATTTTCCAGGGCACCAACATCTCAACCGACGGCAAACGGCCTAAGCTTTCCACCGGCGATATTCTCGAAGGCGGCATTGGCGAGGGCGTCGCCCAGACTGGCGACATGGTGTCCAAATATCTGATCGAACGGGCCGAGCAATATCAGCCGGTGATCGAGATGCCGACCGGCATCGATGTCGAGATTGTCTTCCTGGAGGGTGTCTATGTCCGCAACTAAGCTCGCTCGCCGCATGGGCGGGCTTCTCCGTCGCTCGCGCGCGGTTATCGCAGCGACGGCATGTGTAGGCCTCGCCAGCCTTGCACTCGCCGCTGACGTCAACAATGATGGCAGCACGGTCCGGGCCTTGCTGAACGCTCGGCTCCCCAAGACAGCCGTGAGCGCCGTCGATTGCACCAAGGTCCGGGGCCTGTGCGAAGTGACCGCCGGCTCCAACCTCTTCTATGTCGATGGCTCGGCGCGGTATCTCATCATCGGCCGCGTCTATGACATGGAAACGCGGCAAGACATCACCGCGGCACGCCTGCTTGAAATGAACCCCGACATGCTGGTGGGCGCGGCCGCATCCGCCAATGCGGCGGCGACCAGCGGTGAAATGCAAAAGGCCGCTGCAGGCGCAGCGCGCGGTGACAATATCGTGCCGGACTCCCCGCGCATCCTGCCGCTCGCCGAACTGCCTAAGGATGGTGCAATCAACTGGGGCAATGCCTCCGCAACAGCGGTCACCGTCTTCTCGGATTTTCGCTGCAGCTATTGCCGTGCGCTCTCCACCGTCCTGCGCTCGATGAACGTTCGGGTGATCGAGCGCCCCATCTCCTCGCTCGGCAGCCGTGATCTCTCCGACCGCGTCTATTGCGCCAAGAATAGGGAAGAAGCCCTGCATGCCGCCTATGCCGGCGAGCCGATCAAGGCCAGTCCCGCCTGCGACACCAGCGGGCTCGACGCCAATGAAGCCTTCGCGCGCAAACATGGCCTTAACGGCACGCCCGTGATCGTGCGCAGCGATGGCGCCGTGCTCGAGGGCTATCGGCCAAAGCCCTTCCTCGAGAAATGGCTGAAGGAAGGCCGGTCATGATGCGCCCTGATAAGCCACGCCCTTTTGACTGGCCGCAGGCCCTCGCCAGTCTCTTCGCCATCACCACCCTGTCCGGCTGCGTTGGGCTTGGCGGCAATATCAAGGGCAGCTTTGCCTGCCAGGCCCCCGATGGCATCTGTGCGCCGAGCGCTGTGATCGATGATCGCGCCCTTCGCCTGATCAGCGATGATCCCTCGGCCACGCCGACACCCGCCGGGACGTACCGGCCAGAGGATAAGCCCCCAACCGCAAAAAGCATGTCGGCGCGGGTCGCCGCTGTTCAGCCGGTGCGCGGCCCGGTCAGCACGACGCCCGGCCGCTCGAATGAGCGCGTGCTGCGGATCGTCTTTCCTGCCCATATTGATGCGCGCGGGCGGCTGCACGAGGCGAGCGCTGTTCATGCCGTCGTTTCTCAAGGCGAATGGCTGACATCGACAGACGATAACGCAGCGCCGACCCGCAATGCGATGTCCGCCGCACCGGACATGCCGAGCCTCGCTGAAGCACTGGCCAGCAAAAAAGAGGCTGCGCCTTTGGAGGTTGATCCCAATCTTCCTGATCCGGCTCTCGTCTCAGCCGCCCGGGCGCGCAAGGCCGATCCGGTCGCGGCCATCAAGGCGGAAGTCTCCGAGCGACTGAAGCCGTCGCCGCGCGCCGCTGCGGGAACTGCCGCGCTGGTAGCGAGCGGCCAAGCAGCTGCCGCAGGGACAGCGCAACCCGAAGCCCCTGCTGTTCGCCCAACCGTGCGGGCAGCTTCCTTTCCAGCAGCGGTCGCGGAGGACAATTGATGCCGGGCCTGTTCCAGCGCCTGATGGCCAATATCCTCGGCGATAGCGATAAGCCAGATGCGGATCGGCCGGACATTGGCGTGCCGATGCTCGCGCACTGGCTCCCCTATCGCAGCTATGATCCCAAGACCGGCATTTTCTACAACAGCGCCTCGCGCGGCTTTGTGCTGGAGGTTGCGCCGATGGTGGGGGCGGATGAACGCACTGGCGAGATCCTATCGCAGTTCATTTCCGAAGCCATTCCTACGCCTGGCTGCCTCCAGTTCCACCAATGGATGTCGCCGCGTGTGGGGGAACATCTCTCCAGATGGAATGTCCCCCGCTATCTTGCCCGCGGCGTCTATGAACGCATGGCCAAGCACCGGGTCGAATTTCTGACCGAGGGCGTCTGGTCCTCGCTGTCGGCCGACGCGCCCTTTTATCTGCGCGATCATCGCGTGGCGATATCCTATTCCACACCGGAATCCTCGGGCGTGTCCAATGAGGAGATTGTAGCCGTGATGGAGGGGATGATCTCCGCCCTCGCCTCGATCAACGTCACCGCCCGCAAAATGGACCCGGTGAAGCTCATCGCCTGGATCGACGATCTCACCTCGCCCACCACCGCACCAGGCGACGATGCCGTGAGCTACAGCCCCTATGACAGCATCGCCGACCAAGCCATCCGCCGCGACATTGAGATGCGGATCCAGGCGGACAAAATCCTGCTGCGTACCGAGCGTTTCCGCCCGACCGGCAAGGAGATCGACGGCACGCCCGAGATCGGCGAAATCTACCCCGACACCTTCGACGTCCGCTCCTTTTCTGTACGCAACCTCCCCCAGCGCTGGGCGCCCTGGGACATGACCCGCCTCATCGGCGACATGTTCACCGACAAGCTGCGTATGCCCTGCCCCGTCGCCACCAATCTCTGCATCGATTTTCCCGATGTGGAGGCCGCATCGAGCAAGGCCGGCATGAAATATATACGCACCACCAGCCTTGCGGACAGCAAATCGGCAAGATTCCTGCCTCAGCTCAAGGAGCAGAGCCAGGAATGGGCGCGGGTAAATGAGGAGCTCAAGCAAGGCAGCAAGCTTGTCAAACTCTTCTATTGCGTCACCGCCTTCTCGCCCCAGGGCAAGGGCGATGCCAATGAACGGGTCCTAAAATCGCTCTACCGCGCCTGTGGCTGGGATCTGCTCGACGACCGTTATCTCCAGATCATGGGCCTGCTCTGCGCCATGCCAATGACGATGGCGAACGGCCTTTCCAAGGATCTCATGCGCATGAAGCGGATGCGCACCCAGCTGACCAGCACCGCGGCTAACCTGGCGCCGATCCAGGGCGAATATCTGGGCGGCCATGTGCCCCATATGCTGCTGATCGGCAGGCGCGGGCAGCCCTTCTTCTGGTCCCCATTCGAAAATGCCGCGGGCAACCATAATGTCGCAGTGTTCGGCAAATCCGGCTCGGGCAAATCGGTTGCGCTTCAGGAACTCTGCGCATCGCTCTGCGGCGCGGGCGCGCGCGTGGTCGTGATCGACGATGGCCGGTCGTTTGAGCATAGCGCCAAGCTCCAGGGCGGCGCCTTTGTCGAGTTCACCATGTCGGCGGGCTTTTGCCTCAATCCCTTCAGCATGATCGATGCCGAGCTCGCCGCGCGCGACGAGGATTATCTGCTCGACTGCATGGCGATGCTGAAGGCGATCATGAACCAGATGGCCCGGCATGTCGACACCCTCAATGACACCGAACGCGGGCTGATCGATGGCGCCGTCAATGAAGTCTGGGAAGCCCGAGGCCGGGATGGGTCCATCGACGCGGTGATTGCAGCGCTCGACCAGACGGGCAATGCGCTCGCCACCAATCTCGCCATCGCCATGCGGCCCTTCTCATCGAAGGGCACATATGGGAAATTTTTCGAGGGCGAGGCATCGTTCGAACTGTCAGCGCAGCTGACCGTATTCGAGCTTTCGGATCTTTCCACCCGCGAGGAACTGCGCAGCGTCGTCCTGACCGCGATCATGTTCATGGCGCAGCAGATGATGCGCAAGGTCGATCGCGCCGTCCCTAAAGCCCTGCTCCTGGACGAAGCCTGGCAATTGTTGCGCGGTGGCGCGATGGCCGACTTTATCGAAACCTATGCGCGCACCTGCCGGAAATACGGCGCGTCGCTAGTAACGGCGACCCAGTCGCTCAACGACTATTATAAGTCTGCAGGTTCCATTGCTGCGCTGGAAAATAGCGACTGGTTCGTGATCCTCCAGCAGAAGCCGGAAACCATTGCCGACTTCAAGAAGCATGATCGCTTCGAGATGGACGATTATACCGACGCCTTGCTGCGATCGTTGAAGCGCAACGGCTTTGAATATTCCGACATCATGATCAAGGGACCCGACACGCTGGCGGTCGGTCGCCTGGTGCTCGACCCCTATTCGGCCACCCTCTTCTCCTCGAGCCCCAAGACCTTTGCCGCGATCGAGAGAATGATGCAGGGCGGGCTCACCATGGAGGAGGCGATCGAACGCATCGCTTATCCCGACAGCCCGGACAAATGGACCGGCGGCAGCGCGGCGCCGCTGGCCCTGGCGGCGGAGTGACGGCCATGGCGATCCCTTTCGAACAGCCACGGTCCTTCGATTGGCGGCACGCCGCTTATTGTCTGCTGCACCTCATAGGCACGATCACATCCACGCTGCTGATGAGCTGGGGCCTTCTTGTCCTTTTCTTCCTAATGCTGGGCGACTTCAGCTTCGATGGGCTGATGCACCAGCTCCATAATCTGACCTCGCGCTACATGGCCGTCGATCGCGAGCGCGCGACTGCCTTCTTCGCGTTGCTAGGCGGTGTCCAACTGTGCCTGCTTGCCTGCCTCCTCCTTCTCCGCCGCCATTCGATCGTGCCGCGCCGCACAGCGCGCAGGAGCCATATCCATGTCTGAACAAAAGCAACTCCACCTGCCTCACATCCCCATCGCTGCTGCTCCTACCGCGCCGAAGCTTCAGCAAAGCCGACAGGCGGGTTTTGCCGGTCTCAGCCGATCTCAGATCGCTGCTGGCGCTCTCGTCCTGGGCACCGCCATCTGGGGCATGTGGGTGACCAAGACGCTCGTTACACCCAAGCAGGACCATATCGTATCCGCCCGCCTCTCCGCCATCGTGGGCGATTATGTGCAGGCGCAGGCTCGTTCCGCTATGCCGTCTCCCCAGGTCGAGAGTGAGATGCGCCGTTTCATGGCGGCGCTCGACAAGGAGGTGCAGCGCCGTTCCGACAAAGGCGAGATCATCATGGTCGGAGAAGCGGTGCTCACCAAAAATGTTCCAGACATCACCGACAGCATTAAAAAGGCCGTCTATGCCTCGGGCATCGCCTATCCGCGCCAGGCGTCGGCTCAAGACATGCAGGCGCTGGCCCGGCAGACAGGCGTGCTACCCTCCCCCACCGCAGCACTGGCACCGGCGGTCCCAGCTGCCCCGATCGCGATGACGGGGGAGGATGCCGCCGCGTTGGCCTTAGTCCCTCTCCCTGCCAGCTCTGCGCCAGTCCCGGCTTTTGGAGGCTATGATGGCGCAAGCGGCCAGTGAGGCGCTGCCCTCAAGCTGGCGGCCGCGTTGGCGCCTCTGGGGCGCGTTAGGGCTCAGCCTGGTGGCACTCGGCAGCCATCGGGCGCTCAGCGAATGGCGTGACGCCCATGCGTTGTTGATCAACCGCACGGACTCTCTGCCGAACTGGGCTTTCGTCATCCACAGAGCCACGGCCCCGCTGCGGGGCGATTACGTCTTCTTCACCCCGCCGAAAACGGCGCTGGTGCGCCGGCATTTTGGGGAGCAAGCGCAGCCCTTCGGCAAGCGCGTCTATGGCATGCCCGGCGACATCGTCAGCCATGACGGCGCCACCGTCACCATCAATGGCAAGCCCGTTGCCCGCATGAAGCCTGCGACGCGGTGGGGTGAAATGCTGACGCCCGGCGCGACCGGGCCGATACCGCAAGGCTGCTACTATGTCGGGACACCGCACAAAGATGGTTTCGATAGCCGCTATGCAGAGATCGGCTTTGTCTGCTCGCGGCAGATCATCGGCACGGGCTTTCCAATCTTATGAGGGCGACGCTGGCAGGCATAGCTGAGGCGGCTGCGCTCTTTGGCGCGCTGTTCGCCGTTGGCCCGATGCGGGGACAGGCCAAGGATTTTGGCCAAGCCGGAGAAAGTTTTCCCATCATCGAACCCGATCTGCTCGCGACGATCGAAGCCCGGCTGAAGCGGGCGGAAGCCACCGGCGAGTTGGCGCGGATGAATGCGCAGTTCGCCAAGCGGGTAGAGGCCAAGGTGCGTCGGCCCCATCCGGTCAATGGCATCACACAGACTGAGCAGCCACGGTCATGGGTCTTTGACCCGACCGTCACGCTGGAGCAGGATATTCGCGACCAGAAGGGCCAGCTCATCGCGGCCGCCGGGCAGCGGATCAATCCGCTCGATTTCGTGAGCCTCGCCCAGCAGCTGGTGTTCATCGACGGCGACGATGAAGCACAGATGGCATGGGCAACAGCGCGCTATAGCGACGCACAAGCCAAGCTCATCCTTGTTGCCGGGTCACCCATTGACGAGATGACCCGCCGCCAGCGCCGCTTCTATTTCGATCAGGAAGGGCGCCTCACGACCAGGTTTGGCATCGAGCATGTCCCGGCAGTAGTGAAGCCTGCGGGCAAGGTCATGCGCGTAAGTGAGATTGCGCTTCCCAAAGAGAAGGCGAGCTAATGCCGCTTTGGCTAGACCTGCTGCGCACACCGATGGCAGCGCCAGAGACGCGCCGCCTTCGGCGCATGCGCTTGGCATGGCAGATCCTCTGCCTCTTCACCGCTGTCGGCGTCAGCCTGATAGCGCCGCTGCGTGCCCTGTTGGGCCAAGCTGCCCCGTGCATCGCCGCAGCGCTGATCGCACTGACGCTGATCCAGAGCGTGATCTACTGGGTCGCCAAGCAGCGGGCGGACACTGCCATCCTCGATCTTCGGGAGACGTCCGAGTGATCCGGCTGCATCAACGCGGCATCCTGCTCGTCGCGGCGCTCCTGCTCGGATCCATCCTGTCGCCAGCGGCTCGGGCAGCGCCCACCTGCAACGGCAAGTTCGTCAATCCCATCACTGACGTGTGCTGGTCCTGCCTTTTCCCCCTGTCGGTCGGCGGGCTCAAAATCTGGCCCGGCAATCGGCCCGACGCGTCGAACCCCTCCTCGCCGATCTGCGCCTGCTCCGATCCGATCCCCCGCGTGGGCATCTCAGTCGGCTTCTGGGAACCGGCACGGCTCGCCGATGTCACCATGAAGCCTTGGTGCTTTCCCAACCTCGGCGGTGTGCGCATCGCGCCGGGCTTCGATATCGGTCAGGGCTATATGGCTGGCCCCTCCATGGTCGGGGGACGATCGCAGAGCACCGCCAAATGGCACGTCCATTGGTATGTTTATCCGCTGCTCTATTGGATGGAGCTGCTGACCGATTTCGTCTGCTTCGAGCAGGCAAGCTTCGACATCGCCTATATGACCGAGGTCGATCCGCTCTGGCAGGATGACGCGCTCTCCGGCCTCATCAATCCCGAAGCCATCGTCTTTGCCAATCCAATAGCGCAGGCAGCCTGCGCGGCCGATTGTGTGACCGCAACCGCCGCCATGCCGATCGACACGCTGTTCTGGTGCGCGGGCTGCCAGGGAGCCATGTATCCCATGAACGGGAACATCCCGTCCTCGATCGGCCATGTCCAGTCCTCCCGCCTCGCCCTCTCGCGCTTTGCCTACAAGATGCATCGGCAGGCGCTCGCCTGGGGAACCATGGGCTCCAAGGGCCTGTGCAGCAAATATGTGATGCCGATCATGCGCAAGCAGCAATATCGCTTCCAGATGGTGAACCCGATCCCGACCGTGTCGGGCCGCTACGCCTGCTCCTCGATCGGCGCATCCACCATGCCGCCCGGCGCCGGGCGTGCCTACCCCGCCGGAGGCGAGGATATGGGCTATCTCGTCTGGAGAAAGAGAAATTGCTGTGTCTTCTGATCGCGGCTCCAGTAATCGGAAAAAGCGCGCAATGAGCGCCTCCTGGGTGCGCGTCGGCATCGGGGTGTTGCTTGGCGTCGGCGGAATCTCTGCCTTGCTTGGCCAGACGGTCGAGGGCATCGACATTCAGGCGATCAAGCGGCGGGCTGCTGGGCTTGAGGCCGACGCCGCCGCGTTCGTCGATCACGTCAAGGATCGCGGCGATGCGTTCCGCGATGATGCGCTCGCGGTACAGGAGGGCGCCACCGAGAATATGCGCCGCGTTGCGGCCAGCGATCTGCCCACCGGGCAGAACGGCGCAATCGATTTCGATGCCATCGTTGAGGGTGCCGCCGCCAATCTCAACGGCAAGGCTGGTGAGGCGCCGCAGTTCATTGCCTTTGCCAGCCTTTCCATGCCGCCAGCCTCATTGAAGCAGATGGTCCACGACACGGCCAAGGCGGGTGGGATCGTCGTGTTCCGCGGCTTTCCCAACAACAGCATGAAGCGTTTTGCAACCGAGCTCGCCAAGGTCGTTGATACCGATGACTTTGCCAATATCGGCGTTGATCCCCGGCTGTTCCGCGCCTTCGATGTGCAGGCCGTGCCGACCTATGTCGCGGTGTCATCGGATTTTGACCCCTGCTCGGGCTTCCACTGCACAACGCCGCTGCCGCCCTATGACAGGATGACCGGCAATGTGACGGTGCACTATGCTTTGGGAAGCTTCGTCGATGGCAATGGGCCAGGCGCCCGGATCGCGGCGGTGGCGCTTTCGAACATGAAACGAGAGCGGCCATGAAGCGGCTTGCCTCGCTCATCGCCCTGGTGCTGCTCGGCGTTGCCGTGCCCACGCCCGCGCAGATGACCACCAATCAAGCGCGCGAAGAGGGCAAGTTCCTCGGCAACGCGATGCGGAGCGATGAGGCCTGGGTTCCCAAGAATGACGCCCAAGCTGCGATCGTGCCGGGCTATCAGGGGACCGACCTCCCCGAGGCAGATTATTTCAGCAATCCCGACAAGCTCGCCAATGACGCTCACGCGCTCAAGGGATCGAGCGAAGCCTATCAGATTGCGACCGACGCCAACAAAATCCGTCCAACCTTTTCAGGTGACGAGATCAAGGCCGTCACGGCCAATGCGTCGGCAATCGAAAATGATCCCTCCACCCAGTTGGGCGGCGAAAGCATCAGCGGCGGCAGCGGCGAGTGCAAGCCCCTGCCCGCGCAAGAGAGCCAGATCTATTATGACGCCACCTGTGACACCGGGGTTGTCGTCAATTCGGTGCCATCGGAAACCGTCTATAGCTGCCCCCTGGTTGGACGCTGGGCGGCGCCACCTGCTCCACGGTCGAAACCGTTCCGGCCAGCATCCGCTATAGCTGCGAGGCAGGCTGGACCTTGAGCGGCGCACAATGTGCGCAGACGCAGCCGGCCAATGTGAGCGCCTATAGCTGCCCGGCAGGATGGACGTTGAACGGCAGCAGGTGCAGCCGAACCCTCAGCCAGAATGCCAATCAATCGGGCTACAGCTGCCCCAACGGCTATAGCCTCGCCGGATCAGTGTGTCAGAGGACCGTCACCACCGGCGCAACGCCGAGCTACTCCTGTCCGAGCGGCTATTCGCTCATCGCCACGAGTTGTACGCGCAATTTCAGCTATGCCGCCACCGCGACCCATAGCTGTGAGCCTGGCTGGACCCTTAATGGCGCCACCTGTTCGCGCCAGCTGACGCAGCCTGCGACGCAAAGCCATAGCTGCCCCACCGGCTACAGCCTAGACAACGGCACTTGCTCCCAAAGCGCCAATTATCAGGCGACCGCGACCTATAGCTGCCCCAGCGGCGGCACCGTCCAGGGGAGCCAGTGCATCACCACAAACACGACATCGGCTACGCCTGCCTACGCTTGTCCTTATTATTACTACAATCCAGGCACCATGTTCGGCGGCGGCGGGCCTTATTGCGTTATGCGCAAGGCGGAATTTTCCGGCAAGAAATGCGCGCCAACCGGCACCAAACCCGGCAGTATTGAATTCCTGCGGGAGCAGAAAGCGTCAGGCGACACCTATTGCCTCTATAAGCCGCTCACGACCTATACCTGCCCTAGCGCTGCGTGGAATTTCGACCCGGCCTATAATCAGTGCGTATCGAACGTCGTGCAGAACGGCGTTGTCACCTATACCTGCCCCCAAGGGGGCAACCTGCAGGGCACAACCTGTTACCGCAACAATGTGACTGGTGCGTCGGTCACCTATGTCTGCCCTGCCGATTACGCCTTGTCCGGCCAGACATGCGTCAAATCCGAATATAAACAGGCCAACGTCCAATATAGCTGTCCGACCGGCGGGAACCTCTCGGCCGCAACCTGCAATGTGAACGCGCAGATCGCGGCATCCGTGAGCTATGCTTGTCCCTCCGGCTACAGCCTCACTGGCACAACATGTTCGCGAACCGACACATTGCCGGGCACGCCAGTCTATGCTTGCTCGACCGGCTATTCGCTGAGCGGCACGAACTGCGCCAGGACCGAAGACCAAGCGGCGACGCCGATCTATGCCTGCCCGACCGGCTTTGTGCTGTCGGGCTCACAATGCACCGCGACCGTCGCTGCTCAGCCGATCTATTATTGCCCGGCAGATTTCACCCTTTCCGGCCAGACATGTTCGCAGACCCATAGCCAACCCGCCACGTCACACAAGCAGTGTCCGCAAGGGGCAAAAACCAAGCCTGACGGCACTTGCTATACCGAAGATCCGCAAAACGACTGCGGCAATCTTCAGGCCAATCCGCAGTGCAGCTGGAAATATGACAATTGCCTAGACGAGACCCCGTCCGCCGATGGGTGCAAGATGATGGAGAAGGTCTATCGCTGCCCGGTACCGGGCGGAATGGTGCAGCAGCCGCCCAAATATGTGTGCGGCGATGATGTCTACTGCATCAACGGCGACTGCGAAGCGATCAGCCGAGAGGCATCGACCGAGTTCAAGGATGCGCTCACCGCGCTGCACGCGATCGACACGGCGGGCAAGGATTTCGATCCTGAAGACATGCATGTGTTTCCCGGGACCCGCGACACCTGCCACAAGCCGATCTTCGGCGTCGTCAACTGCTGTGCGGGCAAGGTGTCTGGGCTGCTGCCGCTTGGCATCGGCGGCGCTGCGCTTAGCGGCGCGATCAGCGGCAATGTCGCGGCACTGGCAGGCGTCGCCACCCAGTTCCTCACGACCTTCCTCTGCTCGACCGATGAGAAGATGCTCGATGTGAAGGATCGTATGGGCTTTTGCACCTTCGTTGGCAGCTATTGCTCGAGCAGCGTCCTTGGCGTCTGCACGACCAAGCGGAAGACCTATTGCTGTTTTGAGAGCAAGCTCTCGCGCATTCTTCAGGAACAGGGTCGACCGCAGATCAACAAGCCGTTCGGCAAACCCAAATCCGAACAGTGCGAAGGCTTTACGGTCGATGAATTCTCGCGCCTTGATCTTTCGGTGATGGACTTCACCGACGTCTATTCTGACTTCATGGACGCCGCGCGGATGCCTGACGAAGTCGAGACGATGAACGACATTCAACAGAAAATACAGGACTATTATGAACTGCATAGTCAGTGACTTTTGGACAGCGGGTCGAAGAGAGCCACGCATGAAGACCCCGGCAACGCTCTCGATGCTGCTGCTGGCACTCTCCCCCATCGCAGCGCCGGTGCGCGCACAGGCTGCGGGTCCTCATGCCGGCGGCCAGCTGGAAGGCGATGATTTCTACTGCGGTGAGCGCCGGCTCGGCCAGTGGTTCTACTGCAGCAAACCCAAGGCTCCGGAGAAGCAGTCTCCGGCAGCGCCGCAGGCAAGTGCGGCCGATCGCATGGCGGCGATCTCCCGAGAGCTGGATGAGCTTAAGGCCAAGGCCATTCTCGACCCGACCGAGGATAATGTGATCGCCTATGTCCGCTTCCAGCGTGAGCAGCTGGACCAAGCCTCCACTTTCGCTGACACCTGGCAGCGCGCGCTGTGGCAGAACCCGGGCCTCGACTATACCTTGCAACGCCCGGTCAACACGGTGGGCAAGCGGGCATGGCTCGACAATCGCAAGGCCGATCGCGATGCGGTGCTGACCAATCTTGGCCAACGCTACGGGCTATTCTACTTCTACGCCCAGAGCTGCGGCGCCTGCGACATATTCGCGCCCATCCTGCGTTCGGTCGCGGATAGCCACCGCATGGCGGTGATGGCTGTATCGATGGACGGCGGACCCAGCCGTGATTTCCCCAACTATGTCGTTGATACCGGGCAGCGGTCCCGCATGGGCGTGCCGGGCAATGAGACGCCGGCGCTTGTACTGTTCGACACCGCGACCAGGCGCGCCATCCCGGTTGGCTTTGGCATCCTCTCGGGCGACGAGATCATGGACCGCATCTTCATGCTGACCAACACCAAGGTGGGGAGCGACTTCTGATGGCAGAGGGCACCAAGGCCGGCGGCATCGGCCGCTTCCTTAAGGGGGCTGGATCATTGGTCGCCATGACGGCTGCCGCCCATTTTGCGGTGACTGGCGTCGCCGACGCCAATGTGGCCTCGGAAATGAACAGCTTCTTCAGCGAAGCGGGCGGCGCGGCCAATGTCACCGGTCCGTCCACCTTTCAGGGCCAGTCCGCTGGCTATTATTCACTCGGCAATGTCTGGACCCGCTTTCCGCAAAAGAGCGTCTCACCCTTCAACCTCCAGCTTCCAAGCGCTCGCGCCGGCTGCGGCGGCATTGATCTTTTTGCTGGCTCTTTCTCATTCATCAATGCGTCAGAGATCGTGGCGATGCTCAAGGCGACCGCCAACAATGCACTGGGCTTCGCGTTCAAACTCGCAATCGACTCCGTTTCGCCGGAGATCGGCAAAGTGATGGACGAGTTCAGCCAGAAGGCGCAGCTCCTCAATCAAATGAACATCTCGAGCTGCGAGACGGCGCAGGCGCTGGTCGGCGGCATCTGGCCGACGATGGACACGACCCGCGCGACCATCTGCGAAGCGGTCGGCAATGCCCAAGGCGTCTTCTCCGACTGGGCCGCCTCACGCCAGGGCTGCAACAATGGCGGTAGCCGGGACAGCACGATCGCGGGCAACAGCGATGCCGCGATGAAGGATCAGCTCGTTGGCGAAAACCACAATTACACCTGGGAGGCGCTCAAGAAGTCCGCCAAATTTGGCGCCTTCGACCAGGATTTTTCCGAATATGTGATGACGCTGGTAGGCACCATCGTCACCCGTCCGTCCGCGGATTCGAGCGTCGGCGGTAAGGTGGTCATGTTTGGCCCGGCCGAAGAAGCCGTGGTGACCGCCCTGCTCGATGGCACCGACAATGCGCCAGCGGTTAAGGTACTCAAATGCAATGACAGCGATTGCTATGATGTAGGGGAGACCCGGCTCTCGGTTCCGGCGTCTTCGGCTCTGCGGCCGCGCATCCGGCGGATGATTAGCGACATGAGCATCAAGGCTCGGACCAACGGCACATTGACCGCAGCGGAAAAGCAGCTGCTCAACATGGCGACGATCCCGCTCTACAAGGTTCTTACCGTGCAGGCCTTTGCGCATAATGCGCTGACCGACGGCGAAATAGAGGCGCTGTCTGAAATTGTAGCGGTCGATATCCTCAATGCCATGCTTGATAATATGCTTGACCGGGTCGAGCAGTCGAAGGTCCATTACCAGACGGCGGATCAGGCGACGGCCGAGCAGTGGAAGGCGCAGATCGCCGCGACACGGCAGAAGTTCGGGCAGCGCGAGGTAAAGCTCAACAACAAGCTCCAGCTCACCTATCAGGTGATCAACCGGAGCGTATTCCTGGAATCGACGCTGCAAAACACGATGTCGCCTGGAATGGCGGCAGCGCTCAATTTCTCGCGCGGGCTGAGCGCCCAGGGCGTTCGGTAAAAGGCGCGCCATGCTGGAGGTCTTCACGGTCGGCGGCGGGGAATATCTCGTCAACATCTTCAACGCGGTATCCGCCTGGACTGGAGGCGGCGGCTATCGTTCCTTGATCCGCCTGATCATGGTGATGGGCCTCATCTACTCGCTGCTCGTAGTGGCGTTCACGCTCAACTATAAGGCCTGGCTCAACTGGTTCCTGCAGGCGACCGCCATCTACCTCTGCCTTATGGTGCCCACGGTCGATATCAAGGTGACCGATCGGGTTATTCCGAGCCTTGCGCCCGCAACGGTCGCCAACGTGCCCCTGGGGCTTGGCGTGCTGGCGAGCTTCACAACCCAGATTGGCGATTATCTGACCCGCACGGCAGAAACCGTGTTCGTGAGCCCGAGCGAGCTCAACTATAGCAGCAATGGCCTGATCTACGGCGCCCGTCTGTTCGGCGCGACGCGCAATTTCAACATTCGCGATGCCGAGTTTTCCGCCAATCTCGACCATTATATGAAGCAGTGCGTCTTTGGCGACATCATGCTCTATCAGAAGTCGCTGACGGATCTCGCCAACGCCACTAACCTCTGGGCCGCGATCGCCTCCGACGCGGAATCCCGGTCGCAGGAATGGCTCGAGAGGAGCGGCGGCACGGTCACACCCTATATCGTGACCTGTAGGCAAGCCTACTTGATGCTGGACGCGCAATGGGCGTCCATGATCGAAGCCAATTCGAAGATATGGGGGCTGGAGCTCTATCCCAAGCTCTCCGAAGCGGTGGCGCAGGCCAAGCTCCGCAGCGACTTGCCGATCGTCAACCAGGCGTTCACCCAATCAAGCAATGGCTTTGTCGAGACGATGCGGCAAAATACCGCCATCAATGCGTTCATGCAGGCGCGCACCAACATGAGCGGCAGCGCGATCGACGCCTTTGCGCAAACACGCGCGGATATCCAAGCAAGGAACACCTATAACAGCATCGCGCAGCAGGCGATGACATGGGTGCCGATCCTCAACGTCGTGCTGACGGTTGTGTTCTTCGCCATGTTTCCGGTCATCTTCCCGCTCTTCCTGATGCCACAGACCGGGCTGTCGACGCTGAAGGGCTATGCGACAGGGTTCTTCTATCTGGCGGCCTGGGGGCCGCTCTATGTCATTCTCCATATGATCTGCATGACGCGGGCCGAAGCTGCCGCCGCGGGCGTCGCCAAAGGCGGCATGACGCTGGGCACCTATGCCGGAATCGGTGCGGTCAACGCGGAAACCGCGACCATCGCCGGGTTCATGCTGATGAGCGTCCCATTCCTCGCCGCGGGGCTAGCGCGCGGCGCCATGTCGATTGCCGGGCAGTCCATGTCGATGCTGGCGCCGGCGCAAAATGCGGCCGAAGCCGCGGCGCTGGAAGAAACAACCGGCAACTATGCTTACGGCAATGTAAGCTGGGCCAATCAGACGTCGAACATGCGCCAAAGCGACCAGTGGAACACCGCGGCTTCCTACCAGGCTGGAAACGCTGCCTCCAGCTGGCGGCATGACAATGGCGGGATCGTATCGAGCTTTGGCAATGGGCAGGAGGTGATAGATACTTCGCATGCGATCTCCCGGCTTTCGTTCACGCCCACGGCCAACACCGGCTTCGTGTCGGAGATGCGCGAGCAGGCGCATGAGGCGCATCGGCAGGCGCAGGCTTACCGAGCGGCTGCGAACGACATTCTGACCAGCACCCATACGGAACGCAGCGCTTCCAGCCTGTCGTCGGAGCGTTCATCCGGGTGGGATACGAGCGCGGGGCGGAGTTCGAGCACGTCGATCGAGCAGACTGACCGGCGATCGGGCAGCAGTTCGTCGGGTATCGATCAGCGCAGTTCGACCGCACTTGGGCAGTCGGAAAACCGTGGGCGGGATTGGTCGACGAACTGGATCGAGCAAATTGGCGGTAACATCGGGGGGCATCTCTCGGGTCTGGGTCGAGGCGGCGTAGGTGGTGGCTTCGATGTGCGAGCTGGCATGAGTGCGAACCAGAATGACCAGATGAGCCAAGGTTTCAAAGAGACCCGGTCTAGCGACGAGTCCAGCAGTTCGGTCAGTGGCGTCCGCGATGAGCATTCGATCGGCAACAACGCCTCAACGTCGGATGGAACATACGAAAAGGGCGGGACCTTCGCTCGCGCATCAACAACCAGTTCATCGTCGCTAGGCCGCGAAGATGCTCTCTCGCGTGCACGGTCCTATCAGGAATCAGCTGAGAAGCTGGAAGAATTGTCGCAGCAACTTTCTCGCGACGCGAGCTATGCTGAGACGCACGGGATGCAGCTCAGCGAAAATCTCAGTCAGGAACTGGCTCAATGGTATCGGAAGGAACAGATGAACAATCCAGGCCTCGATGCGCCGGAACTCTGGGCGACAGACCTGACTGACCATCAACGCACGGTTCGGGATGGCATGATCAGCCGGTGGATGGGGGAGAAGCAGCACGCTATCCGCGCCGAAGTACAAGACCGCTTTTATGACCCGAATATAGTTGAGGTTCCGCATCGTAGCGCGGGTGGCTTTGACGACGTAAGGGAGAGCTATCACCCCCAAGGCGTAGCCGGCTTGCCGCCAGGGCCGCCTCTGGGTAATCCCGATGCGGCAGCCACCATCATCGCAAAGGGGAAGGTGTCTCACGCGGCTGATGACGCGGCTGCCATAGCTGGCCGGGCTCAGCACATTCAAGCGGGAGCGGACATTCAGGGCAACGTAGGCAGGGAAACGAGCCGCAAATTCTTCCAGGCACCCCCGCCTGGCGAATAATACCTATCGGACGAGGTAGAAATACAAGACGACCGCAGCGAACAAGCTGAGCGCCAAGGCATGCACAACGATATCGACCAACGTGAACGCCCGATCGGAAGCTCCCCTGCCAGCTTTGTCCATCGCAGCCGGGGTATCAAGGAGTCGTACGATCGGGGCCGGACTGTTCTTCGTCATCAGATATGTTTCCACATCGAGCATCGCACAAATCTCCGGATGTCTGCCTATAGCTCGTTCAATGTTTCTTTTCAATGTGATAGACGGCTCAGGAGCAGTAACAGCGCGCTCATTTCTGATTGATGAGACACCCGAATGGGGATCAGGAGACTGCGCGCTCTGGCGCGTTGCGGCGAATAGCCTTTCTAATCTCCGCACATCTGGCGGTGAAAGCGCATTGCCATGGGGCAAATGCGCGCTATATTCACCGCAAAGTACGCGGTGAATAATGACATATATACATGAACGTCCTTCCTGGCCCAGGTTCACATGGGCGAATGATCGTCTTGCAACCAAAATAGGCGCTGTTCGACATCGGCAGGGTCGATTGATTGGACATATGAGCGCTCTCGGCTTTGCGATGCGCGAAGAAGCGGTCCTTGCTACGATTACCCAAGATGTTCTCAAATCTAGCGAAATAGAGGGAGAGCGTCTCGATCAAGACCAGGTCCGCTCGTCCATCGCGCGTCGACTGGGTATGGACATTGCCGGCCTGGTGCAGGCGGACTGTCATGTCGATGGTGTGGTGGAGATGATGCTAGACGCCACGCAGAACTATTCGGCGCCGCTAACCGCGGACCGGCTGTTCGCCTGGCACGCAGCAATGTTTCCAACTGGCAGAAGCGGTATGACCGCCATCACTGTGGGTGCCTGGCGATCTGACGACAAAGGTCCCATGCAGGTCGTCTCGGGTTCCATTGGTCGGGAGCGTGTTCACTATGTAGCGCCGGCAACGGCCCGCCTTGACGAGGAAATGGCTCGGTTTGTTCAATGGATCGAATCCGATACAGGTATCGATCCAGTGCTTAAAGCCGGTGTGGCGCACTTCTGGTTCGTGACTATTCATCCCTTCGATGATGGAAATGGCCGAATTGCGCGCGCAATCGCCGATTTGGCGCTCGCCAGAGCAGAACAAACTGCCCAGCGCTTCTACAGTATGTCCGCCCAGATCCGACAGGAACGTAACGTCTATTACGATCTTCTAGAAGCAACGCAAAAACGTGACGGCGACCTCACGGACTGGCTGGAATGGTTTCTTGATTGTCTGGGACGTGCTTTCGACGGCGCGGAACAGACATTGTCGGCTGTCCTGCACAAGGCACGCTTCTGGGAAAAATTTGGGACGACCCCTATCAATGACCGGCAGCGCAACATCATAATCCGACTGCTCAACGGTTTTGAAGGAAAGCTGAACTCCTCTAAATGGGCGAAGATTACCAAAGTTTCCGCTGATACCGCGCTTCGGGACATTCAGGATCTTGTCGAAAAAGCTATTCTCCTTCGGGATGCCGCCGGCGGAAGGAGCACCAGCTACTATCTTGCCGATATTGAATGAGCTGAAAAGAAGCATAGCTGGATGAGCATCAACTTCACTTGAGAATGACCTAGGCTGGCTGGGAGCGCCCGCTCGGCGCATCCTTTGAGAATGGCTGCAAAGCCCACGATTTTTTTGCCAGTCGTCCGTCGACCCTGTGCTGACATCCAGTCGCCTGCCTTTGCTCTTCAGGTGCAGACCGGCCGCTCCTTGCTACACACCACAGTCACTGCTATCTTACCTCTGTCTTACTCGCGGAGGCCGCCATGGGCGTTCAGGATCGGATCACCACCACACTTTCAACTAAAGGGCAGGTTATCTTGCCCAAGGCAATCCGTGAACAGAAGCACTGGGCGGCGGGCACCAAGCTGATTGTGGAAGAAACCGACGAAGGCGTGCTCCTGAAAGCTGCGCCTGTTTTTGCCGCCACGGATATCGAATCTGTCTTCGGTTCGCTGCGGTCAACGAAGCCCGCTCTTTCGATCGACGAAATGGATGTGGTCATATCGGAGGAAGCTAAGCGTCGTGCGCGGGATTGATACCAACATTGTCGTCCGCTTGCTGACCGCTGATGATGAAAGACAAGCAAAGGCAGCCCGCAGCATCGTTGATGGGACCGAAATCTTTCTCGGTGCAACAGTGACTTTGGAGGCAGAATGGGTGCTGCGCGCGGGTTATGGTTTCGCGCCTGACGAAATTGCCCGCGCGCTACGGGGCCTAGCCGGTCTTCCAGGAATGCTAGTCGAAGAACCTGCCCATATGGCATTAGCCCTCGACTGGATGGAACATGGAATGGATTTCGCCGACGCCCTTCACCTTGCGCGATCCGCACAATGCACTGAATTTCTGACCTTCGACCGCAAGTTCGCGAAACGCGCTGCAAAATTGGACGCGATCCCCGTCGTCGTGCCCTAGCGCTCAATCCGGGCGACAAGGCGAATGACGAGGTGGTCACGACCCTTCCTTGTCGTTCAGGGCCCAATTTTGGGTTCCGAGGTCCAGACGTTCCGATTTAACAATCTGGACGCGCGAGACTGGCCGATTGCAAAATGCCTGGTTCGGAGCCGGACGTTAGGATAGCAGCCGTTGGCACAGCGTCGGCTACCGACCAGAGCCTGTCGTACAGATTAGCCATCGTGGATGTCCGCTCTGGCAGATCCTGCCGAGGTGCCACCTCTAAACGGACTGTGGGCAAGGCGCCTACATCCCGTCGTTCGCAGAGCCGTTTGTCAACAAGTCATTGAAAGGGGTACAAATCAACTGGGCACTGGTTATGCCAACGTCAAGCGGCCCAAGACCCTCCTGGGCTTCGCATCAAATCCTGGACCGAACACCCAAGGTCGTGGGCCATCAGCAAAACAGTCGAGGGTGAACTCTGCGCTGGGACCATCATAGGCCCGACAGAAACGCAGCCTTGTCGGCAAAAGCGACAAAGGATGCCAGTGCCGGGTTGCTGTTGTCTGCATGCCAGACCAACTCGTGGTCGACAAAGGGCGCATCGACCAGATCGACGAACCGCACACCAGATAAACCAAGAAAACGATGCATGGACCGCGGCACGAGGGCGACGCCCAGGCCCTCGGAAACTAGACTGACGATCGTCTGCTGCAGGGCCGCTTCAAGGGCGATCGTCGGCTCGAACCCCGATTCCCGGCAAAATTTTTCGATGGTCTGGCGCAGCGCCGGGACAACATCCATCGGCGAAGCTATCAGGGGGACGCCCTCGAGTTCCGACGCATGGACTGCAGGGCTTCGGGCAAGCGGGTGGTCGAGAGGTACCGCCAAGCATAATGGTTCGCTGAAGATCGGCTTGGCTAACAGTCCCGGTCCGTGCACGGGCCCGAACAACATGACTGCGTCGAACCGTCCATCAAGCACCCCTTCGCGCAGATAGGTCGGCAATCCTTCGCGCAGCGTTAGCCGGACGTTGGGACGCATCTCCATATAGCCCTTCGTCAGTCCCGGCAGGACCGTGTAGGCGGAATGCATGATGAAGCCGACGCTCAGCGCGCCAAGATTGCCTTGTGCGACGCGCTGAGCATTCTGACATGTCTCATCGAGAGTCTCGAGGATCGTCCGCGCACCGGCAGCAAAAACCTCCCCAGCTGCAGTCAGTCGTGCTCCACTGGAGGCGCGATCGAGCAGCTGGATGCCGAGCTCAGCCTCCAATGCCGAAACCTGCCGACTGATGGGCGGCTGCGTCACATTGATCTTTGCCGCCGCCTTACTGAAACTTTTGGTTTCAGCGACCGCCAGAAAATAGCGCAGCTGCCGAATAGCGATCATAATAAGTTGAACCCGTCTCCCGTTGGCAGTTCGAGGCACGCTGTATCAGAGTAGCGCAGAAGTGACGCTTGCAATCTGGACTCCCAAGATCTCACGCCAATAGCGAAAGCGGATTTTCAACGAGCTCTTTAAATGCTGCCATTAGCCACGCGCCGTCGGTGCCGTCGATCACGCGGTGATCGAAGCTGCCCGTCGCCGACATAACCGTCGTCACCTCCAGCGCGTCATCTACAACATATGGGCGCCTCTCGCCAGCGCCGATCGCCATGATCATCGCCTGAGGTGGATTGATGACCGCCTCGAATTGCTTGATGCCGAACATTCCCATGTTGGAAAGTGTGGCGGTTCCACCCTGATATTCCTGAGGCGCCAAATTGCCGTTTTTCGCCCTTGTCGCGAGATCCCTTATCTCATTCGAGATCGCGGCAACGCCCTTGCTGTCTGCAGAGGCCACGATCGGCGTGATTAACCCACCCGGGATCGAAACAGCCACCGAGATGTCCGCGCGCGCGAACTGGAGCATCGTATCACCGGCAAACTGGACGTTGCATTCGGGTACCTGGACGAGCGAGACGCCAAGCGCCTTGATCAACAGGTCGTTGACCGACAGCTTGACCTTACGGCTTTGCAAAGTTGCGTTCAGTTCACCCCGCAGGTTGAGCAGTGCATCGAGCCGGATGTCCACCGTGAGGTCGATATGTGGCACCTGCTGCTTAGATATCGTCAGACGTCGCCCAATTGTCTTGCGCATGCCACTGAGCTTGACGACCTCGTGCGGAGTGATCGGGATGGACTGGGCGCGGCCCACCGCCTCAAAGACCGGCGCCGCGGCCGGCGGCGAAGGTGACGCAATCGCCGCTGAAGAAGCCGCCAATCGCTGAAGGGAAGCGAGGACATCGCGACGAACGATCCGCCCGTTAGGCCCGCTCCCGCGCACGCCCGTCAGATCCAGGTTCTTGATAGCTGCGATGCGCGATGCAAGAGGACTGACCTTCAGGCGGATATCAGGAGCAACTCGAACTCGCGGCTGACATTGTGTCATGTTGGCTAGCCCTTGTAGCTCACTTTTTTAGCCGCCGCGACAACGCGGGACGTATCGATCAGCGCCGCCTTTTCCAGATTGGCCGCGTAGGGCAGCGGCACATCCTCATTGGTGACGCGCAGCACCGGCGCATCGAGGTCGTCGAAGCCCTGCTCCATCACCACGGCGGCGATTTCCGACGCGATCGAACAGACCGGCCAGCCTTCCTCGACAACAACCAGGCGATTGGTCTTCTTGAGGCTCTCCAGCACGGTAGCCGTGTCCAGCGGGCGCAGCGTGCGCAGGTCGATCACCTCGGCGTCGATGCCCTCCGCCGCCAGTGCCTCGGCGGCTTCCAGCGCAACGCCCACGCCGATCGAATAGCTGACCAGAGTCACGTCCGCGCCCGGACGGACGATCCGCGCCTTGCCGATCGGCAGGACATAGTCGTCGACCTTGGGCACATCGAAGCTGCGGCCATAGACCAACTCATTTTCGAGGAAAACCACGGGGTCCTCCGAGCGGATCGCCGCCTTCAGCAATCCCTTGGCGTCAGCAGCGTCATAAGGGGCGATCACGATCAGGCCCGGAACCGACGCGTACCAGGGACCGTAATTCTGACTATGCTGGGCCGCTACGCGGCTGGCGGCGCCGTTGGGACCGCGAAACACGATCGGACAACGCATCTGGCCACCGGACATGTAATTGGTCTTTGCCGCCGAGTTGATGATGTGGTCGATGGCCTGCATGGCGAAGTTGAACGTCATGAACTCGATCACGGGGCGCAGGCCGCCCATGGCCGCGCCGGTGCCGACGCCTGCAAAGCCATATTCCGTGATCGGCGTATCGATGACGCGCCTGTCGCCGAATTCCTCGAGAAGGCCCTGAGTGACTTTATATGCGCCCTGATATTCGGCGACTTCCTCACCCATGACGAACACGCGCTCATCGCGGCGCATTTCTTCGGCCATGGCATCGCGGAGCGCTTCGCGAACAGTCGTCTTCACATATTCCGTGCCTTCGGGAAGGTCGGGATCAGCAACGCTGGCCTTTGCTTCCGACGCGAGCTTGGAAGTTCCGCTCTCAGCCTTTTTCGGGGCTTCGGGAGCCGCTTCCGGTTTTGCCGGAGGGGCGCTTTCTTCAGCCTTGGGTGCCGCTGTGACACTATCGCCACCCTCGCCGGCCATCGTCGCGATGACGGTGCCTACCTTCACGCCTTCCGTCCCTTCAGGAATGACGATCGCGCCGATCTTTCCTTCATCGACCGCTTCAAATTCCATCGTCGCCTTGTCCGTTTCAATCTCGGCAAGAATGTCGCCGGAACGGACTTCGTCGCCTTCCTTGACAAGCCACTTGGCCAGCGTGCCTTCCTCCATGGTGGGGGACAGTGCCGGCATCTTGATTTCGATACCCATCAATATTGCTCCACCAGCACGTCGGTATAGAGTTCGGCCATGTCCGGCTCGGGCGAGGTTTCAGCGAAGTCCGCCGCCTCGCTCACGACCTTCCGAATGTCCTGATCGATCTTCTTGAGTTCGTCTTCACTCACACCGGCGTCGGCCAGATATTTCTTCACGCCCTCGATCGGGTCCGATTTGTCACGCATCGCCTGCACTTCCTCGCGCGAGCGGTACTTGGCAGGATCCGACATGGAGTGGCCGCGATAGCGATAGGTTTTCATCTCGAGCAGGATCGGGCCATTGCCGCCCTGCACCCACTTAAGTGCTTCCTCCGTGGCGCCGCGGACCGCCAGCACATCCATGCCGTTGACCTGAATGCCCGGAATGCGGAAACTCTCACCGCGACGATAGAGCTGATCTTCGGCCGAAGAGCGATTGACGCTCGTGCCCATGGCATACTGGTTGTTCTCGATCACGAAGATGATCGGCAGCTTCCATAGCTCGGCCATGTTGAAGCTTTCGTAGACCTGGCCCTGGTTGGCGGCGCCGTCGCCGAAATAGGCGACGCAGACGCCGCCATCTCCATTATATTTATGCGCAAAGCCAAGGCCTGCGCCGAGCGAGACCTGAGCGCCGACGATGCCGTGGCCGCCAAAGAATTTATGTTCGACGCTGAACATGTGCATCGAACCGCCCTTGCCCCGGGAAATGCCAGCTTCCCGACCCGTCAGTTCAGCCATGATGACATTGGGATCAATCCCGTAGGCGAGCATATGGCCATGGTCGCGATAGCCGGTGATAACGCTGTCTTTGCCAGGCTGAAGCGCGGATTGGATGCCCACCGCGACAGCTTCCTGACCGATATAGAGGTGGCAAAAACCGCCAATCAGGCCGAGACCGTAGAGTTGGCCTGCCTTTTCCTCGAAACGGCGAATGAGGACCATCTGCCGATAGAATTCCAGTAACTCTTCCTTCGTGGCCTTGTAATCCGAAGGAGTTTCGGGGCGAGGCCGGTCGTGATCCGCGGCGGTGCTTGGAGATGGAGCGGAGTTGCTCTGCCGAACCGCTGGCTTCGTCCGCTGCGCTTGCGCCATGTTTTATTGCCTCCCCCGCTAAAGGCTCAAAGACATCTGCCGAGCCGAATAGGGCGGCACTGATAGCCTAGTTTCAGAAGGCCCCTTATAGGTTGGGAGCCTCGAGCGTCCAATTCTGTTTGGAGCCGATCGCGATACGATTTTCGAATAGCGAACTGGGGACTGGCCGCCTCAGATCTGTGGGATTTTTCTCAGACGTCACGATCACCGCGACACGGCAGATAGATTGGCCCTCGCTGCACGAGCTTAGCCGCAGCCGACCCATTTTGGCCGTTCAGCCGCAAATTTTCTATTCCCAGATGCGGTCCGTCTGCTTTCTCATTCCGGATACCCAAGACTGTCCACTTGCTAATCGGCTGCTTTAGGTTACCGCCTTACAGAAGCAAATGTTCGTTCAGCTAAGGTCTCAACGGACCGGCCAAATTCCGATGCTCTGGTCATCGCATCCACCTTTAGGTTCCGGAACGAGGCTGTTGTCAAAGGTAGTTGCGTGCTCGCAGCGCCAGCCAGTTCGACGGAGCGAGGCGACCAGAGGTTTGCGTGGATAGTCATTGGTAGGTGCGGTATCGGTGTTGGATCCCAGCTTCCTCGCTCGTGCACGAGAATATCATCGACGAACCAACGGATTCGATCTGGGAACCATTCAATCGCGTATCGATGGAATCCCAGGCTGGCATCGAAACCGAGGTCGATGGCGCAGGGCGAACCGCGGTAGCCATAATCGAGTTCCGTACCCTCGTTACCCGGATTGAAGTAGACATTGAGAAGCATCTTACACGGGTCATTTCCGATGATCTCGATGTCGATCTCCTGCCTTGGTGCGGACCGGTGCAAGAAAAAGCCGGTAACTAAGCCCTCTCCCTGCGCGGCCCTCATCTCGATTTCGAAGCGGCCGTGCAGGAATCGACGGACCGACGAGAGTGCACCGGACCGGAACGGGCGATCTCCCATTCCTAAAGCACTCAGCGTGATCGTGGCACCGTTGCGGCCGTGATTGATCGCGTCAGGTGCAAAGTTGGCAAGATTGCCAGGAAACGTGCCACGCATGGCGGGCATCTCAGTAGAGGGCTCGGTGAGCGGGCATCGCATTTCGGCTACGCCATCTTCCTCTTGAGATACTGGATCGCATATCGGCGGCGCCCATCCATCGACTGTTCCGACTGCCCATGGCGTGTCGTCCATGGCCATCGGTCGCGCGATCCAGGCGGCTTCAGCACAGGGCCGACAATCACGGCGTCCGTCGCGGAAGAGACGCCAGTTGGTCGGTGCGCCAGAGGGAAACTCTTGCGCCGGTGCATTCATCCCCGCCAGTAAACAGAGCGGCGCCCACCAGTCATCGCTAGGCCCGTCTCCTGGCAGAATGGACCATAGTTGCTTCAGGCGATCGGAGGCGTCGATCCGATGTGCTTGCGTCGGCTCTAATACCAAGCCGGTAACGAGTCCGGCGATTTCGTCAGGGAGGGCGTGTGGAGGAAAAGGTGGATCAACGAGAACGTCGAACGTACTAAAGAGAGTGGCGACTTCTGCCTCCGCGACGCCAGGCGCAGTAGCGTCGAAAACGAGCACCCGAAGCCCCAGCATGGACAGTGCCATAGCCAGTGGCTCGTACGCCCCACGACCGGTCCAGGCTACGATCCGGATCCCGAAGGAGCGAGTGGGGGACGCGAGGCAATCGGCGTCGACGATACCGGCTCGCGCCAGATAAGGCAGCACCGAATAAGAATTGTCCGATCCCGCATCAAGCCGCTGCAAGATTGCCGGTGTGATGATAGCGAGCGGTCTCAACCAATAAAACTGCCTGTTGATCCACATGTCGACCGGCCCGACAACCGGCATCGCGCGCAGCAACGATTCCGCTCCGCTTCGTGAGAGCACATAGCCGGAGAGGAACCAGAGCCCGCGTACCGGGCGAAACAAAGTTCCGCCCACGTCTGCCCGCTCACATGTTCCGCCAGCGTCCTCGTAGGAAAGATAGACCATGGTCAGTCCTTCCCCATTTCCTCTGGTCGAAGCCTCACACCACGCACTTTCGATCGATGCGGCCGCGCCCCGGCGGAACCACACGTCGTCCTCGAGAATTAGGACGTGCTCCTCGGTTCCCGTCGCGACAACTTTCCACGCTTCGATGTGCGATCGCGCGACAGCTATCTCTTGGCGCGTCATCGTCACGGCCTCGTTTCGTTCGAAACAAGCCTCCAACCTAGCGTCCGGCTGGACGTAAAGCTGATCATCGAGGGCGTATAGCGGGTCTACGTCTGCAGTCGCTGCGACCGCTCTACCGTCGCGCGCGTCGACTGCGGGAAGACGTTTTACGAGGCTGGTCAACCGCCGGCCCGTGTGATCCCTGAAGCGAGCGAGCTCCCGCAAAGTCCTCGTCATGCGGTGAGGCTGTCGATCGAGGTTTATTATGAGGATCGCGCCTATCCGGCTAGCGTCCGTGCCAAACGCGTCGATTTTCCCTCCCGGCAAAGCAGCCGTGACCCGGCGAAACAGACGGAATGCCATGGCTCGCAAGGCTCTGGCGGGGCGTTCGAGCCTCATGCGCTCATATTATCCACGAGCGCGATCAGCAACCGTATACGTTGCGCCAGTTGCGCTCGTCTTCGCGATAAGAAAGGTCCCACCGCATCTCCGCGATAGCGTCCCAGTCGCGTATCAGATTAAAGTCGAGTGGGTCTCCCCGGAGCAGGAGAGCGTGTGCGTGTGCGGCAAGGACGGTCGTGAGATTTCCCGGTCCAGTGGTTGCCTGGATCTCCGGTCGACCGTTACCCTCGAGTAGCAGCTCAGTCGCCCGGCACAGGGCACGTTGCAGGACTGGATGTCCGGGTGGCGCGACAATTGGGTCGTTGTTGACGTAAAAGTTGCGCTCTCCTGAAGGTAAATTTGTCTGCCAGATATCGGCGTTCTGCATCATCCTGCCAGCCGAGATGTCGTAGCAGAGAGGCTGAAGCTTCAATCGATCGTCTTCGAACAGCCGCGTCCAGCCGTCGTTGAGCAGCACGTCGTCGCAGTCGACATACAGACCCCCTTCTGTGACGAGCGCGCAGAGACGAAAATAGTCAGACCTCATCGCCGGATGCGCACATCGACTGAAGGCAGCGACCTCCCGTTCCCCCTGTCGATCGCGAATGTAGCGCTCGGCCGAGTTGTCATCATAGGTCCGGACAGCGAAGCCTTGTTCTCTCAGTCGCTCCCAGGTCGACATGCAAGCCGCGACGTCGTCCGGCAGTTCGGAATGATCGTGCCAGAATCTGATTAGGTTACGCGGTATCACCGCGGGTATGTTCCGCGACCGGCATGCAGTATCAATGCCGATGTGCATAAGGACAATATCCCGAATCAGTGTTGATCGAGACGCCTCGCTCTTCTCAAAGCCGGGTTGCAGAGCCACAATTCGTTGCCGTGCGTGGTCCGAATGATATTGCACGTCGCTCAAGCTGTGGCCTCTTGTGGGCTGGAACCAGATTGAGCAGTTCTCCGCTGCCGGTAAGCAGCATAAGCAGGAGAGCTTCGCAGAAGATGGATCCGGCCATTGGCCACGAAGCCATCGAGACCGTGCTCTCTAGTATAGACATCGAGGTCGCCGATATCGTTGATAAACCCCTTGCCCTTGAAGTTGAGCGACGTGTTGCAGAGGACGCCGTAGCCGGTCCTCGTTCGAAAAGCAGACAGCACGGCGTGCAATTCCCGATTGGAAAGCTCTGTCACGGTCTGCAGGCGTGCGGTCCCATTGACGTGCGTCACTGCACGCAGCTGATCGGTAGTCGCCCTGAAGGTAAAAAGCATGTGTGGGCTATCGACATGACACCCGAACCATCTCGCCGCCTCCTCTCGCAGGCATACCGGCGCAATCGGCCGAAACTGTTCGCGCTGCTTGATTATGTTCAAGCGTACTCGCGTCTCGTCGCTAAACGGAGCGGCCAAAATCGAGCGGTTACCAAGAGCCCGCGGTCCTATTTCGTATCGGCCGCGCGCCCAGCCGAGAATTAAATCGTTTGCCAGAAGGTCCGCGACGAAAGCGTCATCCCGTCCCAGTACATCATATGCATCGCGCTCAAACGCAACGTCGTCGCGAAATGGTAGGCCGGCATAGACGTTCCATTCGATTTTGGGGTTGCCAGTCAAACGGAACTGAGCGTCGATCGCGGTTCCAATCGCCGATCCACTATCGTTAGCCACAGGCGGAACGAAGACGTGCGAAAACAGACCGCTGTTCATCCATTTACTGTTCCAGTCGCAGTTTAGACCGCATCCACCTGCGATCAAAAGTGGGCGACCTGGTTTGAGGTGCTCGCGCGCGAAATTTTCGAAGCGAGCGAAGATGGCATCGCTGTAAATGCCCGCAAAATCACGGAACGAAGCATCCTCTACGCCAACATCGAGATGAGGGGCCTGCGGGAGGCCCGGATAGTCGGAGAGTTTGCGATAGGGACCGTCGAGAAGGAATTCGAGAAGAGCCTGCTCCTCCGCCGTCGCTATCGAGCGGTTCGAGAATGATGCGAGCGCCATCAGTTTTCCGGCATCGGATTGGCGAGGATAAGGGCCGTCCTTTGGAAAATCCGGGTCTGCAAGCCCGTAAAGCAGCGCATAACGGTTACCGGGCTGCGTAAGAACGTCTCTCACGACAGTTATCCGGCCCAAGCTGTCGATCTCGTAGAAGGTCCCCATCTCGCCTTCCCATACTAGGGCGTAGCATGGCTCTCCAATTGGAACCGAAGACATCCCGAAGGCACACATGACATGCGAGCGCTCGTGGGAGGAAGAGAAGTAATCTGAACTCCCACGTAAGAACCGTCCCTTCTCGTGGATAGCCAGATACTCGGCTGTTCCCCGATATCCGCCGTTGCGGCGGGAGCCGTGCTCAAATTCATAGTGATCCCGCAGCCACCAACCGCTCATGCATATCACGTCGGGAAGGTCGGACAACTCGCCAACAACGTCGAGGACATCAGAAACCGATATGGCGGAGTAGCGGTAGTTGGAGCCCTTTTCCGCTTCGACTGAAAAAGACAACGTGCCGTGTTCAATGAAAGCAACGGCACCATCGTGACCGGGATTGTATGCCAATATACGCAACGAGCTCTCCCCTCATCAAACTGAATTTCCACATGTTCACGGGGCTTGGCAAGCTGATCGTTTCGGATCGCAACATTATTGTGCCTCACCAACCGATCTAGGAGGCTGATCATTCCAAAGTACAGATGGAAAGGGTGAGGCGCCAAATCGAACGAAAAGCTGCAGGCGAGCAAAATGTTGGTTGGCATTATATCTGGCTTCCACGCCGCCTCTGGACCGATCAAGTTGCGATTCCGAAACGATATAGCCAACATCCACCATTTGACGCTTGACATCGCACCATTTGACGACCATCTAACATTCAAGCAGGGGCAGATGGAGGCGAGAATGGCAGAGACAGTGAAGTTCGGTGCGACAGCTCCGTTGACGCCGATCGATGTACAAACGTTCTCCAAAAGCGCGGACCGCGAACGCTTGTCCGGCGTCGCCCTCAAGGCATTTCGAGCCATTGTCGAGCATTGGAGTCTTTCGAACGGCGAAGCGGCAGCACTGCTTGGCGTGAGTGACAGCACTTGGGACCGCATCAAGCGGGGAAGCTGGGAGCAGCCCCTATCGCAGGATCAGCTGACCCGCGCTTCGGCTGCGATCGGTGTCTATAAAGGACTACACCTGCTGTTCGCCGACCCGATGGCGGATCAGTGGCCCAAGCTGCCCAATCGCGGGCCGATCTTTCAACGCAAAAGCCCAGTTGATGCAATGATCGACGGCGGCATACCGCTTATGCTTGAAACCCGGCGATATGTTGACGCAGTGCGGGGCGGCCTTTGATATGCTTGAGGAACTGACGATCCGCCGCGAAGCACTGCCGAGGACTGTCCGCCTCGTCACGACCGCGCGGCTAAGGTCGTCAGTTCTGCTCAACCTTGTCGATGAAACCGATCTGGCAGCATTGGCTGAAATCGAAGGAGCCACGAGCAACCGATTGGTCGCTCAATCGCGCGGCGCAGGCGAAGTCCAGTCCTACGAGTTAGTTTTCGGCGTGTCGCACGCCAATTTCATCAATGCCGCCTTCGCCTATGCAAAACCTCGGGAACCCAACCGGTTCAACGGAGCGGATCGCGGCGCCTGGTATGCTGGACTGGATGTAGAGACGAGCCTAGCCGAAGTATGCTTCCATCTGACCAGCTTTCTCGAAGCCACGGGCCGATTCAACGCTGTGGTTGAATATGCTGAGTTGTTTGCCAGTTTCGCTGGCGAATTTCTGGACCTCCGCCCACATGGTGACCATCCTGCCCTAAACCCAAACAAGGCGTTGGGCTATCCAGTCGGCAATGCGCTCGCTGATGCTGCCCGGGCTAGCGGTCTAAACGGAATCATCTACCCTTCGGTACGCCATCCTGGTGGCACCTGTCTCGCTGCTCTTTTTCCGCATGCGGTTCAGTCAGTGGCTCAAGGCGACGTCTATCGTATGACCTGGGCCGGTAGCCCCGAGCCGACCATTGAGAAGGTGCCGGGATGAGACGTCGCCATTATCAACCGCGGTATCGAAAATCGGAACGGTGTTCCGGCCGATGATGGCGACCGCGCCCCAGCCATCCGAATGTGTGATCGCTCTTCCCGGCGGCTGGGTGAAGGCGCGCAAATTCGAGGATGCACTGAGGCGGAGCGGCGACGCGCTTGGCGGCCCATTTACCAGCGTCCTCATCCAGGTGCCGGCAGACTGCAAGCTGATGGTCGATGTCATCATCCGACTGCTGAGCTTTTGCAATCAGGCAGCGGCCATGACCAAAAGAATCCGACTACAGTTCGCAGAAGGCAGCGAATCTCTCAGGGGCTATCTCAGTCGTATAGGCTTTTTCGATCATCTCCTTCCCACGGTAGAGGTCCATCCGGCACGCCCGCTCTTCTCGGGCGCAGACCTGCACCGGGGCGGCAATAGTGGCCTCGTCGAGATTGCTCGGTTCAGCGGCACTAAAGCTGCCGATCATGATCTTGTGGACAATCTTGCAGCGACCGCACATCGCAGTTGCGTGGCCAGGACTGATGCCGCCGCCCTGAAGAACGCAGTTTTCACGATTTTCGCTGAACTCATCGGCAACGTCAGCGAACACAGCCAGTCGAGCCTAGATGCCTTTGCGGTCCTCCAAACCTATGCGGGCGGCAACCAGGTTCGGATGGCGGTCTCCGATAGCGGAACGGGCATATTACAAACCCTACGCCCCGCGCTCCAAGCCAAAGGTGACGCCGCCGCCGTGCTTAGCGATGTCCATCTCCTTGTCGAGATGTTCCGCAAAGGCGTTTCCCGCCTCGATGACGACAGCCGCGGCAACGGACTGGCCGCCTGCGCCAGCCATGCGGTCCGTTTCCAGGCAGAGCTTGACGTACGGCTGCTCAACCAGCGCGTTCTCCTGATACCCTCGAACAATGTCTTTCAGCCTAATATGGCCTATTCCCAGGAGGAACTGCCTCTCCTCTGGGGAACCCACATAAGTTTCTCGCTGAAGATCGCTTGACAGGTCCAACCGATTCTCATTAAATGATACGACTGAACGGGAATCGGGTGGCTTATCAGACTCAGGGATTTCATGACTGGGACAACGGGGTGGGGCCGACCGCAAGGGCGTGCCACACAGGATAAACTCGTGTCTTTCGTGGAAGCCAATCCCGGTCAGGCTGTGTTTCGGCTTTCGATGGAGGGCGTAGAACAGATTGATGCGTCGTTCGCATCCGAGGCAATCGTCGAGCTGGTCCGTCGCTATCGCTGCAATAAAGGGATTTGCCTTGTCGATCTTCTGGATCCGGAGCTGCGGTTCAATATTGATCTGGCGGCGGCGCGAGTAAATGTGCCGGTGGCGATCTGGAACGGGAATGTGATCGAGATGATTGGTGGGCAACCAAGCCAGGGCAATCGCGAGGCGCTCGAATATGCGTTGAAGCGTCCTTATGCCCGGGCAGCGGAACTGGCCGATACATTGAGCCTGTCGATCGCGAATGCGAGCACCAAGTTTAAGCAGCTATGGGAGCAAGGTTTTCTGATGCGCAGTGAAAGTGCGGCCGACAGTGGCGGCGTTGAATTTTTGTACCGTCGCATTGGCTGAATTTTTTTTGATTGTGGTTCAATGGTTTCATTGAATGAGATTATGGAGTTTGACATGCCCTCTTTTGACAATGATGTTCTTCCGTCGGAAACTGCAGGTAAATTCGCGATTGAGGTCGCGGATGAGACATTCCAGTTCCGGACGCTCAGCTTTCACGACCCCGAGGTGACGGCAGCGCAGATTGCCGAGTGCTTCGGTGCACATCCGCTCTCGCAGTTCAGGATCCTGCAGCAACTGACAACGGGCGAGGTCGAGACCAAGCGCCCAACCGAGACCACGGACCTGCGCGAGAGGGGGCGTGAACGCTTCTTCGTGGTCCGCAGCGACCGCGACTTCGCCTTCACCGTGGATGGCCTGTCGCTGGCATGGCCGCTCGCGACTATTGTCGGCGAACATATGCGCATCTTGGCCCGCGCCAAGGAGAGTGAGGACCTTGTGCGTGTTACGCCGCACGGCTTTGAACCGGTCGAGGCTGAAGACATCCTGTCTTTGGCTGGCAGTGAGGTCGAGGAGTTCCGTCTTGTCCCCTTGCCGCAGACCGTCACCGTCTTCTACCGCGAGCAGCCGTTTGAACTGGAGCGCCGCCGCTGGACGACCGAAGAGCTGATGCAGCGCTTTGCGGTTCCCGCAGGGTACAAGCTCGATCGCATCAAGGCGGACGGCGAGTTCAAGGAGCTGAAGCCGGGTCAGCAGATCAAGTTACGGGATGGCATGGAGTTCACCTCCCACGTGCCTGCAGGGCAGTCGTCATGAGCGGCGCCCAGGTACAGCTGACCCGGCTGCGGATGCTCTGCCCCGGTGCCGAGCTGTGGGATGGCTTGGGAACGCCCCTCGTGTTCCTGCCGGGCCTTCGGGTGGAATCGAGCGGCACGGTCCATACGGTAGACGCCCTGCTCAGCCCCGCTTCACGCGAAGGCTATGAGACACGGCTATATTTCTCGAGGCAGCTCCCCAAGGCCCTCAACTGGTCGTCCTATGCCCTGATGGCCCGAAGCTGGTTCGCCTTCTCATGGCAGGGGATCAAAGCCAGCCAACCTTGGCTCGACATATTGGGCAGCCATCTGGAGGCCGTGAAATGAACATCACTCTTCGCCTGCCGTCCCCACTGTTGCATGCGGTCCGCGCAGATCTTGCGCGCCATCATGCTCATGCCGGCGAGCGCGTCGGGTTCCTGCGCGCCGCCGCCATGAAAACAACCAGCGGCCTTCTCCTGCTGGTAAGAGGCTATCAACCTGTCGCCGACGAGGATTACGCCCGTGCGCCCGCCGTGGGCGCGGAGATCGGCTCAGAGGTCTTCCGCAAGGCGTTACAATGGGCTTATCGGCCACGCTCAGCACTGCTCCATGTCCACACCCATCATGGCCGGGGGCGCCCAGGTTTCAGCGGCGTCGACCTTAAAAGCGGCAGGGAGTTTGTGCCAAGCTTCTTCACGACCATCCCGCGCATGCCCCAAGGCATGCTCGTGCTGAGCGACGACGATGCCCATGGCCTGGTCTGGCTTGCCGAAGATCATCCCCCCGTGCCGATCAACTGCTTCGCGCAGATTGGCAATCACTATAGCCGCGATTGGAGAGATGCATGACCTGGCTTGATCGGCAAAGCTTCCTTGGAGCCGGCAGCGATAAGCGCCTCGGCGCGCTCACGATTGGTATTGTAGGCCTCGGCGGAGGCGGCTCTCATATCGCTCAACAGCTCGCTCATGTCGGCATCGGCCATTTCGTTCTGGTCGACGACGACGAGATCGACGAAACTAATCTCAACAGGCTCGTTGGCGGTACGCGCATTGATGTGGATGCCAAGGCGCGTAAGGTCGACATCGCCGAGCGCCTCATTCGCATGGTGAACCCTACCGCGCACATCCTGACAGTTGCACAAAAATGGCAACAGGCCGTCGATGCTCTGTCCGCGTGCGATTTGATCTTTGGTTGTCTCGACAACGTTCGCGGCAAGGACGAGCTGGAAGGCTTCTGTCGGCGCCTCCTTATACCATATATTGACCAAGGTATGGATGTTCATGCCATCGACGAACACTACCTAATTGCTGGTCAAGTGGTACTGTCAGTTCCGGGCGGGCCCTGCCTGCGTTGTCTTGGTATCGTCACCGAAGAAGCTTTGGAGGAGGAAGCCCGGAATTATGGCGCGGCCGGTGGTAAGCCGCAGGTCATATGGCCAAATGGCGTGCTCGCGTCGACGGCTGTCGGCCTTTTCCTCCAACTGGTGACGCCCTGGCATCGCTCCGTCGTCACCGGCGCAGCTCTCGAATATGATGGGAACGCCCACAGCGTGCAGGCGTCTGACCGATTTCGTCGCCTGAAAGGTCGTCCATGTCTACATCGGCCCACCGATGAACTGGGTGATCCCGGCTTTGACGTCCGTCGTTTGATGGAGAAGCCGTCTTCACAACCCTCCGCCGATGCGCCAAGGATTTCTCTCATCCTCCGGCTTTGGCGTTTAGTTTGTAGGTAATAGGCAATAGTGGCACGACACGAAGAGACTAATGGCTCGAAATTATAAGGTGCGTAATTATTCTTGCGTTGCAGTTACCGTCAGTCTCCGCCGTCCCGGATTCCGCGCTCGAAAGCTGCCATTTGAAAGCTTAGAATGACAGCTTTCCTCAATCCGATGCTCCGAAGCGGACCGAGCAGAAAGTCGAAGAGTTTCGGGCGCCGTCAGGCGTACGAAAGCCTGACATGTACGACCCGCGGTGCTGCAGGCGATACGTTATGGGGATTTCGGTTTTCGGTACAGCCTGGATGCCACTGAGGCGATGACGGGGCATAGCGATCTGCCCATGGTCAGGTCAGTCCGATGGTCGTCAGGGATGGCAAGACGCCGCTTTCTGCCTGGTCGTAATCGTCCTTGCCCGCCGGAGATGGCGATAGGCACAGGGGCGATCCTGTCCCGCGAAGGCGGTCTCGCGGGAGAGATGACGGACGGGTCATGCCGGGTCATGACACAAGCTCCCGGGCAGGCAGAGTCTCCATCGGAGGAGCGCGCGGCTGTCGCCACCGCTCGAAGGTCTCGATGATGACCATGTGGCCGCCGCAGCATGGGCATGGTGGACGAGGATCGACCGGATCTTCGGTGCCGGGATCCTCGGGCACGGCCGCGACGTCGAGCAGCTGGCGGGCGAGAGCGAGGTTGGCCTTGCGGGCGGAACTGGCGAGCAGGCCATAATGCCGAATGCGGTGGAAGCCGCGTGGCAGGACGTGGAGCAGGAACCGGCGGATAAACTCGTCGGCTGGGAGCGTCATGACGCACTGGCGATCGGCGCCATCCTTGCGATAATCCTTGCAGCGCAGAGTGACGCTGTTGCCGTCAAAAGCCAGGAGACGCCGGTTCGATATGGCAACCCGGTGCGTGTAGCGCGACAGATAGGCGAGCACCGCCCCCGGTCCGGCGAAGGGCGGCTTGGCATAGACCACCCAGCGCTTCTTACGGATAGGGGCGATATGGCGCAGGAAGGCCCGCCGTTCGGCGAGCGGGGCAAGTGATCCGAAGAAGGCGAGCCTGCCAGCCTGGTGCAACTGGATCAGCCGAGCGAGGAACAGCCGGCGGAACAGCGCACCCAGAACTCGCACGGGCAGCAGGAACGTGGGGCGCGACGATATCCACCCTGTCCCGTCTGGCGCGATGCCACCACCCGGCACGATCATATGCACATGCGGGTGATGGGTCATCGCTGAGCCCCATGTGTGGAGCACGGCGGTGATGCCGATGCGGGCGCCAAGATGCTTCCGATCGGCCGCGATCGTCAGCATCGTCTCAGACGCCGTACGGAACAGCAGGCGGTAAAGCAGGGCCTTGTTATGGAAGGCGATATCGGCGATCTCGGCTGGCAACGTGAAGACGACGTGAAAGTAGCCGACGGGCAGCAGATCGGCCTCGCGCTCCGCCAGCCAAGTACGCGCGGCTGCACCCTGGCACTTGGGGCAGTGCCGGTTCCGACAGCTATTATAGGCGATCCGCCAATGCCCGCAGTCCTCGCAGGCTTCGACATGACCGCCTAGGGCAGCTGTGCGGCAGTTCTCGATCGCCGTCATCACCTTGAGCTGGGTAAGACTCAGATGTCCGGCATGGGCGGCACGATAGGCCGGCCCGGCAGCGCGGAAGATGTCGGCGACCTCATGGTCACCGGGCAACGGCTCAGCCGTCCGGCGACACCTGTGGCTGTGGCGCCGGGAGCAAAGCCAGCTTGTCGAGCGGACTGATGACGGCGCGGGCAGTCCGGGTCGCGACCTTGGTATAAAATGCCGTGGTCTCCAGCTTCGCGTGTCCCAGCAAGGCCTGGATGACGCGGATGTTGACACCGTCCTCCAGCAAATGCGTGGCAAAGCTATGCCGCAAAGTGTGGGGGCCGACCTTCTTCGTGATGCCGGCCGAGCGCGCGGCTTCGGCGACGATCCGATGGAGATGGCGCGTACTGATCGGCTTCATCTCATGCTGCCCGGGGAACAGCCAGCCATCGGCATGCATCACGCCCTGCTGCCGTCCGACCCTCCACCACTCGCGCAACAGGATGAGCAGGTCAGCCGGGAGGATCGCATTGCGATATTGCCCGCCTTTGCCGCGTTCTACCCGGAGCAACATCCGCTCGCTGTCGATGTCGCGAACCTTGAGCATCGCCACCTCGGCGACGCGCAGGCCTGCGCCGTAAGCCACCGATAGCGCGGCCTGATGCTTGAGGCAGGTGGTTGCGTCGAGCAGACGTGCAACCTCATCGGGGCTGAGGACGACGGGCAAAGCGCGTGGATGCTTGACTGTAAAGAGCTTGCGGGAAAGGTCAGGTCGATCGAGCGTATGCGTGAAAAAGAAGCGCAGCGCCGCGACGATGCTGTTCATGGTCGGCACGCCCATGCCCGAAGCCCGCTGATCGATCTGGAACTGCCGCAGGTCTTCGGCTGTCGCGGTGTCTGGCGGCCGCCCCAGATAGGTTGCGACCCGCGCGACATCGCGAACATAGTTGCGCTGTGTCTCCCGCGAATATCGACGCATGTTCATGTCGTCGATCATGCGCTGGCGTAGCGAGTTGGCGGGAACTTGGGAAAGATAGCTGCTCATCGTTCGGCTCCTTGGTTGAAAGGAGTCGCGATGCTCTGCCCACCCCGAGCAGTGCTCAACTGTAGTGCTGTTCTCAGATCATCAGCGGGACTTCAAATCCGGGTGCCCATCCCGCGTCAGCGGGTTCGTACATGTTGGCGTGAACGGACCTCTGCCTGCTCCATCCCTACGGCCGGATTCGACGCTGGGGCGCTCCGGACCCGACTGTCGCGAATGTCCCAGCGGCCGCCTTCCGATCTCGACCCTGTGCCGACATCCAGTCGCCTGTCTTTGCTCTTCAGGTGCAGACCGGCCGCTCCTTGCTACAGACCACAGTCACTGCTATCTTACCTCTGTCTTACTCGCGGAGGCCGCCATGGGCGTTCAGGATCGGATCACCACCACACTTTCAACTAAAGGGCAGGTTATCTTGCCCAAGGCGATCCGTGAACAGAAACACTGGGCTGCCGGCACCAAGCTGATTGTGGAAGAAACGGACGAAGGCGTGCTCCTGAAAGCTGCGCCTGTTTTTGCCGCCACGGATATCGAATCTGTCTTCGGTTCGCTGCGGTCAACGAAGCCCGCTCTTTCGATCGACGAAATGGATGTGGTCATATCGGAGGAAGCTAAGCGGCGTGCGCGGGATTGATACCAACATTGTCATCCGCTTGCTGACCGCTGATGATGAAAGACAGGCAAAGGCAGCCCGCAGCATCGTTGATGGGACCAAAATCTTTCTCGGTGCAACAGTGCTTTTGGAGGCAGAATGGGTGCTGCGCGCGGGTTATGGTTTCGCGCCTGACGAAATTGCCCGCGCGCTACGGAGCCTGGCCGGTCTTCCAGGAATGCTAGTCGAAGAACCTGCCCATATGGCATTAGCCCTCGACTGGATGGAACATGGAATGGATTTCGCCGACGCCCTTCACCTCGCGCGATCCGCACAATGCACTGAATTTCTTACCTTCGACCGCAAGTTCGCGAAACGCGCTGCAAAATTAGACGCGATCCCCGTCGTCGTGCCCTAAGGCTGAATCCCGGCGACAAGTCGAACGAGAAGGTGGTCACGAGCTAATCCAGCCGTTCCGCCTTCCTATTTCGCTGCGCGGAGCGGACGTTCAAGCCTTCGCGCACCGGAGCGAACCCTTCAGATCAATCTGCGTGGCCACTTAGAATCGAAGCGGTGACGAACAGTCCAGGGGCTCCAGCGAACGAAGGTAGTGTTCTGGCAACATTTCCGGCCACTTCAGTCGAGCGCGCATCGTCCGGATGCCACGACCGCGTTGCCTTCATCAAGCGCGATCGTTTCTGCTGTGAATTCGTCGGCAATTCTCGCTTCAATGTTTAGGGGTGCGAGAATGCTTGCTGGAAAATCGCTGATGTTTCCGTCACGATAGCCTGAGTCTGGACTGTCGCTGTCAGGACATGCTCGTCGTTCATATCCGGCAGACCGAACGTCATGGCTGCGACCGATGCATGTGCATCGACCAGAGGTTCGGGGAACGCTCGCTGCATGGCATCAACTGAACGTTCCGCTCGCGCAGACGCATTCTCAATTCTGCGCTCGGCGAAGATCTTCTCCAGCGCAGCACGTGTTTCAGCAAGGATGCGCGGCGACCATCGCACGCGAAAGAATTCCGCTCCAGCCAGCGTTAGCAGAAGGTCGCGTCGCGGAACGATGACCAGCGTGCAGGCCTCAATAAGTGCCGTGTAGCGATTGGCGAACATGGTTGGCCCAGATCAATCGAGGTCTGCGCCATCCGCGATCAGTTCATCGATTGCCTTCGACCGGATCTTATCGCGCGCAGCCTTGTAGGCGAATACGTCCTCAGATTTAAGACGCCGGTGCCGCCCCACCATATTGTGCGGAATGTAACCCTTCTCAATAAGCTTGATAAGGTACGGGCGGGACATGTCGAGTAGATCTGCTGCCTGCTGCGTCGTCAACATCTGCTGGATCGGCACCAGCGTCACGGCATGCCCACTACCGATGTGACGCAGCAGTTCCAGGAATAGATCCGACATCGTCGGAGTCAGCGTAATCTCGACTGGTTTCTTGGTGTTTGGATCGGGCACGCGCAGCTTGGCTTCGCCGGCCTTCTGCGACGCGAGGATCCGACGAAGCTGGTTGGCGATCTGCCGATCGTCGGCAGAGGGCAGCCTGTTGCCAAATGGCAAGCCCTTGCCTGAGAAGTTCATCGGTTCTCCCCGCACGCGGCATTGTTCAGTAGAGCATAATCGCATAAACGCAACTGCATTTGCGGGCCTGAGTTCCCCACCTGCGGCTTCGATCACCCGTATGTCCTAAACCTGCGACGCAAGGGCATGTGCCTGTCGAAGACCTCGCCTCCGGCTGCTAGATCGACAAGCTGAGAGACGTTACACAACGCCTCACTGCTATGCTTCAGGGCAGTGCGCGGACGAGCACGAGCTCGAGCCGCCGATCGCTTGAGTGGCATTTTTAGCTATGGCACCAGGTCCTTGAAATCCGACCCACGTTGGATGTTCCGCCGAGATCACGCGGCGTCCAAGCGCGGACAATCTACTAACCAGACTTTGCTCTTTAAAATGATCCGGATGCGCTATCATGATTGTGAAACAGAGATGAGCATAGAGGTGAGGTATGGATCGAGCAGTCATCTTGACGGTAGTCGGTAGTGACCGACCCGGCCTGACCCGCGCAATCGCTGAGGCGGTGTATGCTGCAGGCGGTAATTGGCTCGAGAGCCATCTCTCGCGCCTGGGTGGGAAATATGTTGGATCCGTGCTGGTTGAATTGCCCGAGGATCGGCTGCACGAACTCGAAGCTGCGGTCCGCGGCATCGATGCGATGGGTATCAAGATCGACATCATCGCGGCTGCGGATGCTGAAGAACGCAGCGGGCTGTCGCTTGCCATCGAAATCGTAGGGCAGGATCGTCCTGGAATAGTTCGCGAAGTGACCTCGGCACTTGCGAAGCTCGACGTCAATATCGACGACTTCCTTACCAGAATCGAAAGAAGCGCCTGGTCTGGCGCACCGCTGTTCCGCGCCAATGTCCAGATTGCATTGCCCACGGGCCTCTCTACCGACGAGGTGCGGGAGGCGCTCGAAGCCATATCTGGCGAGATCATGGTCGATTTTTTGCCCGAGCCCACTTTGAGCTAGAAAGAGCCACGCGTCCCGCGCGTGACTAAGCGCTAGTCCCACAGAAATCAAAAAAGAAAGCCCGGCCGTCATGATGTCAGCCGGGCCAGTTTAAAGTCTCAGCGGCTAAGCCGTGAGCCTTTGGGTCGCGGGTTCTCCTTACTGATCTCTCTGAGGTAGGTCATACCCCGATCGGGGGAGACGCGCGGAAAAATCCGGGCTCATAGTTGTTCTTCGCCAACAGCTTGATTGCCTGTGACGGGCTGATGCCCGAGCTGCCTCATCGCCGGAGCAGGTCGCCGAGCATCGCCATCAGATCCATCTCCCGACTAACTCCAAGCTTGGAGAAAATGGATTTGATCTGGGTTTTGACGGTCTGGGTGCTCGTTTCCCGCGCAGCGGCGATCTGATCACGCGTCACGCCCCTAGCGAGGGCCAATGTGACCTCGGCTTCAGCAGCAGACAGGCCAAATGCTGCGCCCAAAACAGCAGGGGCGGCCTCATGCCAGCGCCGACCCGAACGGACGATGACAAGAATTTGCGAGGCAAGGCTCAGCCGGTACGGCTGGGAAGGAAGGCGGCAGATATCGACCACCATAGGCATCTGCTTGCCGGCACCGCGCAGCAGCAACGTCTCTATCCCAAGAGGTTGACGATGCCGCCGCGCGAATGCCTTCAACAGCGCCGCGTCGTCACGTGGGTGCGGAAGACCGAGCTTCCCGTCCATCACCCTGAAGCGTCCGGCAGAAAGCAGCGCCGCAGCTTCGCCCGTCTCTCCCTTCAAATTTCCAGCCTCGTCGCAAATGAAGATCGGCAGACCTACATATTCGAGCGCGCCTGCGATCAACGCCGAACCGCGATTTTCAAGCGCGATCTGCATTTTGACGGCCCGCCGCGCATGGGGGGCTATCGCGGCAAAAAGTGCGCGCGTCTCGGCGTCGGTCTCACCATCCTTCCGGCTGCGATTGAGGGCTAAGCCGACAAACCGGCCGCCTCCTTCGAGCAACTTGGTTTGGCAGCCGTCCATGATGTCATAGGCGTCGCACATCTCGCGATAGAGATCGAACCCAGAACCGCGCCCAACCGCGCGGTAATCTGCTTCGCTCCGAATAACGAATGCCTCGTCATTCAGCGACGCGCGCACCCGGACGTTGATATTGGGATCGCCACGCTCCTGCTCGACAAAGCGGGCGATCTCATCGTGACCTATATCATTGATCCAATTGAAGGGCACCTCACCCGGCGCAAAACCGATAAGCTGGCCGTAAGAGCTGCCAGTCAGTTCGGCCATGGCCCGCAGCGCGCCAAGCCACTCATCCCCATCAATGGCAGCCATGGCGAAACGCTCGCCCAGCGCCCAAATCTTATCTTCCACCCTGTTTCGTTCCTGTCCCGCGACCCGGTCAGAACGTCAATATCTTTGGCTGCTCACACGAAAATGTCGAGTGATCAGCGAGTGGATTTAGGCAGGTCTATCGAGAAACACAATATTTTAGCAGCAGTGGTTCGATACCCTCATCGGGGGATGCGGACACCGGCGCATTTTGCCTATCCCTGCGGCAATTCGTCTGGAGGGGTTTTCTACATGATCGGCAGCAATTCTGTGCGCACGCCTATTCGTCTCGGTTTGGGTCTGAGTGTCAGCGTCCTTGCGCTTGGCGCCAGCAGCGCACTAGCACAACAGGCGCCGACTCTGACCTGCCCCGACGGCAGCGCCGGACCGGTCTGCATCATCAGCAACAGCGGTTCGACAGGACCGATCACCGGCACATTGGGCACGGCCATCATCGTCAACAATAGCGGCGCGATCTCCGGCGACCCAGCGATCACCGCAGGTCAGGCCGTTGTGCTCGCGGTCAACAATGCGAGCGGCGGGGTCATTGGCGGGGGCACAAACGCGATCATCGCGCCTGCCCGGACGGGCATTCCCTTGCTCAGCTTCAATGTGACCAACGCTGGCACGATCAACGGCGATGTGTCCTATGTTGAGCCCACGCCCTCCGCGCCGCAGAATCCGCTGGCTGGTGCGGTCTATTATTATATTTCCGATGGGGGCACGCTGAACGGCAATCTGCAGCTCGGCACTGGCTTTAGTACCGCCAACTTCATCCAGCGCGGTAGTGATGACGGGGTGACTGGTACCATCGCGGCCGGTGGCGGCATCGACATCTACACCCGAAGCTACAGCCAATCGCAGTCGCTTGAGCTGGGAACACGCGCGCTGCCCGCGACCTTCGAAATCGAAGGGTTCGAGGTGCGAGGCGGTACTACCACGCTGACCCTCTCAGGACAGGGAACGTCGATCAGCCTGATGGGCGATGGCAATGTCGTGAACAACGGCACGATCAACCTGCTCAACACATCTGGCCTCTACCCTCAAGGCGTGACCATCGTTCCCGCTGCGATCGGCTATTATCAGCAGCGCTTCGCGACCTTCCAGCGCTCCAATGTGCAGCCGGGCACTGTTCCACTTTACACGCCGACCTATGGCGATGCACTGACAAGCTTCACCAATGAAGGCACCGTGAATGGCGACATCCGCATCGCCACCGCCAGCTTCGTCAACAATGATGAGATCAATCTGGTCACCAGCGGCATTGGTTCGATCATCACCACTTCGGCAGGGGAGGATTTCCTTTTCCGCAATGCAGGCACGATCGAGACGACGTTCACCGGCTCGCGCTCCTTCACCACGGATATCGAACGGGAATTTGATGACGGCGTAAAAGCCGCGGTTCGCATACGGCAGGCGCTGGAAACCACCAGCGTGGCGGGGGCGACGATCGAGAACAGCGGCACCATAACCGGCGGCCTGGATGCAAATGTTGCAGCGGATGTCTTCTCCTTCACCAACAGCGGCTTGATCGCGGGTATCGATGCCAACGGATATTTTCAGCGCGGCCTGACGCTGAAGGTTGGTGCGTTGGACCTGGTGCTGCCGAATGCCAACGATGAATATAATGCGGACAGCGCGTCCATCATCAACACGGCGGATGGCGAGATCAGGGACGGCTTCTACGCTGCTGTCGCCTCTCAGAACCTCAATTTCGAGAACCACGGCACAATAGCAGCCTCCGCGCGAGAAGGCGGTCAGGCACTGCTCATCCGCACCGGTCTGTTGCAGGATGATGGCCCGGGCAACGATGATGTGTTGGATATCCCCGCCCAGAACTTTGCTTTTGCCAACACCGGGGCAATCGAGGGCGCGGCCGAGATCAACATCGCCAACAGAGTGGCGAGCTTTGACAATAGCGGCACTGTGACTCGTACCGAGCTGGCCATCAATCAGGGCGAACCTCCGCTGTTTGGCGGCATGTCCGCCTTCGACGTGGAATCCGAGACCGATGAAAGCCAGACGATCACGTTCAACAACAGCGGCAGCATCCTTGGTCAGGACAGGGGCGGCTCGGGCCTTGTCCTCGGAGTAGAGGCTGGCGATGACGAAATCCTGGGCGCTCCGGCCGCCAGTGCGACAGTCAACCTCGTCAACGGCGGTACGATCAAGGCAACTGGAGGCGCAACGGTCACACCGGGCCAATTTATCGGCCTGGGACAAAACACGGCCTATGTATCGCAGATCGCAGCTCTGGGCGTGGACGTTGAAAGTAGCGGCGCTGGCACCGTAAACATCGAGAATCTGGAAGGCGGCGTCATCCAGGTCGGCGGTGGGCTGACGGCCGTCGTCGGGGCGCAGGTGCAGGGGCTTCCCCAACCCTTCTGGGTCTACAGCCCGATCGCTAATACCGAGGGCAGCCATAGCGTGGCCGTGGCTGTCGCAGCCAAGACCATCAACATCGTCAACAGCGGTACCATCCAGGGTGGAGCTGGAACCAACTATTTCCCCAACACGCCCATCATCGACAATGCGATCGGCCAGCCCAATGGCTATCTTGCAGGGGCGATCCACACCAGCGGTGACCAGTTGGATGACGAAAGCGGTTATCTACCTTCTACCGACCATGTCACGAATAGCGCGACCGGCGTCATCATCGGCTCGATCGACCTCAATGCTGGCGATGACCGCATCGACAATGCCGGTCAGATCAGCGGCGACATCTACATGCGTGAGGGCAATGACGCGATCACCAATGCGGGCACCATCACCGGCACGGTCCGTATGGGCGAGGGCAATGACAGCTTCACGCACCTGCTCAGCTCAGCTGTACTGAATGGAACGGTCGACGGCGGCGCTGGAGAGGACATTCTTTCCTTCGATATCACCGGTACGACCTACACCGGATCGATCGATCCGGCACTTCGCCAGCTGTTCGCAAGCTTCGAAGTCGAAAAGATCATTGGCACAGGTAAGGTCGTAGTCCAGCAGACGGTAGAGGTATCCAGCGGCGGTGAACTGAACCTCACGCAAGGGTCCAGCATCGTCGTGGCTCCTGGCGAGACAGCGATCAGCGGTGGCAGCCAAAGCGTCAGCATCTCGAATAGCGGCGAGGTTGTGGGCAATGTGGATCTTGGCGAAGGCAACAATCTTCTGACCAACGCATCCGGCGGCTCGATCACCGGCAACATCATCACCGGCAATGGCGCGAACACGATCAGCAACCAGGGTGGGACGATCAACGGGAATGTCCTGGCTGGAAGCGGCACCGATAGTCTGGTCAATAGCGGCGCCATCTCGGGCGACGTGGATCTGGGTGCGGGCGCTGACATGCTGACAATCGGCACCGGTGGCAGCTTTGGCGGCACGGTTGCCGCAGGCAGCGGCACCGATGTCCTCGCCTTCAACACCGGCAGCACCTATGCGGCCCAGACCACGATCGACGGGTCAGCTTTCACAGGCTTCGAGCAGGTGAATAACACAGCTGGCGTCAACAGCTTCACCGGCGACCTCAATGTCGAGGCGGTAAAAGTGTCTGGAGGCCGGCTTATCGGTCAGGCAGGATCAACCCTCACCGGATCGGTTGATGTCACCAGCGGCGGTACCTTCGGCACCGCAGGCACGGTGAGCGGCGATGTCACGATCGGTACGGGCGGCACCCTGTCGCCGGGCGCGTCCCCCGCTATCATGACGATCAACGGCAATCTGACGATCGCCAACGGCACGACCACGACGTTCGAGTTCGTGCCCGTGGGCGAGAGCGATCAGATCGTCGTCAATGGCGGCTCGGTAACGATCGGCGATAATACGACCGTCAACCTCACCGGTTCGCTGACACCGGGTGCATCGCGTGATCTGATCGTGGTGAACGGCGGCGGCGCGATCACTGGTGACTTCGACATCGTCAATCGGGATCCGGGTATCGTCGGCGTGTTGCGTAACAATGGCGCCACATTGCAGCTGCTTGGAACCTTCGTTGCTCCCACCGGCATTTCGCTCCAGGCCAATGCAGCGATTGATTATGTCAACGACCTGCTGGTCGCCGGAACAGCGAGTACAGCGCTAATCAGTGCGGTTCCGGTACTGCTGAGCGGCGGCACCGCCAATGCGGCGGCGTTCGGGCAGTTGACGCCCGAAGCCTATGCCAGCGCGTCTCAGCTTGGTGTGGAACAAGGGCTGGTCCTCGCCAAGGCTGGTCGTGCCGGCCTTGCCGCAACTACGCGCGACACCACCGGTTTCTTCAGCTTTGCACAGGGGCTCGGCGACTGGCGCACGCTCAAGGGCCGCGGCTCAGCCGGCACATCGTCTGCCAAGAGCCATAGCTATGGCCTCGTCGGCGGGATCGGCTTTGGTAGCGCAAATGCATCAGTTGGCGCCTTCATTGGTCATATCGACAGTCGCCAGACAATCGCGCGCCTGGGCGCCCGGACGAACGCCGATGGCCTCGTTGCCGGTCTCTCGGGCCACTTCCTGAGCGGTGGGTTCGACGGGACGATGACGATCGCCTATGACTGGAGCGAGGCGAACACCCGACGCGCGGTACCCGGCGGCACGGCGCTATCCGGCGACTACCGCCTGCGCAACCTGGTGCTGGACGGCATGGTCGGCTACAGCTTCCCCCTGGGCAGTTGGGCCGTTCGTCCTGAAGCGGGCGTGACCCATATCTCGACCCGCCGTGGATCGGCGGCCGAGACGGGTAGTGCGGCTTTCGCTCTAGCGGTTGACAGCAAGAAAACGAGCGCGACCTTCGTCGATGGTGCCATCAAGCTGAAAGGCGGCCTCGGACAAGGCGCGATGTTCCACCCATGGATCTCGGCGGGGCTGCGTCATCAGCTTGAAGGCGAGCGTTCCGCCGCTACCGCTGGATTTGTTGGCAACGCCGAACGGTTCACCGTCGTTGGAGCGGGACGCAAGGAAACCATGGCAACCATTGGCGCTGGTGCCAGCTACGACCTTGCTGCAGGGCTCAGCCTCTACGGCGCCTATCAGGGCGAGTTTGGTGGCGGTCACAGTCACAACGTGAACGTTGGCGTGCGTTTCGCATTCTGAGCTCGAGAGCTCAAAATATCTGGAGCATGCAAGCGGGCTGCCGATCACACGGTTGGCAGCCCTACAAACTAAGGTTCCAGATGAGAGCCGTTGATGGACAGGGCAGAATAACGTGTGGCGCGCGGTCGCTTCAGCTTTTGGATCCTTGTTGCATATTCAGGAGTAAGTTTATCTCGTCCGGCAGCGGTCAGTTAGCTCTCCATTGGAGCATCCACTAGCGGCCGGCTGTGGGTTCACCGGATTTAGCCGCTGAAATCCACCGGGATCGGTGACGCGTTTTTGCAGCCTTTTATCAATGCATCTGATGGGGCCAGAAGAAAGGGCATCTACGCCACGTTAGTGGCCATGCTTCCGGCCGCCACGTCAATGGCTGAACCAGTGATATGCCGTGCTTCTTCAGACAGGAGGAAGAGGACGCTGTCACTGACGTCTGACGGTTCCACCCAAGGCACACCTTGGGGGCGAATGGATTGAGGCGCATTTTCGCCTCGAATTTTTCCCGGCTGGGCTCCGCGTCGCCAGGCAAGGCCCGCTTCCACGCGGCCGCGTTATTGAGCAGCGGAGTGTTGACGCCGGTCGGACATACGCAATTTACCGTCACATTGCTCTTCGCGACCTCCAATGCGGTGGCCTTGACCATTCCAATGACGCCCCATTTGGATGCGCAATAAGCGCCCGAGTTCATCTGCCCCGTTCGAGCAGCTAGCGATGCGATGGCAACAATGCGCCCATACCGGCGCGCGACCATGCCCGGAAGCACGGCGCGCATGCTGTGAAAGACGCCATAGAGGTTGGTGCGCACGACATCATCGAACAAGCCGTCGCTCATGGAGGCCAAGGGGGCAGTGCCGTACACTCCCGCATTAGCGACCAACAGATCAATTCTGCCGAACATTTCGACGCCTTTTTGCGCGACTTCGGTGACCGCGTCAGGATCGCGTACGTCGGACCTGAGCGCTAGCACGCGCCGCCCCATTGCACGTACCATCTCCGCGGTCTCATCCAGGTCCGCTTGGCTTGCCATGGGGTATTCGATCGTCGGCAGCGAAGTCACGCTATCGGAAATAATGATGTCAGCGCCCTGCGCGGCAAGACGCTGAGCATGACTGCGACCTTGACCACGTGCGCCGCCGGTAATCCAGGCTATTTTACCGGCAAATCGACCAGCGAGCCGCTCTGGTGCCGCTGCTTGGGCCGTGCCGATAGCCGACGATGCAGTTACAGCACCCGCTGAAGCTACAAACTGGCGACGTGAGATAGTTGGGTCGTCTCCAGACATGGCTCAATCCTCTCGAACAGTGGTTTCGGGCCCCTCTTTCAAGAGAGGTTCCACGGTGCAGCGATCTACGTCAATCCTCTGACGAAGACCATTAAGAGCCTAGCTCTTCAAGGACGTTGGCGTCCGCAGACGTGACATTTGCCTGCGAAAAGTGCCGCAGGGCGAGGCGTCCGGTCCCCCAGCAAACTGCATGTCGGCCACAGCTATTGAGCGGTTGATGGAGGCCGTACAGTCGCTGCTATGGAATGCGAGGGTACGCGGTGGAGCGAGGGCCAGCAACGTCCATGCAACCGGCGCGTTAGCGGCTGATGGATCTGCCTTTCACTGCGCCCGAGCCGTATATCCTGATGCTGACAGGCGCGGGGTTCCTGATAGCGCTGGTGGCTTGGCTACCGCTTGCGCTGAAAAAGCTCCCGCTGTCATTGCCCATCGTGTGCATCCTCATAGGCGCTGGCATCTTCTGTTTGCCGGAGGTGAAGTTCCGGCCTTCGCCGATCAACTATCCCGTTATCACCGAACGCTTCAGCGAATTTGTGGTGATTATCGCACTGATGGGCGCAGGGTTGAAGCTTGACCGCCCCTTTCACTGGCGGCGCTGGGGCGTAACCTGGCGTTTGCTTGCGATCACCATGCCGCTCGGCATCGGCATCATCACTCTGATGGGCGGGGCCTTGCTGGGCCTGCCATGGAGCATCGCTCTCCTGCTCGCCGCCAGCCTCGCGCCCACCGATCCCGTTCTTGCCGCCGATGTTCAGGTCGGCCCTCCTAGGAGTGGTGAAGAAGATGAAGTCCGGTTCGGGCTGACCTCGGAAGCAGGGCTCAATGACGGCCTTGCCTTTCCGTTCGTCCATCTCGCCATCGTGCTCGCAGCGAGTGCCGGGGAGCCATGGTTTGGCCGCTGGCTCGGCGTCAATGTAGTGTGGGAGGTCGTTGCAGGCGTGGGCGGCGGCTGGTTGATTGGCAAACTCTTCGGCTGGCTGACTTTCCATATCCCGGCAGAGACGAAGCTCGCGAAGACCGGCGATGGCTTGATCGCCATCGCGGCGACATTCGTCTCCTATGGCGCCACCGAGATCGTTAACTGCTATGGATTCCTGGCGGTTTTCGTCACGGCGCTGACGCTGCGTGCGTCACATCGCGACCATGAGTTCAACGTGCAAATGCACGACCTTACCGAGCAGATCGAACGCCTTGCCATGATGGTTCTCCTGCTCCTGTTCGGCGGAGCTCTCATAACCGGTCTGCTTGCCCCACTCCAGCCAATGGACGCGGCATTTGTGCTGCTGATCCTGCTCGTGGTGCGGCCTGCCACAGGGCTCATCGCGCTAACGGGCTTCAAGGCGAACCGCTTTGAAAAGCTGACGACCGCTTTCTTCGGTATACGCGGCGTCGGCTCCTTCTACTATCTTGCTTATGGGCTTAATCACATGGATGTCGGTGACCCGGACCGCCTCTGGGCCGTCGTGGGTCTGGCGGCTCTGGTCTCAATCCTGCTTCATGGCCTAACGGTGACGCCCGCTATGCGGTGGTTGGATCGCCGCCAGGGGCGTGACCCGGACAAAGGCGAGACTACGGGTGAGGCTCATGATCGGGGCAAAGCCTGATCCAGCGCTCGCCCATGCCAGCGAGAGCGACCCAAGGCGGCCCTCCGCGAGCAGAAATGAAGCTCCCGAAAGCTGCCGCTAATGCCGGTACTCGCCGCGCCCAACGTCGCGAAAGTATCAGTGATCGCTCGCGGAAAAAGCTCCTATGCCAGTCTCCGCCCGCACCCGTTGCGCAGGATAGCCCGCCTTGTCGATCGCAGCGCGCCGGGAACGATCGAATAGCGAGATCAGCCAAATTGCGATGAAGCCCGCAGGCACTGAAAAGATCGCTGCTGAACTATAGGGGAATGGCGCAGTTCCGAGATCGAAGGTGTTGGTCCACACTGCTGGTGAGAGCAAAGTGAGCACAAAAGCAGTGAGCAGCCCGATTGTGCCGCCACATGCAGCGCCGCGTGTAGTGCATCCGCTCCAAAGCAGTGAGAGAATAAGCACCGGAAAATTTCCTGAAGCTGCCAACGCGAAGGCCAGGCTGACCATGAAAGCGACATTTTGCTTTTCGAACACCAGGCCCAACAGCACCGCCATTGCGCCAAGCGCCAGGGTGGTCAGACGTGACATGCGGAGTTCGTCTGCGGACGTAGCGTTGCCGTGTCTAAATACGGTGGCATAAAGATCATGGCTCACTGCCGAGGCTCCGGACAGCGTCAACCCGGCCACGACAGCTAGGATAGTTGCAAAGGCGACGGCTGAAATGAAGCCAAGAAAGGCGTTGCCGCCGATTGCGTGCGCGAGATGGATGGCGGCCATATTGCCGCCGCCCCGCAGCGCTCCTTCTGCGTCTAGATAACTGGGCTCAGTCCCTACGAGCACGATCGCGCCGAAGCCGATGATAAAGGTGAGGATATAGAAATAGCCTATCCAGCCCGTAGCCCAGAGCACGGATTTGCGCGCTTCCTTGGCGTCAGGAACGGTGAAGAAGCGCATGAGAATGTGAGGCAGTCCCGCAGTACCCAGCATCAGCGCCAGGCCAAATGAAATGGCAGAAACGGGATCCTTGATGAAGTTGCCCGGTGCCATGATCGAGCGGCCCTGCGCCGCAGCTTCAGCTCCGTCCACCCCCTTTGCTAGCGCGGCGCCTGCTTTCACCTCTACAGCGCGAGCAAAGAGGGCCTCAAATGAAAAGCCCATATGCGCCATGACCATGAACGCCATGAAGCTCGCCCCGCCGAGCAGCAGCACCGCCTTTATGATCTGGACCCACGTCGTGGCGCGCATACCCCCGAACAGCACGTAGAGCATCATGAGGGTTCCCACGATCAGCACAGCAACGGTATAGGGGAGACCGAACAGGAGCTTGATGAGTTGTCCGGCTCCGACCATCTGCGCAATCAGGTAGAAGCTGACAACCAGCAACGTGCTGATCGCGGCGAAACTGCGAACCGGCGCTTGGGCGAACCGATAGGACGCCACATCAGCAAAGGTATATCGCCCCAGGTTCCGCAGCCGTTCCGCCATCAGGAAGAGCAGGATCGGCCAACCGACTAGGAAGCCTGTCGAGTAGATGAGGCCGTCATAGCCATCATTGAAAATCTGAGCCGAAATACCAAGGAAAGAGGCCGCCGACATGTAGTCGCCAGCCATGGCCAAGCCGTTTTGAAAGCCCGTGATGCCACCGCCAGCCGTATAGAAATCCGACGCGGTGCGGGTCCGCGCGGCGGCGGCTTTGGTAATCCAAAGTGTCAGCCCGACGAAGGCCACGAACATGGCAATCGCCACCCAGTTGATCGGCTGACGCTGAGCTTCCCCCTCGAGCGCCGCAGCAAAACCTGGTGCCGACAGAAAGATCAATGAAAACGTGAGGGCAACCAACGCAGCCTTCATGCACCATGATCCTTCAGAATTTTCGCCATAGCTGCGTCAAAATGGCGATTGGCGTAGACGACGTAGGTGGCAGTCAGAGCTACGGCGAGCAGGATAACGCCAAGGCCGACCGGAATACCAAGAGACGTAACGCCTCCCGCAATGGGCGTTCCCAGCAGCGCCTTGTCGAACGCGATCAGCATCAAATATCCCAGGAAGGTAAGGAAGATTATTGCCGACAACCACCAGCTGAGCCGCGAGCGACGTCTTACCAACATCACATAGCGCGTGTCGGCTGTTATAGCCGAAATCAGCGCCGCTTCCTCTCCATCGGTCATTCCCGCATCCCCATTTTGTTGCGTGACGATAGGGTTGAAGCACGGGATTGCAAGCCCGACCCCGTCAAGCCGCTAAGATGACAATTTGCGCCCGCGAGCTGCGGACCGTCCGCTCTAGCCTTCACCGGACAAAGCGCGTCCGAAAGTATAACCGCATCAAACCACAGAGGCGTATCTACAGTTTTCCTATTCCACATGCCGGAGAAGTCCAGCTATCTCGCATAATCAATGATCGATGGCGGAAAAACGCATCAACCAAGATCATTGATCTATTTTAGTGAATGGGTGATGTTTCATCGACGATGAGCTCGATCTCGAGAATTTTAGGAGAATGACATCCATGTGGGATCATGCTGTGCTTTTTACTTTCCCTTGACGCTTCACTTAGTTAAATCAGCCTTTTAGCAGCCTCGGCTGTTTGGGAGACTATTGGGGGATCTATGCGTTCACATGTTCGGGCCGTGGCCGTTGCTGCGGGTCTAGTCACGGTCGGGATGACCGCCGTGCCGGCTGAAGCTGGCACCGGATGCAATGGGGTGGTCAACATCTTCGTTTGGGGCTGCGCTCCGTGGGACAATAATAACGGTCCGCAATTCCCCTACCACCGTAAGAAGCAGATCGATCTGCGCGTGCCTGCAGGAGCCAAGGTTCACGTCAAAGACGGTTCGGCGGTTGTGGAATTTAACGGCCAAAAATACCCTGTTGTGGGTGGCGCAGGAGTCGTTTCCGCAGGCGGCGCCAATGTTGTCTCAGCAGGAGGAGCGAACGTCGTCTCCGCTGGCGGTGCGAACATGAAGGTCTGGGTGCAAAACTGAAGTTGCAGATCAGTTGGGCGGCGAAAATTTCCGCCGCCTTGGCTTTCGCCGGTGCCATCGCCTTATTAGCACCCATCGCCTATGGAGTTGTGAGCATACGCTGCTGCGGGATCGACGGGGGAACCGAGATCGCCGGATGGGTGCTGATCGGTCTTCTCGTCCTCTTGGCAGCGACCGTTCTAGCGCTCTTGGTTGCAGCACTGAGCGAGTTCTGCGCCCGCGCCGTGCGACGGCGGCGCAGGAAATAGTCATGAGCGTGCGCACCCATAAGCTGCACCTCGGCGGTGGAGGCAATATAAAGGCAGTACATGCCACTTCTGGGGGAGTAGATAACTTTGTTCCGTAATATGCTGATAGGGTTAACTGCCCTCTTTATGTCTTCTGCCGCCATTGCAGGCGATCCCTTCGATGATGCACGCTATTATCTGAAAGTTAAGCAAAATGCTGAGGCTCTGAGGATTGTGGACAGCGGTCAATTCGATGTGAATATGCAAACTGATGAAGGCTACAGCCTTCTTCACTATGCTGCGGATGCCGGTAACCTCGAAATGGTGAGGGCGCTCCTCGCTCGCGGTGCCGATCCAAGCCTAAAATCACGCTCGGGCAGCACGCCTTATCAGATGGCTATCGGGACCATGGTGCAGGCTGAGATCCGCAAAGCCATGGCTCAAGCATCGACAGTTGGATCAGCTGGCCAGCCGCGTGGCGCTGCCGTCAGTCGCCCGCAGCCAACACCGCCTGCCAGAAACGGTATGTGCGCTATGGTTCGGTCGGAACAGGTGAATGACGGGCGGTCCCCTGCCATGCGCCCATTTCTGAAGGCCAAGGATGCGATCTGGTACAATCATCCCGACGAGTTAACCGGATTGATCGAAGACTGTGTCGGTGTTGATGATCAGGACCAATATGGCTGGACGCTACTTCATCACGCCGCAGATCGGGATCGGGTTGCTTTGGCCAAGATCCTACTAGATCACGGGGCCAAACGAACTATCCGCAACAAGGATGGCCAGACCGCGCCTCAACTCGCCACCTCACCCGAGATGAAGGCGCTGCTGGGAACTGCCACTGCGAAGCCTTCCACATCCAACCCGCCCGCAAGTCGAAAGGTGGAATGTCAGCAGAAATATCAGGCCGACGCGGCTCTCTCCTCCGACACGACAGGGAAGATGCGCGCCGTGCGGCGGTGGCAACAGTGCCTAAACACCGGTCGTTACTGGTGAGAACTCTGTGCGCTGTAGGCGCGAGCTATTGATCGTCTTTAGCTTGCACGCGGTAGGTGACCCGCCTGTTTATTTCCCAGGGAAGGCAGACCCACGGTAGCGCACCTCAACATGATCCTAGCTTCGAGCTGTGCCGCAGCCGACTTGCACGCGCGAGTCGTCGGCGGCCTCAGGCGAAGCGCGTCTTCAGACGAAACCGCAAGGCGTCCAACCTGTCGGCTGCATGCACCTCGATGACATAGAAGGCCAGGTCGGTCGCATAGCGATCGACCAGATCCCAACGATAGGCGTGCAGCTTATGCCCTACTGCGGCCGCTATGCCCGCCGGGCCGACTATGACAATCTCTTTTTCCCGACCGACATGGACACGCAACAGCCGGTCAAAGCCGATGAAGTGGTCCATGTGCATATGTGAGACGAAGACGTGCGTGATCCGAAGCACGTCACGGGTGCTGAGCGGGGTCAGATCACCCAGGTCGAACAGCAGCGCATCAGGACGGTGGAGTGCTTGAATGAACAGGGCGGGTCGCCGAACCGCCCGTTCACCAGCCGCGGGTGCAATGTGGGACGCATGCCGTTCAGAATGGCCGACATTTACAGCCGTTCCGTTGCCGATTTCACGCGTCCGTTCTGGCGAGGGCCGACCCCAACCATACTCCAGAACTATAGCCGGTCCATTCTCAACCAGCTTGACTCACCAGCCCAGACGCGCTTGAAAGCAGCTTGTGCAGCAGCCGCATGCGCCCGCCTTCCAAGCGCCCGTTGGGAAGAGGCTATACCGTAGAGAACCCATCCATTGTTCGGGGAACGCGCAAGCGCTCCGGTGAAGGCGGCGAGGGCTTCCTCGTGGCGCGCCTGGCGGTACAGCACGCCGCCCAGCGACTGTTGGACAGGATAATACCAGTAGGGCGGCTCCATATAGGGGATCTTCTCTTCGATCGCGACAGCCGCTCGATAATGCTTCTCCGCCTCGCGATAGCGACCGCCGGCTTGCTCCCACCGCGCGAGCGCAACTGTCTCGGCAAGTTGCAGCAGATCGCGCGCGGGAACTCCTTGATCGATCATCGGCTGCATAGCTTCGCTGTCGCGCAAAGCGCTCAGCATCGCCAGCTCCTGGTCGAAACCCCTCCGGTTCCTCTGTTGGGCATAGGCTGACGCCCGAGCATAGTGCCGCATGGCAACGGCATAAGGCAGGCGAGCATCAGGCGCCCGCAGGCCGAGAACTTGGTTGGGCGTGGCAAACTGTGCCGCCGCGAAATAGGGCGCTGCATGGATTGCCTGAACCCATGCGATCTTCGCGCTTGTGGCAGCGTCCAGAATCGTTTCAAGCCGCTGCGCTTCGCGCATGGCGGTAGCCATGTCTCCGGCCATCTGCGCCGAGGTGACGATGAAGTGGACATTGTGGGGATAATAGCCGTAGCGAACCAGGCCCCTGTCGCCGCTGGACCTGATCCATTCCTCATCCGCGCGCGCGGCGGCGATGTTGACCCGTAGAGAATCCTGCCATCGGCCCAGGCGATAATAGATATGCGCCGGCATGTGAAGGAGATGCGCCGCCTTCGCCGCCAGCGGTGTTGCCAGTCGATCGGCCGCTGCCTCGGCCCGCTTGGGATCAGGCCCATTCTCCATCAGATGGATATAGAGATGCGGTGCCTGCGGATGGTCTGGGTTGCGCGCAAGCACCGTTTCGACCAGGCGGACGGCCTCGCGCAGTCTGGGCTGCGGCGTCCGCCGGTCGGCAAGCCAATAATCCCATGGCCGCGTGTCCATCGCCGCCTCCACCGCGAGCAGCGCGATGTCATCATGGGCTGGTTGCGCTTCTGCCGCGGCCAGCATGGCGTCGGCATAGGCAGTGTCCAGTTCGGCGCGATCCGCCTTGGGATCGGCCGAATAGCGCTTGATCATGGCAGCCGTCAGCAGCTGCTCTGCCAGACTCCCGTTGCGGGCGAGCCACTGCGCATAGCCCGCAAGGCCGACCGCCCGCGCATTGGTGGCTGGGTTCATCGGCGCGTTGATATTCGGACCATGGGCCAGCGCCTCACCCCAGAAGCACATCGCGCAATTGGGGTCGAGCCGCTGTGCTTCGCGAAAGGAGGCGATCGCTCCCGCATGATTGAAGCCGTAGGCGAGGGCCAATCCTTGGTCGAAGAAACGCTGCGCCAGGGGATGACTGGTCGTGATTGGAAGGTGGACCTTTCCCAGATTGTCATACAGAGGAGCTCGCATGGCGGTTTGACCTTGAACAACGGTTGCTGCCACGGAGAGCATCGCGCGCATCGGCCGGCCGGTGCCCTCCTTGCCACCGCAAAGACTGCGTGCGGTCACGGCGGGATCAAGGCGCGCGAGGAGTTCGGCGGAAAACCTCTCACGCGGGACCGGAGAAACGCTCATCAGCATGATGGCCGCTGTCATGAGGGACAGCGAACCCACGGTCTTTTCCATCGCCATCTCCTGACAATTGAGAGTGGGTCGATGGTCGGCTTCTATATCATAAAGCAGCCGAACCTTCAGGCGATTCTTCGCACAAGCCGCTGAACTTTGCCCCCATTGATCGGAGCCATTTCCCCGCTCAGGCGCGGACGGTCTGCTCGCACCAACTATTCGGCAGCGCCCATCCCGGCTGCAGCCGGGACGGGCTTGACGCTCAACGGGCCGTTGCCGTGGCGAAGCCACGTTGAGCAAGGCTGCGGCGCTCGACCGCGAACGCCACAGCGCGCTCGATCTGCCTTTGCGCCTTCTCCATCGCAGCCCGGCGACAAAGGATTTCTGCGGGGCTGGCCAACACTCCCTGACGCGGCTGCGCACAAAGGGTGCGGGCCGCCCTTTGGGTCCGCGCGTGCAGGCGACGGGAATCTGCAGGTTGCGACAAATCGAGGTCGCCATAGCTCACCGCCATGCTTACGCCATGCTCCGCCGCGGCTGCGACGTTCGGACTTGCAAGCCCCACTGCCAGAGGCAGCGCCATTCTCCATGACCTCATATCGGCCTCCTCTGCTTGGCTTCCCGTTCAGGCTGGAACGTTGCCGGCCAGGGCCTGGACATCGGCGGCGCGCAGCAACTGGCCCCCAATGCCCCAATCACCCTGTTCCACCTCTTTGATGCGGACCCATGTCACCTGGCGCAGGGCCTCGCCCTCCACTTCGATCAGGGCCTCGGTCACATTGGTGATCAGCCGGCGCTTTTCTTCAGGGGTGAAAACGTCCTTGATGACGTCGATCGTGACGAGCGGCATTTTCCTCTCCTTCATGCTATAAGATCAGGCCGCTTCGACCTGATGATGCGACAATAGGCCAGGCACCAAGGCGAAGCTTGAAGGCGGGATGGAGAATTCATGAAGATCGCCGGGATTCTTGCGGCAGACGGGGCATGATTTACCGCTTCGATCCGTTCGAGCTGGACGTCGCAGGTTTCGAACTGCGAAGGGACGGCACGCCAGTCCCGATCGAACCGCAAGTCCTGTCTCTGCTCGCCCTGCTCGTCGCTAATCGTGACCGAATGGTGAGCAAGGACGAGATCATCGAGAAGATCTGGAACAACCGCGCCGTCTCTGATGCCGCGGTAGCCTCCCGCATCAAGTCCGCACGTAAGGCGATCGCCGACGACGGCCAGCAGCAGCGGCTGGTGCGGACTATCCATGGCCGAGGCTTCCGCTTCGTTGGGGAAGTCATTTTCGCCGGCCAGTCCTCCCCATCCGCGCTGTCCTGTGTGCTGAAGGAGGACGCAATGGCGGATCGTCCCTCGATCGCCGTCTTACCTTTTCGTCTGCTGGGCGATGCGGGACCGGCCGCCTTCCTGACCGACGCTCTTGCTGATGAACTAATCGCCGACCTCTCCCATTTGCGCTGGCTGTTCGTGATCGCTCGCGGATCATCCTTCCGCTTTCGGGATAGCGCCCTCGATCATCAGCAGATCGGACATACGCTGGGCGTGCGCTATTGCCTGACCGGCAGTATCGCACTGGCGGGCGAAGGGGTTTTCTGCGCCGTCGAACTGATCGAAGCGGCCAGCGGAGGCGTAATCTGGGCGGAACATTATGAGGACCGGTTGACCAACATCCATGACATGCGCCGAGAGATTGCGGCTAACGTCGTTGCTGCGCTGGAAAACAGCATCTCGCTTTACGAATCCCGGCTCGCACGCGGCCGTGATATCAGCCAGCTCAGTGCTTGGTCCGCCTACCATGCGGGTCTGGACCACATGTTCCGCTTCAATCGCGCCGACAATGAGTTGGCCGCACGCATGTTTGACAGGGCGTTCCAGGTAAATCCCGAGTTCCCCCGCGCCTACGCCGGCAAGTCGTTCACCCATTTTCAGAACGCCTTCCTGGGCTATCAATCCGATCATGGCAGGCAGGTCGATGCCGCCCACGAACTGGCGCAGAGAGCCGTGCAACTCGACCGCCTCGACTCTTTCTGTCATTTCAACATGGGCCGCGCGCTTTGGCTCTCGGGCGATCTGGCCGGCAGCCTGGACTGGCTGGAACAGGCAACGCAGATCAGCCCCAGCTATGCACAGGGCGTCTACAGCAAGGCATGGGCGCGGACGCTCTCAGGCGCGCCAGAGCAGGGGGAAAAGGACGCTCTGCTTGCGCTTCGGCTCAGCCCTCTCGACCCGCTACGCTATGCGATGATCGCCACCTGCGCGCTCAGTCATGTGCTGCGCGGCAATCACGAGGAAGCGGTTGTACTGGCCGAGCGGGCGGTGAGGTCACCCGGCGCGCACAAGCATATTGCCGTCATCGCTGCCATCGCCACCTATCTCGCCGATCGGCGCGATCGATCTCGGCAATGGGTGGCAGCGATCCACCAAAACGAACCGCAGTTCCGCGGGCGCGACTTCCTACGGTCCTTCCCCTTTGCGACCGGTGCCGCGCGCGAGATGATTGAGCGGGCGCTGGTCGGCATCGGGTTGTAACGATACTTCAGCTATCAAGGCGGCTGCATCACCTGCTCGAGCGACCCTTCTTTGCCCTTCAAGGATCGATAGTGGCTTCTTAAGTGCAGAAGGGCAGCTTCCGACTGACGCCGGGACTTGATCTTACAAAGAACCCTCGTTCAGAGCGATGACCCGATGAACTACCCCTCACAGTATTGATCATTTGCCGCCAGGCTCAGCGTGGAAGGTGGCTTTCGCCCATTAGGTGCAAGTCGACTGCGCGAGCGCATTGCCGCCCCTCTCGGATCGCCCAGACTACCAGCGACTGCCCACGGCGCATGTCTCCGCAAGCAAAGACGTCAGGCTCACTAGTCATATAATCCAGCATCGTGGCCTTTACATTGCCGCGTTCGTCCAATTCCACGCGCGATTGTTCGACCATGCCCGCCTTGCGTGGGCCGACGAAACCCATGGCGAGCAGGACGAGGTCGGCCTTCAGCTCAAACTCGCTGCCGGGGATTTCCTGCATCTTGCCATCGACCCATTCGACGCGCACGCACTCAAGCGCCTCGATCTGGCCATTCCGGCCGATTGCGCGCTTGGTGGTGACGGCCCAATCGCGCTCGCACCCTTCCAGATGAGAGGATGACGTGCGCAGCTTTAGCGGCCAATTCGGCCAGCTGAGCGTCTTGTCTTCCTTTTCGGGCGGCTTGGGCATGATTTCCAGCTGGGTCACGGACGCCGCGCCCTGGCGGTTCGACGTGCCAACGCAGTCCGACCCAGTATCGCCGCCGCCGACCACGACGACATGCTTGCCCTTGGCCGACAGGGTGCCGCGAGGAGCGGCGCGCAGTTCATCGTCGCCCGCGTTGCGCTTGTTCTGCTGCGTCAGGAATTCCATCGCGAGGCGCACGCCTGCCAATTCGCTGCCGGGAATATCCAGCGTGCGCGGATGTTCCGCGCCGCCTGCCAGCGCCACCGCATCGTAATTGCTGCGCAGGGCCTCCATCGAGATCGCGACGCCGACTTCGGTCGAGGTTTTGAACTCCACCCCTTCCGCTTCCATCTGCTGGGCGCGGCGATTGATGAGGTGCTTTTCCATCTTGAAGTCGGGAATGCCGTAGCGCAGCAGGCCACCGACGCGGTCATTTTTTTCGAACACCGTGACGGTATGGCCGGCGCGCGCCAGCTGCTGCGCGCAGGCTAGGCCAGCCGGGCCGGAGCCGACGACCGCAACCCGCTTGCCGGTCTTGCGCGCGGGCAGCTGCGGCTCGATCCAGCCTTCGCGCCAACCGCGATCGACGATCTCGCATTCGATCGATTTGATCGTGACAGGCGTGTCGATGATATTCAGCGTGCAGCTCGCCTCGCACGGGGCGGGGCATACGCGGCCGGTGAATTCAGGGAAGTTGTTGGTGCTGTGCAGTGTCTCCAACGCCGTTTTCCAATCATCCTCATAGACCAGATGGTTCCAGTCCGGGATGATGTTGTTCACCGGACAACCATTATGACAAAAGGGGATGCCGCAGGCCATGCAACGCGCGGCCTGGTCGCGGATTTCTTTCTTCGACAGCGGAACGACGAACTCGTTCCAATGCTTCAGACGCTCCTCGGGCGCGGTGTAGCTGCGGTCCTTGCGCTCAACCTCGAGGAAACCGGTGGGCTTGCCCAAACTCTTTCTCCAAACTTCTCTAATCTGTCGCAAATGGGGAAGCGCCGCTTCCCCCGGACGATCACTCGGCGGCTACGGGAGCCACGGCGAGCCGTTCGTCCTCCATATTTTGCAGCGCCTTGCGGTAGTCCTTCGGCATCACCCGCACGAACTTGCCCAACGCGCCCTGCCAATCGGCGAGCAGCTCAGCCGCCCGTTCCGATCCGGTATAGAGCTTGTGCCGTTTTAGCAGGACGCGCAGGCGATCCGCGTCATGGCGGAGCATGTCGCCCATGCCCCAATCATGCACGTCGACGCCGCGCTGCATCGGCCGGCCTAGGCCATCGTCATCGGATGCCGTCGCGGGGACCGGATCGACATCGACCATCGCCGCGTTGACCTTGGACCGGAAGCTGCCATCCGGGTCATAGACATAGGCCACGCCGCCAGACATGCCTGCCGCGAAGTTGCGGCCGGTCTGTCCCAGCACCACGACCACGCCGCCGGTCATATATTCGCAGCCATGGTCGCCCACGCCCTCGACAACCGCAATCGCGCCCGAGTTGCGGACGGCGAAACGCTCGCCGCCAACGCCCCGAAAGAAGGCTTCGCCCGAAATCGCGCCGTACAGCACCGTGTTGCCCACGATGATGTTCTCGGTCGGAACGCGCTTTGCATCCTCCGGCGGGCGAACGATGATGCGGCCGCCCGACAGGCCCTTGCCGACATAGTCATTGGCGTCGCCGGTCAGGTCGAGCGTCACACCATGCGCCAGGAACGCGCCGAAGCTTTGGCCGGCAACGCCCTCGAACTTCACCGAGATGCTGTTGTCGGGCAGCCCGGCATGGCCGTGACGACGCGCCACTTCACCCGACAGCATCGCGCCAACGGTGCGGTTGACGTTGCGGATCGGCCGTTCGATGCGGACGGGGGTGCGGTTATCCAACGCGTCCTTCGCCGCCTTGATCAGGTCCTGGTCGAGAGCGGCGTCGAGGCCGTGGTCTTGGCCCTCGGTGTTGCGCAGCGTCAGGCCCTTGTCAGGCTCGACCTGGTGCAGCAGGCGCGACAGGTCGACGCCCTTCGCCTTCCAGTGGCTGATCGCCTTGCGCATGTCGAGCTTGTCGACACGGCCCACCATTTCGTCGATCGTGCGGAAACCGAGCTGGGCCATGATGCCCCGCAGCTCTTCCGCGACGAAGAAGAAATAGTTGATTACATGCTCGGGCTGGCCGGTGAAGCGCTTGCGCAGCACGGGGTCCTGCGTGGCGACGCCCACCGGGCAGGTGTTGAGATGGCATTTGCGCATCATGATGCACCCAGCCGCGATCAACGGAGCCGTGGCAAAGCCAAACTCGTCCGCGCCGAGCAGTGCGCCGATGGCGACGTCGCGGCCGGTGCGCAGGCCACCGTCGACCTGCACCGCGATGCGGGTGCGCAGGCCATTGAGCAGCAGCGTCTGCTGCGTCTCGGCAAGACCGATTTCCCACGGGCTGCCTGCATGGGTCAGCGAGGTCAGCGGCGATGCGCCGGTGCCGCCTTCATAGCCCGAGATGGTAACATGGTCCGCCCGTGCCTTTGAAACGCCCGCTGCGACTGTACCAACACCAACTTCGGACACCAGCTTGACCGAAATGCGCGCGCCCGGATTCACGTTTTTCAGGTCGTGGATCAGCTGCGCCAGATCCTCGATCGAATAGATGTCATGGTGCGGCGGCGGCGAAATCAAGCCGACGCCAGGGGTCGAATGGCGCGTCTTGCCGATAGTCTTGTCGACCTTGTCGCCCGGCAGCTGACCGCCTTCGCCCGGCTTTGCGCCCTGCGCCATCTTGATCTGCACGTCATCGGCATTGACCAAATATTCGGTCGTGACGCCAAAGCGACCCGACGCCACCTGCTTGATCGCCGAGCGCATGGAATCGCCGTTCGGCAGCGGCTTGAAACGGATCGGATCCTCGCCGCCTTCGCCGGTGTTCGACTTGCCGCCGATCCGGTTCATGGCCATCGCCAGGGTGGTATGCGCCTCCCAGCTGATGGAGCCATAGCTCATCGCGCCGGTGGCGAAGCGCTTTACAATGGCGCTGGCGGGCTCGACTTCCTCAAGCGGGATCGCCTTGTCGGCGTACTTGAAGTCCATCAGGCCGCGAATGGTCAGCAGCCGCTCATTTTGTTCGTTGATGGACGCGGCGAAGGCTTCATATTCCTTCGGATTATTGCCGCGCACCGCATGCTGCAACGACGCCACGCTCTGCGGCGTCCAGGCATGTTCCTCGCCCCGGACGCGATAGGCATAGGCGCCGCCGACATCCAGCATGTTGCGGTAGATCGGATTGTCACCATAGGCTTCGCGATGCCGATTGACTGTTTCCTCGGCGATCTCGGCCAGGCCGATGCCTTCGATCGTGGTCTGGGTGCCGGTGAAATAGCGCTCCAGGAAAGCGGAGTTCAAGCCAACCGCGTCGAAGATCTGCGCGCCGCAGTAGCTTTGGTAGGTCGAAATGCCCATCTTGGACATGACCTTCAATATGCCCTTGCCGATCGCCTTAATGTAGTTCTTCTGAACTTCATAAGCCGACAGCGGCAGATCCTGCTTCTGACGGATCTGCTCCAGCGTCTCAAACGCAACATAGGGGTTCACCGCTTCCGCGCCATAGCCTGCCAGCACGCAGAAATGATGCACTTCGCGCGCTTCGCCCGTCTCGACCACAAGGCCAGTCTGCATGCGCAGGCCCTGACGGATCAGGTGGTGGTGAACGGCGGCGGTGGCCAATGCGGCGGGGATGCCGATACGCTCCGCCGATACATTGCGGTCGGACAGGATCAGGATGTTCTGGTCGGCCAGCACAGCCTCGGTCGCCTGCCCGCAGATGCGCTCAATCGCGCGCTCCAGCCCGGCCACGCCCTCGGCCGCGGGCCAGCTGATGTCGATCGTCCGGGTGCGGAACGCCCCGTCCATCGCGTCGTGAATACCGCGGATCTTGGCGAGATCTGCGTCAGTCAGCACCGGCTGTGAGGCTTCCAGCCGCTTGTGCGTGCCGGCGTGATGGCCAAGCAGGTTTGGGCGCGGGCCGATCATCGACACTAGGCTCATTACCAATTCCTCGCGGATAGGGTCGATCGGCGGGTTGGTGACCTGGGCGAAATTCTGCTTGAAATAATCGTAGAGTAGCCGCGACTTCTGGCTCAGCACCGCGATGGGCGTGTCGACGCCCATCGACCCGATCGGGTCTTCGGCATTGCGGGCCATCGGCTCCAGGAACTTCAGCACGTCTTCCTGGGTATAGCCGAACGCCTGCTGGCGATCGAGGAAGGCGGCGGCGTCATCGCCCCGCGCGGGGAGCAGGTCTTCACCCAGCGAAGCCGGCAGCTCCTCCAGCTTATATTGGGTTTCCTTCAGCCATTCCTCATAAGGATGAGCCTGCGCGAGCTGCGCCTTGATTTCCTCATCCTCGATGATGCGGCCCTGTTCCAGGTCGATGAGCAGCATCTTGCCCGGCTGCAACCGCCACTTCCGAACGATGTTCTCGTCCTTGAACGGCAGCACGCCGCTTTCCGACGCCAGCACGATATGATCGTCGTCGGTCACGATGAAGCGCGCTGGGCGCAGACCGTTTCGGTCCAGCGTCGCGCCGATCTGACGGCCGTCGGTGAAGGCGATAGCGGCGGGGCCATCCCACGGCTCCATCAGCGCGGCATAATATTCGTAGAAGGCCTTGCGCTGCGGATCCATCAGCGGATTGCCCGCCCAGGCTTCCGGGATCAGCATCATGACCGCCTGCGCCAGCGAATATCCGCCCGCGACCAGCAGTTCGAGCGCATTGTCGAGGCAGGCCGTATCCGACTGGCCGTGCGGGATCAGCGGCCACATCTTGTCGAGGTCGGCGCCCAGCAACGGCGATTCCAGCGTGCGGCGGCGCGCGTTCATCCAGTTCACATTGCCGCGAACCGTGTTGATCTCGCCATTATGCGCGATGAAGCGATAAGGGTGCGCCAGCTTCCACGACGGGAAGGTGTTGGTCGAGAAGCGCTGGTGGACCAGCGCCAGCGCCGACTGGGTCAGCGGATTGCGCAGGTCGTCATAGAAGCTGCCGACCTGGTCGCACAGCAGCAATCCCTTGTAGACGATGGTGCGGGTGGAGAAAGACGGCACGTAGAAGTCGGCCAGGCTCTTCAGCCCCTGCTTTTCCGCGATTTCCTTCAGCGGGTTCTGCGTCTGCTTGCGGATCGCGAGCAGCTTGCGCTCGAATGCTTCCTGGTCCTTGACGTTTGCGCCGCGGCCCACGAAGCACTGCCGAATAGTCGGCATCTCGTCGAGGACGGTCTGCCCCAGCCCGTCCAATGTCACGGGAACGTCACGCCAGCCAAGCAGGATCTGGCCTTCCTTGGCGATGAAGCGCTCAAGCTGATGCACGGCCGCCGCTTGGGCTTCCGCATCGCGCGGAAGGAAGCACATGGCGACGCCATAATCGCCCATCTGCGGCAGATGGACACCCGCACCGGACGCCCAGTTGCGAAACAGCGAATCGGGAATCTGGATCAGGATGCCCGCCCCGTCGCCCACCAACGGGTCCGCGCCTACCGCGCCGCGATGATCGATATTGTGCAGGATCTCCAGGCCACGACGAACAATATCGTTGGTTTTTAATCCTTTGATGTTCGCAATAAAGCCCACGCCGCATGCGTCATGCTCATTGCCAGGATCATATAAACCTTGTTTGCCCGGGTATGCCATTCAAGTTCCGTTCTGTGCCGACGTTTCCGGGAGCCATACTTCCGCGGCGGACAATTGAATACCCACCGCTCGAGGCTGCGGAAAAAAAGGTTAGGTGGCGATCGCCGCGTGCTCGGAAACAGAGTAGGATCATTCCGATGGAGTACGGCAATGACTGCCGTAAGGCAGTGTGAATAGCGGCCAACAGCTGCGGGCGACCCCATTGGCACCGATCGTCGTTATTCGTAAGCGAAATTATTTGTCTAGTGCGTACCGGCCGCGCCGACTTATTGTACCTTATTCGAACGCCCACGTCATAAGCGACCAATAGTGATGATGTGCCATGCGAACTGGCAATCTGCATCATCTCGGTCAAGATCGCCCAGACCGCTGCCTTAGCTAGGCTTCACGCGGGCTTGTCGAGCGATAGCATTTAGCTCAACGACCTTTCTTTTCAGTACAAGGGACGATCTTCGATCTCCAAGTGCGGAAGGGCAGCTATCCAATTTACGCACCCAAACCTGGCCGGAACTGACATTGCAGCCTGCAGGTGATTGAAGCGCAGAAAACGGCTAGCATTGCGACCGCGCGTGGAGAATCAAGCCGCCAACAGCGGCTTAATTTCTTCGATATCGGCGGCCTGATCCACCAGCAAATCATAATGTGTCTGGAGGTTGAGCCAAAACTCCGGCGTCGTACCCAGTGCCTTGGACAAACGCTTGGCCGTGTCCGGCGTGACCGAAGTCCTCTCATCGCACAGCCGCTCGATGCGGGTGCGGGGGACATGGATATGCTTCGCCAGCTTGCCAGCGGAAATGCCCATCTCCTCAAGGAACTCATGCTTGAGGATTTCGCCGGGATGGACCGGGGTTTTCAACATGGTCATGGCGACTCCTTTCAATGATAATCCACGATCTCTACGTCTTCCGGGCCTTTGTCGGTCCAGACGAAACAGATACGCCATTGGTCGTTAATCCGGATCGAATACTGGCCCGCACGGTCATCGGACAGCGCTTCCAGCCTGTTCCCCGGAGGCGACCGCAAGTCGTCCAGATTCACCGCCGCCTCAAGCATAGCCAGCTTCCGCACAGCAGCGCGGAAGATGTCGTTCGGGAAGCCTTTGCCCGGCTTGCCCACCGACACCTGTTCAACCAACTTCCCTTTGACGCTCTGTATCATCAACTGATACGTATCACTTCATGATACACAGCGCAAGGGGTTTACCGGCCCCTTCTGTTGCACGCCCCCCTCATTGTGATCATCTTCACATCCTTACGGCCGAACTGGATCGTCAGGCCTGCACCGTGGCAGCTGGATAAGCCCGTTGCCAACATGGGCAGGCAGATCTTTACCCTTCTCGCCGCGGATCGGAAGAGGACTTGACGGTGAATCCATGCCGTAAAAAGGTGCGGCAATTAGTTGGTTCCCTTTTCAACTGATGGGCACGCATCGCCCCCTTGGGGCCATTCAAGGACCAGAGTTCGTTGTCTAGGAGCTGACAGGCAGCTATCGAGTACCGCACGCAGTCGGGAGACAAGATTATGGCCCACATGAGCGATGTGCGAAACATTGCGGCGCAAGGCCGTTATGAGCTTGCGATTGACGGACAAGTCGCGATTGCAGTTTATGAACGGCGCGATGGCGCCTTGGTCTTTACCCATACTGAAGTGCCCCAGACGCTCGAAGGGACGGGTGTGGGCAGTCGTCTCGTCAAAGCTGCACTTGCCGACGCGCGCGAGCAGGGCATGAAAGTCGTACCCATCTGTCAGTTTATAGCAAGCTACATCGAACGTCATTCCGAAGAGCAGGACCTGCTTGCGCTCGATGCGCCGGGATAAGCAAGAGGTTGAAGTGGGGCTGAGCATGTGGAGCTGGATCAGCCCGGAACGCCCCGAACCCAGGCTGCACCTCACTTGCTTGTATTTTACAACGCCCCTCCTCCCAGTCAGTACATATGCTGACCGCCGTTTATCGAAAGTGTGCTCCCAGTGATGAATGCAGCATTGTCGCTGCAAAGAAAGGCAACACCGCGGGCAATCTCCTCTGCCTGACCCAGCCGACCAACGGGGATCTTCGCTACGATCTTGTCCAATACCATTGGAGGCACGGCTGCTACCATATCAGTATCGATGTACCCCGGAGCAATCGCGTTTACGGTGACACCATATTTTGCGCCCTCCTGAGCCAGCGCCTTGGTGAAGCCATGGATCCCCGATTTCGCTGCTGCATAATTTACTTGGCCATATTGGCCTGACTGCCCGTTTACCGAACCGATGTTGACGATGCGGCCCCATCCGCGTTCGCGCATGCCGCCAAAGGCGGCCTTGGCCATGTTGAAGCAGCCGCCAAGGTTGATCCGCATGACTTCATTCCAGTCATCGAAACTCATCTTGAACAATACCCCATCCCGCGTGATCCCGGCGTTGTTCACAATAATGTCCACGGGGCCCAAAAACTCGCTGACGCGGGCGCAGCCATCCATACACGCCTGATGGTCGCCGACGTCCCATTTAAAGCTTGCGATGCCTGTCCGATCTGAAAAGGCCTGAGCTTTCTCTTCATTGCCAGCGTAATTAGCAGCAACGGTATAGCCCATCTCATTCAGAGCTACACTGATTGCCTCACCAATCCCGCGAGTACCTCCGGTGACGATCGCTACCTTGTTCATCGCATTTGGCTCCTATTACTGAAAGGGGGGCGGCTTCTGACGCTATTGCGCGGGTTCGGCGGCTTCGATCAGTATCGCCGCGAAATCCGCCACCTGAGACGCTGGATGTAATTAGACGGCGGCAAAAAACCGGGCCGGCAGTTTGCCGGCCCGAGTGAGGAATCCTCCGAAGAGGATTCCCGGGTCGCCTCTGAAAGATCGTGAATGCTAAAAACCGCCGCATCACCTGATCAGGCTGATGGCTGACCGAATGTGACGCTCTCACGTGGGCTTTGAATTCCCTACTCGACACTATCGGCTGCAGCCCAGAATCGCTCCTGAAGCGATTTGGCTCCCAAGGGCGTCAGCCCATGTTTTTGGGTACTATAATCAGGATTAAACCAGGATGGATGTGGCGCAGCTAAATCATTAGTCTTTTTCTCAAGAGATTTCGAACCTATCACCATTCTAGTGGTCAAAGCAGCTAATCCTCATCCTAATCCGAACCTTGCTACCGAATTCCTTTAGCTAAATAATACGACGACTGCGTATTATTATGCCGATTTTCTTCCGTTAGGCTTGTTCTTGTAGTGGATTTACTCAAATGGTCGATTCGTAGGAAGCCGAAAAGTTTGTACGGAAGCGTACACTGATAACTGCTGCCGCCCCCAGCGAGTTACCCCTTTTACTCCTCGCAACTCGTACGAAAAAAGGGAACGATCGAGCAATTTGAACGCTTCAAACAGTTGATAAGACACCGCCGAGAATTCGACGGGCGCCACCGCCACAGGAGGGGCTCAGCGACATGCATGGCAATGCGAGCGCTGCGAAATGCAATAACCTGCTGCTCGCAGGAATGACGCCCCAGGACCGACAAACTCTCTGGCCTGATCTGCACGAGGAAGAGCTACCTGCCCGTACATATTTGGAGCGCACCGGCCGCCGGTCGGAAAAGGTCTATTTCATTGAATCGGGCGTCGTCTCCTTGCTGGAAACAGGCGATCTGCGAAATCCAATCGAAGTAGGGCTGATCGGCCTGGAAGGCATGATCGGAGCCAGCTCTCTCGTGACAGACCTCTTCCCCCAACGCGACAGCTACGTCCAGGTTGCAGGGCGCGCTTTAGCGATTGACCGACTTGAGCTCCTACAAGCAGCCCGATCCAACACCAGACTTCACGCGTATTTGCTTCGCTATGTGCAGACACAGATCGCCCAGATGAGCTTGACACTCAGCGCCAGCGTTCGCGCCAATGTACAGATTCGCCTAGCGCGCAAGCTGTTGATGTACCATGATCGGGTAGGCTTGGAGGACTTGCCACTCACGCATGAAAACATGTCCCTGATGCTGGGCGTTCGGCGGGCAAGCGTCACCCATGCCATTCATGGACTGGAAGGCCATGGTTGGGTCAGGGCCCAGCGCGGCCTGGTGACGATCCGGGACAGGCAGGGGCTGGAGAATTACTGCGGCCCCTTCTACGGGGTCGCGGAGCGCCGGTATGATGAGATCATGAATATCGAACGGCTGACATGTTCGGGGCGAGCATCGCAGATTGCAGACTCCACCGCATCGCGGCATTGAAATGCTACAGGTCTGGAGGCATGTCGACGAAGGCACGCCCCACCCTCAAAAAGTTTCAAGGTGGGCGCGGCTTCACCCGTGGCAACTAAACCGATGCGCGCAGCATCCTGATCCGAGCGCGGTCGAGATGCCTCCCCTTGGCCGTTCCGCGCAGGGTGCGATCGGCAAAGCAGCTTTTTGGCCGCTACGGCCAAACCAGCCGCTCTCGAGTTCCAGAATTCAAATTATCGACTAGTCTGAAGCCGATCCGCTTCAGCCGCGTTATCAATAAGAGACCGAGGCGCACCCACAGGAGAAATAGCATGCGCACGGATAATCAGACGAGCGCTACTGGCCGGGCCAACCTGCTATCGGCGGCAATCGCTAAAGAGTGTGCGAGCCCCATCTCCTGCCGCCCCGCCCTTTCCAGAATAAGCTGAAACATGGTTGTCGTTGGCTGGAGGCTCGCCCCCCATAGTCGCGAGCAGCTCCTCGCGCGCTTTAGCCCGCGCTGGCCGGACGTTATTGCTGACCACGTGACCCTGGAGGCGAACGCCGGCACACGAACGCCTCTCCCGCCATCAGTCTCAGCAGAAATCGTCGGCGAAGCCGATGATGGCAAAGGTCTGCAGGATATGGTTGTCTCGATCGATGGCGGCACTGATCGGCCTGATGGGAGCACCTACCACATCACCTGGTCACTGGATCGAGCGACAGGCCGTAAGCCGGTCCAAAGTAATGAAGTTATCAAAAAGCATGGTTGGCGTTCATTGAGCGAGCCTGTGCCGGTCACACTCATCCCCGCGAGGGTCGGCTAATGCAACTATATCTGGACTGCGATGGCGTCCTTGCCGATTTCGACCGGGGAGCCACTCAAATTCTCGGCATGTCTCCACGAGAATTCGAAAAGCGTCGCGGCATTGCCGCTTTCTGGCGCGAGCTTGCCCGCCACCCCGACTTCTATGGCACTCTACCGATGATGCCGGACGCGATGCGCCTGTTTAAAGCGGTCCGGCATCTTGACCCAGTCATCCTGACCGGCTTGCCCCGCGGTAAATGGGCGGCGCCACAGAAAGTTCGCTGGGCGGCGGAGCACTTCCCGGGCGTCAGAATCTTGACCGTCATGGCCGTCGACAAGCGCCACCATGCGCAGGAAGGAGACATCCTCGTCGACGACCAGATGAAGCACGCTCATCTTTGGGAAGGCGCCGGCGGCATCTTCGTTCATCACCAAGATGCCGGGAGCACGCTCGACAAGCTGAAGGCGCTTGGCGTTCCTGTCAGCGACACTGATGGCGTTTCCCCCTAGCAGGAGAAGGGATCGAGCAATGCCTGACTTCGTCAAGCAGCGAGAGCATATGGTAAAGGTGCATCTGGCCCAGCGCGGGATCCGCGATCCGCATGTGCTTAAAGCCATGCGCAAGGTGCCGCGCGAACGCTTCGTGAGTGAAGGGCTGGAAGAGTTCACCTACGAAGATTCTGCTCTTCCGATTGAGGAGGAGCAGACGATCTCGCAGCCCTACATCGTTGCCGCCATGATCGAAGCGGCCGAAGTGCAACCGGGCGATCATGTGTTGGAGGTCGGAGCAGGCTCCGGCTATGCCGCTGCCGTGATGGGCCAAATCGCGCAGAGCGTCGTCGCGATTGAACGGCATCCCGCGCTCGGCAAGCTGGCCGCCGCGCGCATAGCTGCACTGGGCTACGACAATGTCGAAATCCGGATTGGAGACGGCTCTGCCGGAGCGCCCGACGACGCGCCGTTCGATGCAATCCTCGTTGCCGCTGCCGGTCCCGATGTTCCGCCCACCCTCAAGCAGCAACTGAAAGTCGGAGGGCATCTTGTCATTCCGGTAGGCGAGCTAGGCGACCAAAAACTCTGTAAAGTCAGCCGGACCGCCCAAGACCGGTTCGAGGAAGCGAATTTGGGAGCGGTGAGGTTTGTGCCGCTGATCGGCGGGGAGGGTTGGCGCGAGGATGGCAGCCGGGCGGCAAGCAACCATGTTCCCGGTGCATCTCGCCGCCTCTCTGTGCCAGAGATGATTGCAAAGGCGGCCGAGCCGCTGCCAGAGTTTGACGATCCCGCTTTTGGCAAGCTGTTCGACCGCTTCGCCGATCGCCGCGTCATCATGCTCGGCGAGGCAAGCCATGGCACAACTGAATTCTACCAGGCGCGCGCGGCGATCACGCGCCACCTTATCGAGCAGCACGGCTTTACCATCGTCGCGTTGGAGGCCGACTGGCCCGACGCCGCGCGGGTTGATCGCTATGTCCGGCACCGGCCCCGCCGCGAAGATGACGAGCCGCCGTTCCAGCGTTTTCCGACATGGATGTGGCGCAACACGGATATTCAGGCGCTGACCGGCTGGATGCACGAGCACAACAAGGCGAAGCCACTCGAGGCGCGTGCCGGCTTCTATGGCCTCGATATCTACAACATGTCAGGCTCGATCGGCGCTGTGCTCGACTATCTCGACCGTATCGATCCCCACGCCGCCGCGGTAGCGCGCGAACGCTATGGCTGCCTGACCCCTTGGCAACGCAATCCGGCGACATATGGCCGCGCAGCGCTCTCGCGCGGTTATGCGCAATGTGAGAAAGCCGTTATCGAGCAATGCCGCGATCTGCTGGAAAGGCGGCTCGATTATGTGGCGCATAGCGGTGATGATTTTCTCGACGCCGCGCAGAACGCCCGACTGATAGCTTCGGCTGAGCGCTACTATCGGATCATGTATTATGGTGGAGCCGAGAGCTGGAACCTGCGGGACACCCATATGTTCGAAACGCTCAGACAGTTGCTGGAAGCGAAGGGTTCAGGCGCAAAGGCGATCGTGTGGGCGCACAACAGCCATATTGGTGACGCGCGCCATACCGACATGGGCCAAAGCCGCGACGAACTCAACATCGGCCAGCTAGCGCGCGAGCAGTGGGGTGACGACGTCGCGTTAATCGGTTTTGGCACGCACACGGGCACCGTTGCAGCAGCGACCGACTGGGACGGTGACATGGAGGTAAAGCGCGTCAACCCTTCGCGCCCAGACAGCTTGGAGCGCCAGTGCCACGACAGCGGCGTGAGCCGCTTCCTGCTGGATCTGTCCGTCAATTGCGACGCTGCGCTGCTCGGGCGCTTAAGCGAGCCGATGCTGGAGCGGTTCATAGGGGTCATCTATCGTCCCGAAACAGAACTCTGGAGCCATTACAGCCAGGCAGTTTTTGCCCGGCAGTTCGATGCGTTCGTCTGGTTCGACGAGACAAGTGCTGTCACGCCGCTTGGCCCCGAAGACCATGAGGGCATGCCGGAGACCTACCCCTTTGGCGAGTGAACGACGCTATCGCCCGGGTACAACGACTCTATATTTCTAGTCATTGAACAGTCCGACCCTTTGCAGCCGCTCAGCCGCTGATTTTTGGTTCCTGACTGCGGACCGTCCTCTGTGGATGGCTCCCGCGTTGCAAGCATAAAGTGATGATCTGGCGTTTGGTCGGGTGCAGTCGTCTGTCCGGCCTGTTGATGCAGTCGGTGCAGACTGCTGGCCCTGATGGGGTCCGTGAACAAGGTCCGATCGGTTTAGCAGGCTCTTACGCCTAGGAGGGTCCTTGGGTTGTCCTTGTTCCCGGTCCGACCGGTTTTGCCATCACATCCTTCGCTCTCACAACCTCGTGAAGCTGATCTCCTCAGCTAAATTCTTGATCTATGCTGCCGCCAGCACAGGCGCATGCCCGCGTTCGAAGACCCCACCGCGCGCCATGACCGCCCATGCGATCCGCGCCATCTTGTTAGCGATGGCGACCGACGCGACGCGCGCGGGCTTTCTGGCGAGCAGAGCGACAAAGCGCGGATCGACCGTGCTGGGTTTCTCCTTGGCGTATCGAACCAATGCGGTTGCGCCAACGATCAGAAGCTGCCGCAGATATCTGTCGCCCATCTTGGTAATGCGCCCCAAGCGTTCCTTGCCACCGCTCGAGCTCTGCCGCGGAGTTAGCCCCAGCCAGGCGGCGAACTGGCGCCCCGAGGCGAACTGCGTGGGATCGGTGACCGATGCCGCGAGCGCCGTCGCGCCGATCGGCCCGATACCAGGGATAGTCGCCAGGCGTCGGGCCCTGTCGTCGCTCCGCTGCAGGGCGGCGAGACGCAGGTCGAGCTTGCGCAACTGAACGTGAAGCTGGAGCAGTTGCTCTGCCAGCATAGCGACGACGTTGGTCGCCTCGGTCGGCAGATCGAGCCTAGACTCGCGGTCGACGATCTCTCGCGCCATCTGCAGTGCCTTCACGATCCCGACCGGGATGGCGATGCCCAGCTCGGCGAGCACGCTGCGCATCATGTTGACCAGTTGCGTGCGCTGCTTGATCAAAAGGCTACGCACGCGGTGCAGCGACAACGCCGCCTGCTGTTCGCGCGACTTGACGGGCACGAACCGCATCGTCTGACGCGTGACAGCTTCGCAGATCGCCTCGGCGTCGGCAGCGTCGTTCTTACCGCGCTTCACATAAGGCTTTACGTAAGCCGCTGGCATCAGCCGGACCTCATGACCCAGCTTGGTCAGTTCGCGCGCCCAGTGATGCGACGTCCCGCAGGCCTCGGCGCCTACCAGACACGGCGGCAACTTCTCGAAGAACGGCAACATCTGCGATCGCCGCAGCGCCTTGCGAATCACGACCTCACCGGTCGCGCTGATACCGTGAACCTGAAAAACGTTCTTGGCCAAATCAAGGCCGATCGTGCTAATCTCCATGGCGGGTGGCTCCTTGCTCGGGTTTGCATGACAGCAACCCATCTTGGCACTTAGATGCCGTGAGCGGGAGCCATCCACCTCATCCGTTTATGGCGGCTCTCGACCCGTTGTGGTCGCCTAGGTGCCATTCATTTGTTCTCAGGAGCGGACCTTCCGCTCACCTCCGAAGATTATAGTTGGTGGCAGTCTTCCAAGCAGACCTAAGGGGGCAACTTGAAAAGATCAGCCTTCAGGACCTTACGGGCGGTATCAAGCCGCTCAACAGAAGGGCTGTCGCACACGACCAGAATTGCATTATCTTTGGTAGGCCAAAGCGCCAGACCCTCCGGATGATCGACCCCGCGCCCAAACGGCAGGTCTATCAGATGCTCTGGCCTGTGCAGCCGAACCCTTTGTTCGTGCTGCACTGGATCCTGGGCCCAGCCAACCCACCTGTAAATTGCACAGGGACCGCTCAGTCCCACCGTCGGCCCAGCAAGAATGAGGAGATCGTCGCCGCAGCGTTTGAGATCCCGGATGCCGAGCCCTTCCAAATCAAGCAGCCGCTTGGCGATGGGGCCCACCAACTCAAGCGAGCCCGACTTTTTGCCGACGATCTCCATTTCAAGAAGAACGGCATGGGTTCTGATGACCGGCCCGCGCAGGCCGAGCGCAACCCGGCTCCCCAGAACGGCGACCCCCTCTACGTCGATCCCACCCTCCTTAGCCGGGATTCTGGTGAAAGGAGCAAGAAGCGGGTCCTTACGCAACTGCTTGGATAGAGCATTGCCGCGCTTCGTCTGCCGCACCAGCCCGCTTCTGCGCTTCCCATCTTGGTGAATCGGGAGCCACTGCCTGCCTTGCTGCTTTAGAGGAATGCGAGCCAACAGGCATCTAGGTCGGGTGTCATTGAGGTCCGCGAGTTCGTCGAGATCGATACAGTCCTCGTTTTTCTTCCCCAGCTTTGGACGCGTGCGCGCATGGCTGCCGACGATCCACAGCCAACCATCGTCGACTGCAAGCCCTTCCAGGTCAGCTTCGTCGTCCGGATCCGCCAGGTCCAACAAACTGCTCAGCTGAAAACAGTGATGGTCTGCCCATATGCCACCCTCCAGACTGAGCCGGTCGATACCGCAACGCTCATCGGCGGCGAGGAACAGGCTGTCCCTGTAGCGGGTCGCGCCAGAGAAGTTCTGCAGGAGCTTAGTATCCTGCCCCTCGCCGAAACGAAGCTCCACCTGATCGACAGGGGTAGCCGGGTCAGACCACATGGTCATACTAAGCGATCCTCATGGTCTCAGGTCTTTTGCGCTTATCGCCTTTGCAGCTTCCAGCGGCCGATCAAGCTCAAGCTCTTTCGCGGCTGTCAGAGCATCGTTAAAGCCCGCTCCGCAGTAGACCGGAATGCCGTCCGCCTCGATGCCGTTCAGCAACCCTGCCTTCGTTCCCTGCTTGCAGCTTCCCTCAACATCCCTGATGAACACCGCAGCCACTCTGCCGGGAAAATCTTGAACGGCGCGCGCGTATATTTCCACGTCATGCTGCCCATTATCGCCAATCAGCAAGAACCGTAATTGTGGATAGAATGAGAGGATCGCCTCGATGGCGGCCAGCTTATGTGTACCATGCGCGACCTTGAGTAGCTTGTCCCGGTCGATACCATAGTCCGTCAGGAACATCGGCCCATGCGGGATCCCGTTCAACCCCATGAACTCGGCAATGAAGCCATAGAGATTCCACGGACTGGACGACACATAGAAGAAGGGCCGGACGGGTTCCTGATGGTCATGCGCGATCATCTGGTAGAGCTTTGCTGCCCCCGGCACCGCCAGCCGGTCGTCCGGCTGATCGACCAGCACACGGCGCCAGTTCTTGACGAAATTGGTCGCACCAGTTTCGATGATTGTATCGTCAATGTCGGAAATGACGCCCCAATGATCATCCGCAGCAGGTGCCATGATGGGCACCCTGATGCTGGCCGATTGCGCCTCCTGCTCAGGCGTCCAGAGCGTCGCGCTTTCCCAGCTCGTGGCATCCGGTAGCGGCTTGTCGATCGGAAGCGCGAAGCTGAAATAGCCCTCTTCATCGGACCGTGTCTCGGCAGTCCCGCCACAAGCATGGCACCGCACGCAGACGCCGGGCACCTCCTCACTATTGTAGATCGCCATCATCGCCCGCAGTCGCGACAATGTTCCCTCGCCAGCATCGAGCGGCTCTCTGTAACGGACCACGCGGCCTGAGACACACAGTTCATGGGCGTTGCGGTAGCCGGCATAGCTTAGCAGCCGCACTTTGCCAGCAAGGTCATCATTTTTGAAAAGCAGATCTTCGAACCGATCGATGTCGGATTCCAGACCAGCCGCTGCGGCACGAAGAAAGGTGCCTGTCAGGGAGAGCTGTTCATTCATGATTGAGCAACGAGGGGACCGTCAGCCGGTTCCGTCCTGAGCCTTTCCCCTCGATGGTGATGAACCTTACGATCCCTTCCGGCCACTCAGCCACCGGTTTTTGCCCTCAGACTCCGGACGGGCTGCTTTCGATCACCTAGCCTTCCAGCGGGTAAACTTCTGATTTCAAACCAAGGCGACCAGGGCCTCGGAGCGTCCAGGCTTGGCCTCAACCACATGGAGGGTGGGTGCGGAGCGGCTTTGGGCAATCGTGGGCCTCGCCGCCCTCGTGCCGATCCTGCTCGACGGGCTCACCGTCGCCCCGGCCATGCGCTGGCTGGACCGCCGACAGGGACGCGACCCTGACACGGGCGAGACGGCGGCCGCTTCCGGAGCGGGGTACAAGCATCTACAAGCCAGCGCGGGCGCCGCCCCGCAAAAGGTCGTTCCTCCATCGAACCAATATTTCCGAGCGGCGTTGATCCGGCATGACGGCCTTGTGGGACAGCGATGCGAACTGGCGCTATGCACGCGGCGTTGCGCGGGCCTTGGCGGGCGCGGTGCTGTTCGGCCTACCTCTCTTGATGACAATGGAGATGTGGTCGCTCGGTATGAACGTCGAACCGCGGCGCCTCGCGCTCTTCCTGCTCGCCAATTTTCTGCTGCTGGTCATCCTGTCGCGCTTTGGCGGGTTCGAACCGACCTCCAGCGTCACGGAAGATATCCTCGACGCCCTCGCCGCTTACGCCATCGGCATGGTCGCGTCGACTGCGGTCCTCTTCCTATTGGCGCTGGCCAACACCAGCATCCCGCCTGATGAAATGCTGGGCATGATCGCCATCCAGAGCATCCCCACCAGCTTCGGCGCGATGATCACCCGCAAGCAGTTCAGCGCCGGCGGCGGGGAGAGCGAAGAGGATCAGGAGGCGCGCACCGCCGGCTACGCGGGACAGTTGTTCCTGATGATGGCGGGCGCGCTGTTCCTTGCCTTCAACATCGCGCCAACGGAGGAGGTGCTGCTCATCGCGTTCAAGATGACGCCATGGCACAGCCTCGCCCTTGCAGGCGTGTCGCTGTTCGTCCTGCATGCGTTGGTGTTCAATGTCGGATTGACAGGACAGGAGGCGGCGCCGGAGGGCTATGGCGCGGGCAGGGTCTTCCTGATCTTCACCGTGCCCGGCTATGCCATCGCCATCCTTATGAGCCTTTACGTGCTCTGGACCTTCGGGCGGCTCGACCATGGCGATCTGGCGAGCATCGCGGAGAGTGCAACGGTGCTTGGCTTTCCAGCATCCATCGGGGCGGCTATCGCGCGCCTTGTCGTCTGAAGGGACCAGGATGACCAACCGATCCGCCGCTCTCGACCGCACGCCGCTCCTCGAGTGGATTGCGGCCGGCCTCGGCTTGCTGCTGCTGGCCGGACAACTGTTCGTGCTCGGGCGCGAGGCTCTCACCGCTGGACCGGACCAGCCGCCATCCATCACCATTCGGCAGCAGGGCGTGAAAGCCGCCGTTAATGGTTATGTCGTGACATTCGAGGCGATCAACAGCGCCGGCGGCACTGCGGCTGCATTGCAGGTGGAGGGCATGCTGGCTCGCCCGGGACACGAGCCCGAACGAAGTGTCGCCACCATCGACTATGTGCCGGGCCATGGCCGCGCTGAGGGCGGCCTGTTTTTCGCTCACGATCCACGCGGGGCAATGCTGACTATCCGTCCGACCGGCTATCAATCGCCCTGAACGGCACCAACTGGTTCCGCCGCGCACGCAACTCATGAGGCCATGGCTGACGCGGGCAACGTAAAAATGGGGTCTGACGGCCGCCTGGCGTGGCTCCCGTTCATTAGCGAGACAACCATAGCAGCACAGTATCGGGCCGCCTCAACTTCGGTTGGCAGGTCCACTTTCCACCCTACATCATCGTCTGCGGCAACGTGATCATGCCTCATTGATCTCGTTGCAGACAAGCATCCTGATTAGTGGCAGCGACCCTATGCGGCCGTTCAGTTGCCGATTTTCCGTTTCCAGGTGCGGCCCGTCCGCTTTGCTATTCGTGCGTCGCCGTCGATCAGAAACTGGATCATGGGGGCAGCAATATCCGCGCCGGTTCGCATGTCAGTCATTTCCCCGGTCAGACCGGGCTAAGCGCCGTCCCGTGACCAACGTCTGGATGACGAACAGCAGGATCAGGATAAGCGCTATCGCACCTACGAACAGGTCAAATCCCGACAGGACACCGAAATATCCGGGACCAGAGCCCAAGACCATCATCATCACCGTCAGCCCGATCAGCATCAGCCGCAATTCAGTGGGGCCAGCCGCCAGATAGGACAGCTTGAACTCTCCCAACACGCGAGCGGAAAGATAGGCATGGATCGACAGCAACAGATAGCCGGCCAGCGCCACCATCGCGACGTCCATGGTAACAAAAGGGCTGAGACCGATCCCAGCCAGAATCAGCAGCGTCGCGAAGCCGTCGCAGCTATGATCGATGAAATAGCCATAGGAGGGACGTTCGATCCGGCGAAAGCGCGCAATGCTACCATCCATCGAGTCCCCAAACCATTGGACAACATAGCCCGCGATGGCGAGCAGCAACCAGGATGAATGCAGATTGCTCCCGACATAGCCCAGGAAGATCATAACCGCGCCGATCATGCCCAAAGCGGTGAGGCGATCAGGCGTGACCCATGGGGGCATTTGGGCGCAGAGCCAGTTGAGTAACCGCCGTTCCTTCGCGGCAAGCCAATTTTCTTGGATTCTGGAAAGTGAGGCGGCGTTCTGTAACTCAATTGTCATAGGCCCTTATGCGGCCATCGGCTTCGAGGGGCAACGTACGAATGGCGCCTCCCGCTAAACGTCAAACGCATGGTAGATCATGTCATTTTGCAAGCCCGGCCCTTTGTCGCCGTTCCAAAGTGGGTTTCCAATTCCCAGGTGCGGACGAGCAGCTACTCGCTTTCTAATGTTCATGAGCCACTGCAGCTCGGCGCTGCGCCGGGCATTCAACCACCATTCGGAAGATAGTTGAAGCAAAGGCCTCAAATCCTGCAGCACGGCAGCGCTGCATTCCTCAATGGGCTCGTCTCGTGCATCGCTTACTGGAGTCGGGAAGTCCCGCACCATCCCCTCAAGACGCTGGCCACTGGGTCAAAGCTTGAATCCACCTCGCCCAGATGCCCGCAAGGTTCGACCATGCGCTAAGTCGCGCGTTCCGAGCAGTAACCACTGCTCCTATAGCCAGCCTTAGTTAGTGCCGCCGATCAGATCCCCTAGTCCGCCGAGTACCGAGCCCTCGCCCCTGTTCTGGCCCCCACGGCTGCCAGCCCCCGCCAGCATCCGCCCAGCCAAACAGGAGAATGGCAGGGACTGTATCCAGACCTTTGCGGGTCCCGTGAGCCGGGCGAAAAACAAACCCTCTCCTCCGAACAGGACGCTGCGGACTCCGCCAGCGCGGTCAAGGTCAAAATCTACTGTGTCGGTGAAGGCCGCGACACAGCCTGTGTCGACGTGGATCTGCTCTCCGGGTGCCAGTTTCCGCTCGACGATCGCGCCGCCCATCTGGACGAACACCCAACCGTCGCCCTCCAGCTTCTGCATGATGAAGCCTTCGCCGCCGGACAGGCCGGTCATGATCCGCTGCTGGAACTGCACGCCGATCGACACGCCCTTGGCGGCCGCGAGGAAGCTGTCTTTTTGGCAGATCAAGCGCCCGCCACATTGATCTAGTCGAATGGGCAGGATCGCGCCCGGTATCGGCGAAGCGAAAGCGACCTGGGCCTTACCCTGCCCGTCATGCGTGAACACGGTAGTGAAGAGACTTTCGCCCGTAACCAAACGCTTCCCCGCGCCCAACAGCTTGCCCGTGAAGCCGCCATCACTGGCCGCTCCCGTCACCGAACACGGTCATGCCGACGCTCGCATCCTTCCAGACCAGCGCGCCCGCTTCGGCAATAGCGCTCTCGCCCGGGTCCAGTTCGATCTCGAGGAACTGCAGCTCCTGCCCGATGATCTCAAAGTCGATGTCGTCGGCCAGGGCGGCGTTGCGATGATGCTGCCAGGGACTGGTGCTCGGCATGTCTATCACTCCTTTGAATTCGGCCGCTCATAGCGCGACTGGTTAGGCTTCGCTACGCGCAAGGCTGCCGCGGCGCGGGCGTGACATTGTTTGGGAACCTCAACGCCATGCCTCGGTTCCCGCAAGGAGCAAAAGCTTGCCGCGACAAAACTGGCGCAGGAGGAACCCGACAATGGAAGCCCAGACACTCCATCGCGGACGGCTCGTCGATCATATCCAGTTGGTGGTCAAGGATGTCGAGGCCTCGCGCAGATTCTACGGCGCCGTCATGGCCGTTCTCGGGATCCCGCTCGGCGGCAGCGCCGACGCTCATTTCTGGTATGATGAACTGTTCGTCTCCTCGCCGGACGGGCCGGAGGCTCTGGGCAAGCTGACCGGCCGCCATCACCTTGCCTTCCAGGCGAAGGACCGCGCCATGGTGGACGCCTTCCACAAGGCCGCGCTTCAGCATGGCGGCATCGATTTCGGCGCTCCGGGCGAGCGGCCCTATCATCCCGGCTATTATGCCGCCTTCGTGCTCGATCCTGATGGCAATAATATCGAGGCGGTATTTCACGGCGAGGCGGTGCGATCCGCACCCAGCGTCGCCATCAGCTTCGACGGCTGAGGCAGGGCGCTCAGCCCGGCTTGAAGCGCGCGACCCGCCAAAGATAATAGAGGAACAACACGGCCATGATCGCCATGCTCACTGGCCCCAGATAGCGGTCCACCGCTCCGAACTCCTGGCCCAGCCCGTAGCCTGCGCTGACCAGCGCCGCGTTCCACACGCCCGCACCCAGCACCGTCAGGACCATGAAGCGGAGGATCGGCATCGCGAAAATACCGGCGGGAATGGAGATGAGCGTCCGCAGGCCGGGGATCAGGTGCGCGACCGGGACCGCCCAGCTCCAATGACGGCAGAACCAGGCGTCGAGAGAGTCGATATCCTGCTTGCCAAGCGTGATCCACCGGCCATGACGGCCCGCCCATCGGCGCAGCCCTTCTTCGCCCAACCAGCGTGCGACGGCATACCAGAACAGGGCCCCGGCAAATGTGCCCGCCGTTCCTGCAAGCAGCGCGCCGATCAGGTTGAGCTTGCCTTCTCCCGTCGAATAACCGGCCAGCGGCATGATCAGTTCAGACGGGATCGGTGGGAAGATGTTTTCCAGGAACATGAGCAGGGCGATGCCGGCATATCCCATCTTCTCGACGAAATCGGTGATCCAATCGGACATTGGCTCACCGGCGCATGGGAACGGCTGTTGGCATCCCCGTCGAACGATCGGTCGGCGGTCGCGTTCCCGACATCCTAGACGATCAGGGCGGGCAATCCCTGCCAGATGATCGCAATGCCGGAAAGGCCAAGCCCGCATAGCGCGACCGTCCGCACCCACCGATCCATGCCGCTCGCCCCATCCCCTCGCTTGGCCCGCATCACCGCGAAGGCGACGCCCGCGAGGCACAGGATCGTGATGAGTCCCGTCAGCCAGTAGGAGGGCGGCTGCCCCGGAAATGCGCTGGCAGCGATATAGAGCGCGAAGAAATGGATGGTCCAAAGGATGTAGCCGCTCAGCAGCATCAGCCAACTGCGCATCGGTCAGCCCCCCACCACGCGCGTCAGGATCGCTGTGAGCGCGCCTTGCCCGGCTGCATAGGCGACGAACAGCACGCAAAGGTCCAGGCTGTTATTGCGTGGCCGCACGATCATCCCCCGGCTGTTCCGCGCCGACAAATATCCCGCCATCAGCAGGCCGATGAACGCGAGCGCCGCTTCCAGCGAGAGCAGGGCATAGATGCTCGCGCCCTGTCCGCTTGCACTCGGGCTGAGGCCGCTCCTGTTCCAGCTCCAAATATCTGCGCCGATCCCCACAGCCAGCGCCAGCGCCCCGCACAGGAACAGCACCCCCGGTGTCCACAGCTGCGTCGCCTCACGCGCCAGCATATGCCGCGACCACAGCGCCAGCCCCCGGCGGCTCCATAGGCGGGCAAGATGAGCGCCAGCCCGCCCAAATCCGCCGGCTTTGTCCAGAAACGCGGCTGCACGCCATAAAGATAGAGAAAGCTGAACACGCCCATGACGAAAATCATACCGATCACGACCAGCAGGATCACCATCGCCCACCAGCCATGGCTCCCCGGTCCGGTGACATAGGTCGGCAGACGAATGCCCGCGCCGACGTCCACCACCTCTTGGCCGACCGGCCGATCCGTATCCCACAGCCAGCGCAGCACACAGATGATCGCGAAAATCCCGCAGGCGAAGGACGGATAATAGGCATGTATCGTCATCAGGATGAAGAAGCCCGCCGTCATAACCGCCGCCAGGAATGGCCAGACCGATGGACCGGGCATGATCTGCAGATATTGCGGCTCGGCGCGCAGCGGGCTGGTGACGATCGTCTCGCGCAGCCCTGTCGCCGAACCGGGAAGGAAGTAGCGGCCCGCCTCCACATTTTCGGCGAGCTCAGGATCGTCCCACAAAGGCTCGAGGCTCTTCACCACCGGAATGCTGCGCGTCGAATAAAGGCCGGTCGGCAGCCATTCCAGCGTTCCGCCGCCATAGACATTGCCCGCATCATCATCGGTCGTGAAGCGGAAGTTGCGGGCAAGATCGATCAGGAAGACCAGCACCCCCGCGCCCATGGCAAAGGCTCCCAGGGTCGAAACGACATTCGTCACCTCCCATTCGCGGCCCGGCAAATAGGTATAAACGCGCCTCGGCATACCCATGAGCCCTGTGAGATGCATCGGCATGAAGGTGAGTTGCATACCCGTAAACGTCAGCCAGAAGGACCATTTGCCTAGCCTTTCCGACAAGGGCCGGCTGCTGGTCATCGGCGTCCAGTAATAGAAGCCCGCGAACATCGGGAACACCATGCCGCCGATTAGGACATAATGGAGGTGTGCGACGATGAAATAGCTGTCATGCGCCTGCCAATCGAACGGCACCATTGCTACCATGACGCCGGTCAGCCCTCCGATGACAAAGGTCACAAGCCCGCCCAGCAGGAACAGGGTCGGCGCGTTGAAGCGCGGTCGGCCTATCGCAAGGGTGGCGATCCACGAAAAGACCTGAATGCCCGCAGGTACGCTCACGGCCATGCTTGCCGCCGAGAAAAAGCCGACCGAGAGGTTCGGCATTCCGGTCGTGAACATATGGTGCGCCCACACGCCAAAGCTGATGAAGCCGGTGGCGAGGAAGGCAAGGACGATCAGGGCATGACCGACCAGCCGCGTACGAGCGAGCGTGGCGACCATCATCGATACGAGTCCAGAGGCGGGCAGGAAGATGATATAGACTTCCGGGTGGCCGAAAAACCAGAAGAGATGCTGCCACAGCAGCGCGTCGCCTCCCCGCGTCGGATCGAAGAAGGGCCAGTTGAAGGCGCGCTCCAGCTCCAGCAGCAAGGTGCCGAGGATCACCGAGGGAAAGGCGATCACGATCATCACCCCGAACACCAGCATGGCCCAGGCATAGACCGGCATCCGCTCCAGCGTCATGCCGGGGGCGCGGGTACGCAGCACGCCGACGATGATCTCTATCGCGCCCGCAATCGCGCTGATCTCGATGAAGCCGATGCCCAGCAGCCAGAAATCCGCGTTGATCCCCGGTGAATAGGCCATGCCGGTATAGGGCGGATACATGAACCAGCCGCCATCCGGCGCGAGACCGAAAAAGAGCGACGCGAAGAAGCACAGCCCGCCGACGAAATAGGCCCAGAATGCATAGGCCGACAGGCGCGGAAAGGGCAGGTCGCGCGCCGCCAGCATCTGCGGCAACAGCAAGACGCCGATCGCCTCCACCATCGGCACGGCGAAAAGGAACATCATGACCGTGCCATGCATGGTGAAGAACTGGTTATAGGTCTCCTGCGGCAAGACCCCTTGCAACGGCAGCGTTAGCTGCACCCGCATCACCAGCGCTAGCACGCCCGCCAGCAGAAAGAAGAGGAAGGCGGCGGCAACATAGAAGAAGCCGACATAATTATTGTTCACCGCGGTTAGTAGCTGCCAGCCGCGCGGCTTGCACCAGATTGCCTCAAGCTGCTTCAGTTCCTCGGGAGGCCGCTCCTCATTCGTCGGGAAACGGTCGTAGAGGGCCGGGTCGAAGCCGGTCTCCGACCTCATTTCTGCGCCCTTACATAATCGGTGAGGGTCTGCAGCTGCGCGGCGGACAGCATCTTGTAAGGCGGCATGCGGTTGCCGGGCTTGATCGACTGGCTGTCGCCGATCCAGCCCATCATTGTCCCGCGATTATTGGGCAATATGCCTGCGCCGAGCGAGCGTCTCGATCCGGCATAGGTCAGATCCGGTCCCGCCATGCCGTTCGCATCCGTCCCCGCGATCCGGTGGCAGGCAGCGCATCCGGTGGAGCGGAACAGCGCCGCACCTTCCGCCGAACCGGCGGGACGCTTCGTTCTCTGCCCCGCCATCAGCAGCGCGAACTCGGCTGGCTCATGCGCGATCACGACAAAGCCCATCAACGCGTGCGGACCGCCGCAGTATTCGGCGCACTGTCCAGCGAACACGCCCGGCGTGTCCGCCTGTATCGGCAGGATGTTCCGCCGCCCCGGCACCATGTCGAGCTTGCCCGACAGGCGTGGCACCCAGAAACTATGGACGACATCGTTGGACTCCAGCTCCAGCAGCACCGGCTGCCCCGCCGGGATGTGCAGCTCGTTGGCGTCGATCATCGCGGGGCGCCCCTGCCCGTCCAGATAGGCGACCCGCCACCACCACATTTCGCCCGTGATCCGTACCCGCATCGCGGTGCGCGGCACCGGCTCCGTCAGGTTGCGCGTCAGGCTGAGGCCGTAGACGAGCAGCACCGTCAGCACCACCACAGGAAGGCCGATCCCGCCGATCCACACCGCTTTCGCTCCGCCCAGCTTCTTCCCGATCCGCTCTCCCCCGAACAGCGCGACCCACAAGGAGGCCAGCACAATCAACAAAACCCCGCACGCCATGGCGATCAGGAACCATGACAGAATAGTTATGGATCCTGCATAGGGCCCTGCAGGATCGAACACCGGCACGATTGATTTCTCCGGCAATTCGCTATTTCCTTCCTGCATAAAGGAAAGCCGCCACATCCCGCGCCTCGCTTTCGCTGATCGGCATCGCCGGCATTGTCGAACCCGGCACCACTGCCGGAGCATCGCGCACAAAGGCTGCCAGATTGTCAGGCCGGTTGGGCAGCCGACCCGCAATCAAGCCCTGATCGGCAAAGCCACGTAGCGACGGCCCGGCCTTCCCCTTCGGCCACCTTATTCCGCTTATCTCATGACACGCCGCGCACCCCACTCGTTCCATCACTGCCTTGCCCCTCGCCGGATCGGCCTGCGGCATATGCTGCATCTCGTCGGGAGGCGGCTTGCAGGACATCGCCAGCAACAACGTCAAGGCGTGCAACAGCCTCATGTGCCCCTTTTCGTCGCTCCCGCCGTTTTTACACTGAGGCAAGGAACCGTTGCGATGGCGAAGCGGTTCCCGTCCATGGCCTTGCGAGCCCCATTGGCGGTCGGCGTCACCCTTTTTCTCGCCGCCTGCGGATCGATAGATAGGGGGTCAGCGGACGGCTTCACCGCGACCGGCGAACTCATCGCGCTTAGCGGTGGCGACGCTGGCGCCGCTTACGCCTGCGTCGCGTGTCACGGCATTGGCGGGCTGGGCAACGGGGCAGGCACGCCCAGGCTCGCTCGCCTGGATCGCGGCTATCTGACGGCCCAGATGGAAGCTTATGCGAGCGGGCGCCGCCGCCACCCTGAAATGGAAGCCGTCGCTAGAAAGCTTACGCTGGCGCAGCATGACGCCGTATCTGCTTATTACGCTGGCCTCCCCTTCGTTGCCCCATCCGGTCCAGTCAAGCGATCAGGCGAACCGGCCGCGCTCTATCAACAAGGCGATGAATCGCGCGGCCTTGCCCCTTGCGCCTCCTGTCACGGTACGCGGGGCGAAGGGGGCGGCGCCAACCCTCCCCTCGCGGGCCAGCCCGCCGCTTACCTCGCCCAACAAATGGCGCAGTGGCGCAAAAGCTTCCGCCGGAATGACGGAGAAAACGTCATGCTGCGGATCAGCCAGGCGCTTTCGCCGGCTGAATCTTCGGCTCTCGCGGCTTATGCGTCGTCTCTCCCCGGGGATCCTCCGCGTCCGGTATCTCCGGCAGCATTCCGCGCAGTACATCATGCCGATCCCAGAAATGATGCTTTAGCGCCGCAGCCACATGTAACGGAATGATCACCAGCAACATCGCGACCAGCGCCAGATGAACATCCTCCGCCACGTCCATGATCCGCCACTGTGTCGTTAACGGCAGCTGATCGAACGGCAGCTGCGGCCAGGGAATGACGCCCGCCAAATAGAGCGGCCCCGGCTCTGCGATGGCCGACCACATGGCCCAGCCGCTCAGCGGTAGGCCGAAAAAGGTCAGATAGAACAGGTAATGCATCACATAGGCGACCTGCGTCTGCAATCCTTGGCGATCGGCGTCATTGATCGGTCCGGGTATCATTACGCGCCAGCCGAGCCGCGCGATCGCCAGCACAAGGATCGGCAAACCGACCATGCTGTGCACCTCATAGGCGCGGAGCTTCTCTCCCCCCACCCCCAACCAGCTTGCGTAGTAGCCCCAACCAAGCTGGAATAGGACCAGAAGCGCCATCACCCAGTGAAAGGCGATGCCGACGGGCGAATAGCGGCTCCGTTCCGTGTGTTTGCGTGCCCATGCGCGAAGTGCCCGTATCATGCCACGACCGCCGCAGCCCTTTCTTGTTTGAACCAGCGGACGCACTGGCCAACGCCGCGCGCCCGCAGTCCCCACGCGCCCTCGGCCAGAGTCACCTACGCTGAATATCCCACTGGTTCAATTAACGGCGGCCCCTGCCGTTCCACCGCCCGGAAGCATCGGGGCGCCGCCCGGCACATCAGGGCGCCAGCCGCTGCTTCTCCCTTCTGGTCACCCATAGCGACCATCCCACTCCGATGGCGATCAGCGCGAAACTGACTCCCAGGCTCAGCGCCGGCGGGAATTTGCCGCCGTCCAGCAGGAAATCCGCCGCGAAAATCTTGCTGCCGATGAACACCAGGATCGCTGCCAGCGCATATTTGAGGTAATGGAAGCGGTGCACCATGGCCGCGAGCGCGAAATACAGAGCGCGCAGCCCCAATATGGCCATCACGTTAGAGGTGTAGACGATGAAGGTGTCGGTGGTGATTGCAAAGATCGCCGGCACGCTGTCCAACGCGAACACCAGGTCCGCGAAGTTGATGACGATAAGCGCGCAAAGCAGCGGCGTCGCGGCAACTCTGATGCGGCCGGTTTTCGGATCTGGCACATGCGCCAGGAAATGCTCGCCATGCTGTTCAGGTGCCACCCGCAAGTGACGGGAGATAAAGCCGATGATTGGATTCTTCGCCAAATCCACCGGCTTGTCGGCGCCGACCATCATCTTGATGCCGGTCAGGATCAGGAAGGCGGCAAAAAGGTAAATCACCCAATAGGCTTCGTGTAACAGTGCCGCCCCGCCCGCAATCATCAGCCCGCGCAGCACGATCACGCCCAATATGCCCCAGAGCAGCGCGCGATACTGATATTTGGCCGGTATGGCGAAATAGGAAAAGATCAGGCTGATGACGAAGACATTATCGATCGACAGCGCCTTCTCGATAAAAAATCCGGTGAAATATTGCATGCCGAGGTCGGCCCCGCGGGCCCACCATACCCACGCGCCGAAAGCGCAGGCGATGCTGATGTAAAAGACGGAGAGTTTCAGGCTCTCACCGATCCCGATTGCCTTGTTCTCCTTGTGAAGAAAGCCCAAGTCGAACGCAGTCAGCGCCACCACGATGGCAAGGAATGCCATCCAGAACCAAGCATGGGTTCCAAGCCAGTCAGCGGAGAAAAATTCCATGGGAGATGCTCCTCTTTTCAACGGCAAGGTTGACCGGAAAAGCCGCTGCGAAGAGAGGAAGGGATGAGACCAAGCCGCATTCGCACCGGATTTCCCGATGCGGTCCGACATCACGCGCCTTGAAAATCAGCGCGCCAGAGGGGCCCGGTCCGCCGGCGCATGATAGTGCCCAGCTTTCCGGCAATCAACCGTCCACTTCCCGGCAGGCTCAGGCCTATTGAGATAAACAGTGGCTTTGATGAAGTTCGCGCGACCAATGCCTCATCGGCATCAATTCATGCCGATCTTCTTCCGCCATAAAGCCGCGCGAAGCTGAAAGCCGTTTCTCGGCTTGGCTCGTTGAAGCCAATCCGCCTACGGCGCGTTACCGATACCGAAGTCGGGCCGTTAATGGGCTAATTTTCGTCGCCCAGGTGCGGAAAGTCAGCTATTTGAGCTGAGCCTCCAAAACTGCCCTTGCCGAATGACTGCGGATGGCTTGACCTCCCGGTTAGCGCCCGTTCTACCTCAGCCTCTATAGTTCCTTGTCAACGGCAACGCCTCGCGACGACGGCTGAGCTGAATCTGGAAATTCATATGGGCATCATGGCGGAAGGCAACGATCGCTCCTGCCAAATAGAACTGCCACATACGGAAGAAGCGCTCATCGTACATCGCGATGATCTATTCGCGTGAGGAAATGACTCGTTTAGCGTCCGGAATTTGCTGCGAGGCGCTCCGAAGCTGCCGGTCGGTTAGGTCCCAAAGTTTGCTATTCCGGGACTGCGGTACTGGCTCACATTCGAGCGCTCCAACCAAACCGCGCCCTGGCGGCTACACGTCGGGCAAGCGAAGCCAGTTCTCGACGCGCAATCCCGGCATCCGCTCAAACTCCCGGCCATCGTCGGTCACGAGCGTAGCGTCGCGTGCCAGGGCATGAGCGGCAATGAACATATCATTTCCGCCGATCGGTTTGCCTTGACGTTCCAGCTCCGCACGAAGAACCCCATAGTGGCGATCCGCATCGTCCTCCAGCGGCAGCACAGGCAGACGTTTGAGAATCCCTTCCAACTGCGCCGTCAACCGCTCTGATCCCCTGCGCTCCGCCCCGAACCGCAGTTCGCTAGCGACAATGATGCTCGTGACAATGGTCTCAGTAGTCCCCTGCGCGATATGCCCGCCGATTACACCCTGTGGATGCCGGACCAGATCCGAGAGAATGGTGGTGTCGAGAAGGTACATGATCAGAATTCCACGGCATCCGCGGCAAGATCGTCGATCGGACCAAAATCGTCCTCGATGTCATCGAGGGTAGCCAGATAGTCGGCCAGCGACAGGGCAGGCGCGGGTTCATGATGAGCCGGCCGCCTTCCTTGCGCATAATGGCATCTTCCCCCGGCAACTCGAACTCGCGCGGGATACGGACGGCCTGACTGCGACCATTTTTGAACAGTTTGACGTGACGTCCAGCGTTCATCGGGACTCCTCTGGCATATGACATTGGCATATGCCAGAGGAGAAGGCGAGCAGGCAGTCGATACGATAGCAGCGGAGACGCATCGTTCCCGAGCCCACCGATGATGGCGAAGAAGAACAGCCGTTCGGCGCGACTTTTTTTGGCGAGCGGTAAATCCCGTGAAGGCGAGACTTATCAGATCGGCCGGACTCAATCCAAAGGCTGCGCGCCAGCTCCATTCGCGAGCGCATCAGCAATCATTGCCGCCAGGGTTTCTTCGGCGCGCTTGCGTGCGCTGGGGTCCTTGGCCTCCAGCTCATGCCGGACCCATTGTGGCGCGCGTTCTATCACTCGCAAAATCATGTCAGTGGTATTCTCGTCCATGGGCGCAGCCTATGACGGTGGATACAGGCGAACGCAACGCGGTAGTCTGCGTTCCAAGCAGTGCTCTGACCTGGGAGGCGTCATTCCAGTTTCCCCGGTCTGCTCCGGCTACTTGAGCGCGCCCACGGAAAGGTCGGAAATTCGTGACGCGGCTCCTCGTCAAAGATCGAGACCCAGGCTTCGCTCGGGAAGCACTGCGAGATTCTCAGCGCGATCCCTTGCGATACGCCCCTGCTCATCGCTGCGCGGCCCGCCCTTGCCTGCAACCGTCGGATATTCCGCGTGATCGCTCGCTCCTGCTTTGAAACCGTCAGGAAGGCCAAGATCCTGGCCCCGACGTGATCGCCCACGTCCACCTTCCGCCATATTGTCGATATTGAGCCGCCCTGTGGTTTCCAGCGCCGACGTCTTGTTGCCGCGATTGCTGGCGAGCTGACGCTCCAGCTTGGCCTTGTCATCCACGATCATGGTCAGCTCGTCGCGCACGCGGGTGACGCCTACATTGAACAAGCGCTGATTGGAGAGGTTCATTTCATAGCTAGCCATCACGGTGATGGCTTTGTCGGTGGTGATGCCCTGCGCCATGTGCATGTTGAGGCTGTAGGCCAGGTCCAAGCGCGACAGCATCGGATCGGAAAGGCCCAGGGTCAGCCGCTGCCGCGAAGCCGTTTCGACAGTGACCGCATTCTGGTCCACGGCGACCACCGTCGCGATGGCGGCGTTATGGAGATCACGCGGTTTGTCATTTGCGGTCCAGCGGACGCGATCGCCCTCGCGAATCTGAACAATCTTCTTTTCGGAAAGCTGAAGGCGATCACGTGTCTCCTGTGGGGAGAGCTTTCGCGGATCGAAAAGGACGCGCTGGCCGCCCTTACGAAGGTCGATCTTGCCATTGGCATGGACCTTGGTGACGTCATAGCGTCCCGCGTTCAGGCCTATATCCCGCATCCCGCCGCGCGTGACCTCCAGTGTCTGACCCTCGCGGTAGCTCTTCGCATAGCGAAGCTCCTCCCGGGTGAGATTGACCCGCTCATAGACCATGACCTCGATCGCCTCGCCACGCAGCGATCCTTCAGCAACAAGGCCCTCCTGGATGCGCATGTTGATCGCTGCCCGGGCGTCTCTACCCGACGCGAACACGGCCGTACGCTCCCGATCTTGGGGCGAAAGGCCAAGCCAGCGATCGGCGGTATCTTTCGCCGGATTCTGCGACTCGATGACGTTATTCCCCAGCAGGCGAAGGGCATGGCTCGCTCTTCCGCCATTGGCCAGTGACGCAACCGTTCGCAGCAGCGTCGTGCGCTGGCGGATATGCGTGAAAAAGAAGCGCAGCGCCGCGACGATGCTGTTCATGGTCGGCACGCCCATGCCCGAAGCCCGCTGATCGATCTGGAACTGCCGCAGGTCTTCGGCTGTCGCGGTGTCTGGCGGCCGCCCCAGATAGGTTGCGAACCGCGCGACATCGCGAACATAGTTGCGCTGTGTCTCCCGCGAATATCGACGCATGTTCATGTCGTCGATCATGCGCTGGCGTAGCGAGTTGGCGGGAACTTGGGAAAGATAGCTGCTCATCGTTCGGCTCCTTGGTTGAAAGGAGTCGCGATGCTCTGCCCACCCCGAGCAGTGCTCAACTGTAGTGCTGTTCTCAGATCATCAGCGGGACTTCAAATCCGGGTGCCCATCCCGCGTCAGCGGGTTCGTACAAGTCCCAGGCTTGGTCAGCACGATAAGGCGCTCGTACTTCGGCTTTCGGAGGAAGCGCAAGACTGCTTGAACGGAAAAGTGTGGACGCTAGGAGAATGTCTGGTCAGGGACAAGCAGGATGATGCCGTTCGGACGCCATCGCCTTTCCGTCTCTATTTCCTTTCGAGCGACTCAACTTTTTAGCCCAATCTTGCCAGCGTCACCATGCGGACGAGTTCCGAAAGGGTCTTGACCTGCATCTTCATCATCACATTCGCACGATAAACCTCGACCGTCCTGGCGCTGATCTCCAAGTCAAAGGCGATCGCCTTGTTGGCGTGTCCCGCAACCAGTCCTTCCATCACCTCCAGCTCGCGCGGGCTGAGGCTGGCGATCCGGTCATTTATCGACTGCTTCTCCGCCTGCGCCTGATCGTCCCCGGCCTGCCGGATAAGCGCCTTGCGGATCGACGACAGCATCACCTCATCATCGAATGGCTTCTCGATGAAGTCAGCCACCCCTGCATGCATTGCCTGTACGGCGAGCGGCACATCGGCATGGCCGGTGATGACGATGACCGGCACATTTGCACCACGCCGCCTCAGCTCCTCCACCAGTTCAATGCCGTTGCGGCCGGGCATCCGGACGTCCGTGACGATGCAGGCGCCTGACAGCGGCGGGGACGAGGCGAGGAAGGCGTCGGCGGAAGCAAAGGAGCGCACCCGTATTCCCGCGCAGTCGAGCAGGAACTCCAGCGAATGACGCGCCCCGTCATCATCGTCGATGACGTAAACGATCGCTTCACTCACCGTCATTCAGATCCTCCTCACTCACGCGTGGCAGGGTGACGCAAAACAACGCGCCGCCGCCCTCCCGCAGTTCCGCCCAGATCCGCCCGCCATGCGCCTCGACAATGGTGCGCGAAATAGAAAGGCCCACGCCCATGCCGGTTCGCTTGGTCGTGATGAACGGTTGAAACAGGCGATCAGCAACTTCGGGATCGATCCCAAGGCCTGTGTCCTCCACGGTAACCTGCGCCATATTATCGGCTGTGGGCTCAATCCCGATCAGCAATTCGCGACGGGGCAGCGCGACATCGGTCATTGCGTCGACGGCGTTGCGGATGAGGTTCAGCACCACCTGCTGGATCTGGACCTTGTCCGCCAGAACCAGATCAATCTCGGGACTGAAGTCATACTGCACCCGGATGCCATGTTCCTTGGCGCCCACCAAGGCCAGGGCACTGGCTTCCTCGACCATCTTGGGCAGGCTTTCGACCGACCGCTCAGTTTCCCCGCGGGCGACAAAGTCACGCAGGCGGCGAATGATGTCGCCCGCCCGCAGCGCTTCCGCCCCTGCCCGTTCCAGCGCTTCACCCACGCGGCCCAGCGGCACCTCTTCACGCGTCAGAAGCATGCGGCTGCCTTTGAGGTAATTGGCAATCGCCGATAGAGGCTGGTTCAACTCATGCGCAAGCGCAGACGCCATTTCACCAAGCGCGGTCAGCCGGGACACATGAACCAGTTCGTTCTGCAATTCCTGAAGCCGGGCCTCAGCCTGCTGCCGTTCAGTAAGATCGCGGATGAAGCCGGTGAAATGCCGTTGGCCGCCCACGCGCATCTCTCCGACGGCCAGTTCCAGGGGAAAGGTCGATCCGTCCTTGCGCTGACCCACCACCACCCGGCCCTTGCCGATGATCCGCTTCTCGCCCGTTTTGTAATAGCGGGTCAGATAGTCATCATGCGCCGATCGATATGGATCGGGCATCAACATGCTGACATTGCTTCCGCGCACCTCCTCCATGCTCCAACCGAACATCCGCTCCGCTGCCGGGCTGAAGTCCCGTATTAACCCCCCTCGTCGATCACGATGATGGCGTCCGGCACGGTGTCGAGCAGCGAACGGAGATGCGCCTCCCGCCGCGCCAGCGCCTCCGTGCCACGTTCCGCCTCTGCCCGCGCCCGCTGGAACCACTCGCCGCCAAGCGCCACGGCAAGGCCGATAATCACGAACGCCGCCGCCGCGATGAGGCTTCCAACTTCCAGAGGACCGATCGCCCTATCGCAAAGTAGCCCTGATGCGGCTCCCGCTATGCAGGCGACGATCCCGCCTCGCAGTCCTGACAAGGCGCTCGCCACCACTACCGCCGGAACGAAGAAGATATAGGTGGCGCGCTGGCCAAGCTCTGCGGCGAAGGCGATTCGCACCCCCGCGCCAATCGCCACAGCGATGGCGGCAAGCGCCAGCGTCACCAGAATTGGCGGCGCGGGCAGGTTCATGTGCCGAAATGACAATGCCGCTTTGTTCACATTCTCCTCATCGGATCGGCGCATTCTCCCACCTCCGGTAAAGCCCTTAGGGGACTTGCGGTAGGGACAACATCCGAATTTCTCCCCGACGCCCCGCAGCATAGATGAGCGTCATAGCGAACAGGCTCCCATCTGGAGATAGTTTCATGACCGCACCGTTCATCGATCTTGGCGTCCATCACAAGCCCAAAGGGCTGTCGGACCGGGTCGCCTTTGGCTTCACGAAGATGTTGCGTTGGTGCGCGGACACCTTCTTCGCTGCACGCTACGGCCATCGCGCCGTGGTACTGGAAACGGTGGCCGCTGTCCCCGGCATGGTCGGGGCGACCATCACCCATCTCGCCTGCCTGCGGCGCATCTGCGATGACAGGGGCTGGATAAAGACGCTCATGGACGAAGCGGAAAATGAGCGCATGCACCTCATGACCTTCATCGAAATTTCCAAGCCCACCTGGTTCGAGCGCGCGGTGATCATGGGCGTGCAGTGGGTCTTCTATCTGTTCTTCTTCGCCCTCTATCTGGTGAGCGCCAAGACGGCTCACCGCGTTGTCGGCTATTTCGAAGAAGAGGCGGTGATCAGCTACACCCATTATCTTGCCGAGATCGACGAAGGGCGCAGCCCCAATGTGCCCGCGCCGGACATCGCCAAGCGTTATTGGAATTTGCCGGACGACGCGACGCTCCGCGACGTGGTGTTGGTTGTCAG